>CAZPUD010000509.1:0-1538 GCA_964589115.1 uncultured candidatus Brocadiaceae bacterium | reverse complement strand
CGCAAAAATGCTTCGAAAAAGCGGGGAGGTTCGAATATCTTGAGCTTAACGTCTGAAACAGTACCTTCTTTTATTTTTACATACAAAGCACCTTCACCCTCAACACGGGTAAGATAATCAACTTTAATCGTTTTGGTTTTAGACTTATTATTTTTCATAATAGAGATATAATAAAACAATGTAGCCCCGTTAGGGGTGATCTGTTTGTAGCCCAATAAAATTAAATAGAGTAAATAGCTCCGTCAGGAGCGGCCTGTATGCGATTTATAGGTAAACAGGCCGCTCCTGACGGAGCTAATATCTGTTATTGTATTCTATCTACAAACAGGTTGCTCCTACAGAGCTTATTATAGTATCCAAAGGATGAAACCGAACATATCCTCAACATACAAAAGACTATCACTCTGGTCATTGCGATGGTCTTTTCCGAAGCAATCCCAAAGGCAGAGATTGCTTCATCGCTTCACTCCTCGCAATGACGTTCTTAATCATTCCTTTATATTCCATACACCTGCATTCAACCAAAGACTAAACTTCAGGGTTGGTTCAATCGTCCACGATTGAACCGAAATGTTTAGCATGTCTGATATGCCTAGCATTAATCAAAGGCGACAGACCCATGCTAAACGCATGGTTCAATCTACAAGATTGAACCAACCGTGAGGTAATCCACTTTAATTATTTTTGTTTTAGCAGTATTATTTCACATGAGCCTCACTCTCTTTACGAAAAGGTTCTGCATTGCCGTAATAGGTACGGAAGACCCGCATAACATCATCTTCTTTCATTCCCAGACGACGAAACCAGTTGCTTAAAGATGCCGTGTTAGGCGTTTCCTTGGGGCCATAACAACTGTAGCAACCGCGGTTATACGTCGGACAAAGTGCATTGCATCCTGCATGGGTTACGGGCCCCATACAGGGAATACCATGGGCGACCATTACACAAACATTTCCACGCCGTTTGCATTCAATACAAACACTGTACGATGTTGAATTCGGCTTACGCCCGTGCAGGAAGCCACTGATAACATCAAGAAGTTGATGTTTATTAATAGGGCAACCCTGCAACTCATAGTCTACATGGACATGATGAGAGAATGGAGTTGACTTATCAAGTGTATGGATGTATTCAGGAGAAGGGTATGTAACGGAAATAAAATCTTTCACATTTACAAAATTACGTAACGCCTGAATGCCGCCCGCAGAGGCACATGCACCGGCTGCTATTAACAGCCTGGACTCTTTTCGGATTTTGTGGATACGATCAACATCCTGCTGGGTGGTAACCGATCCCTCAGCAATGGAGATATCGTAGGGACCCCTTTTTATAGCACTTGAGGCCTCCAGAAAATATGCGAGTTCAACATTATCTGTTAAAGTTAGTAACTCATCTTCACAGTTTAAAATAGTTAATTGACAACCATCGCAGGATGCGAATTTCCAGACGGCAAGCTTTGGTTTTCGTTTTCGGACCATAAGATTAAATTTCCCGTTTTCCAAAAAAGTTTTTGATACAGTCATAGTTAAAGACAGGAC
>CAZPUD010000508.1:0-1546 GCA_964589115.1 uncultured candidatus Brocadiaceae bacterium | reverse complement strand
TATCAAATCCTCAATCTCTTCCTTTCTGCATATGAACACCTGATTGAACAAAACAGTAAATTCCTGAAAATAGAAGTAGAATTAAAGAAGATAAATGAACAGCTTGAAGAAAGGGTTCTTGAAAGAACTGCCCTGCTTGAGGAAATATCTGCAAAAGATATCCTGACAGGGCTTTTAAACCGATACACCTTTGACCGGGATCAGAAAGATTTTAAAAACCCCATACTCATTTTGGTCAATATCGATAATTTCAAGCTCATCAACGATTTCTACGGGATAGAAACAGGTGATTACATTTTACAAAGGCTTTCCCCTATTATTAAGAACCTCATACCAACAGACCTGCATGCAAGGTTCTACAGGCTGGGAGCCGATGATTTTGGCATATTGTATGAACATACTTTAGAACAAAATCCGGAAGATCTGGCAAAGATTCTCATTCATGAAGTTGGAAAAGAAATATTTATTTTTCAGGGCAACGATATATTAATAGGCATATCTATAGCCATATCCAGAGAAAGACCCCTGATCGAGAAGGCAAATATGGTATTGAGATATATAAAGAAACGCCCCAGAATAAAGTTTTTGGAGTATCATAAAGAACTTAATCTTTATGAGAATGTATCAAGAAATTTAAATGTTATTAACCTCTTGAAGCACGCTATGAAGCGTGATGATATTCTTGTTTATTTTCAGCCCATCCTCAATAATAGAACCGGAAAAATTAATAAGTATGAATGTCTGGTAAGGGTCTCTGATAAAAATGGAGAAATCCTCTCTCCCGCATCATTTCTACATATTGTGAAAGAAACTAAGCTCTATGCGGATATAACCGAAACGATGATCAAAAAAAGCATTTCCATGGTAAAAAATACACCTTATGAATTTTCTATCAATCTTTCTATTGGAGACCTCATGGATAAAAAATTCAATAATTTTATGAGGGAAATATTCAATAATAACCGGGAGATTGCAAAGAGGATTACCTTTGAAATTCTTGAAAGTGAGGGTATCGAAAATTACCAGGTCGTCCATGATTTTATTAATGAAATGAAGGAATACGGATGTAAGATGGCTATAGATGATTTTGGAGCAGGATATTCTAATTTTGAGCATATTTTACGACTGGATGTCAATTATTTAAAAATAGATTCATCCCTGATAAAGAATATAGATGCAGATATTTATTCACAGATTATTGTAGAGACCATTGTTAATTTTGTAAAGAAACTGGAAATTGAGATAATTGCCGAGTTCGTCCATTCGGAGAGGGTTTACCAAAAGGTAAAAGCACTTGGCGTTGATTATTCTCAAGGGTATTATATAGGGGAGCCAAAACCGGTAATACGGTAAACTACACATAATGGAGTAATGGAATTTTTTCATAACAATAATCATTTTCTGTTTCTTTTACATACCCTATAGAGAGTGTCTGAAAAGTTTATAGTAAAGGGGAATATATCACTCCTCTGGAGCTAAAATATGTATGAGATGTTGTTTCTAATTATATTATACTCTAAGGTTGGTTCAATCTTGTAGATTGAAC
>CAZPUD010000507.1:0-1564 GCA_964589115.1 uncultured candidatus Brocadiaceae bacterium | reverse complement strand
TGCTTCTGTGATTTTTCTTGATGCGGCTTCGGTATTGTAACATGCCCGTTTAAAACAAAGTTGTTTTGAGGCGGAATCAAATACAACATAACATGCGTGAGGGTTTCCATCCCTTGGCTGCCCTACTGAACCGACATTGATATAATATTTCCATTCTTTCTCTGTATCAATATGGAAAGACTCTACCTTGTTTGTTGATCCCCTCTCTATAAGCATAAGTCTCATATCGTAATTGTCTGCCGGGATGAGCACTGAGGCACTTACGGTTCTGATTTCTTTTGTATAAATGTATGCTGACGGACGATGCGTATGCCCTCCGAAAGTTATTTTTGATCTCAAGGTGACATATTTTAGTACGCTCGCATTTCTGGCATATTCGTATCCCTGCGGATATACCGGGGTGCTGTGCACGATCTCAAATTCTTCCCTTCTAAATTTTACCCTTAAAGGAAGGCGGCTTAAAAATTTAAAGTTTTCCTTCGTCAACACCCCTTTTGTCCAGTCTACGGCAGTCCTCGCTACCGGATTCATTTCTGAAGTAAGAGATGGTATATCAACTGTTTCCCTATCATGATTTCCACTAACAGAAATACACTTTTTTTCCAACAATAGGAAAGCATTCAGCATATCATCCCTCTGTGCAGAGTCGAAGTATGGTTGAGACGAAATCTGAAAAATGGTTTCTAAACTGACTCTCTTTCTCCCATACATCAAATAACGTACGATATCACAACATTCATTTGGAGACGCACCATAGCCAACAATATCACCGGCAATTAACAATCTGTCTACGTTTCTTTCCTTCAGGGCAATATCCTTTATTACCGCTAGCAATGCATCTACATTACCATGTATGTCCGATATGATTATATTTTTCATTCAAGTTGATAGTGGATAGTGAATAGTGGATAGTGAATAGTGGATAGATGGCTATTGACCATATAATCATTTAACTATTCACTAACTACTATTCACTATTCACTTTTTACACACCACCTTAGAAATTCGTAAACGTTTAAATATTACTAAGTGCCTTTTTTAACTCCCCGGCAGATGGTATTCTGTTAGAGACATCAGCCTCTAATAGTCCATTCAGGATTTCCTCCAATTTTTGGGGTACCTGCTTGTTTATTTGACGGGGAGGGACTTTTTCTTTATGCCAGAGTCTTCTTGTTAGTATCTGATAGAGTATTAGGCCTACAGAATAAAGATCTGTCCTGCCGTCCAAACGAACTGCGGCGGAAATGTCCTCGTAATGAAATTTTCTTGGTCGGTCCTTAAGGTATGAGAGCATCTGGAGTTGCTCCGGCGATGCATACTCCTTTGTAATTCCCTTAATAATTCCACCCTTTTTAATAGCTAACTCAAAATCGACAAGATATACCAATTTTGTCTTTTTATTTAAAATTAAATGACCCGGCTTTAAGTCACAATGAATATAATTCTTGCTGTGGAGGTACTGCAATGGGTCACAGACTGTAATAAATAAAGTAATAATTTCATCTATCGTTTTTGAATTTTCAACATCCTTTTCCTCAAAGTATTCGACAAGATCATATCCATT
>CAZPUD010000506.1:0-1567 GCA_964589115.1 uncultured candidatus Brocadiaceae bacterium | reverse complement strand
AAAGGAGGCTCTTTACGATATTTGCAATGCGGCATCCCTCCTTTATGATTTGTTTAGCAATATCTTTTTCAGTGTTTCTGTCTTCAGTTCCATCGACCAATAACTGTGCGTAATTAATAATACCGTTTATCGGGTTATTAACTTCGTGCGCTACACTGGCAGCCAGCTCACCCAACGATGCAAGATTTCTGGAACGTATCGCTTCCATTTGCAAGATTGTTTTTTCCGTAATATCCCAGAATATACCGAGTATAGCAACGACATTCCCTTTTTCATCTCTTACGGGGGTTTTAATGGTATGTATAAACAATTCTTTTCCATCTTTCATATATTTCTCTTCCAGCTCTTCGATTTTCCCTGATTCTATAATTCTTCTATCATCTGCGCGGTATTTATCGGCAAGTTCCTTCGGGAAAAAGTCATAGTCCGTTTTTCCAAAGATTTCATCCGGTTCGATCTTAAAATCCATAGCATAGTTCTTATTGCAAGATATATAGGTTGAATTTCTATCCTTGAGAAATATCTTTTGCGGAAGGTTTTCCAGGAGTGTCCTGTATTTACTTTCACTTACCCGTAAGGTCTCTTCCGTTTGCTTGTGTTCAGCAATTTCCTGTGTTAGTTTTGCATAAGATTTCTCAAGCGTCTCGATCATCCGGTTGAAGTTTACTGCTAGTTGTCCGATCTCATCTCTTGAGCGTATATTTACTTTCCCGGAAAGATTTCCCCTGGCAATATCGAGTGTAACCAGTGTCAGCCTCTGCAGTGGTGAAGTAAGATGTCTTGTTGTGAAGTAGGTAAGGACTGTTCCTGCAAAAATAATAATTAATCCCATCGGGATAATACTCTTCCATATAACACTCCGTACCCTTTCACGTATTTTATGCGTAGATAAACCAATTTGTATAAAGCCCGAAATCTGTTGTTCAGTTTTAGAAGGAACATCGTCAAAAATCCAGGCGGCAAATGCTTCTCCCGAGAAAACCTGCCTCTCGGAGATAGGTACAAAAAAGTCTAAAAATATTCCTTTTGAGGATGAGACAATACGGTTGATAACCGGTTTTTCAGGATTGTAAAAACCATTTCTGATGGGAATTTCTTCTATTTTGATATTTGCCCATGAGGAGATCTCTTCCAGTATAACGTTTTTCCTGTTTGATATACGCCAGTATCCGACGACTCTGTCTCTGTCAACCGTTAGTATTCTCCTTATAGAAGTATGTAACAATACATCCTGTCCCTGATTTATGGCAAATTTAACTTCACTATCATGTGCAAGTAAGGTGGCGAAAGAAATACCAAATTCCTTAAGGGCATCCTCATGCTGTTTTTTTGATAGAGTGAAAAAAAGCAGGCAACACAATGTGTCGACAAGAATTATCAAAAGGCTTATAAAAAGGATTAGTCTTGTGCGTATGCTTTTCATAATTTAATGCTTAGAAAATTCAAAGTAGGGCGACCCTTTAGGGTTGTCTCCCCGTACAGGTATTACAGGCGGGGAAGCAAGGCTAAAGCCTTGCCCTACATCTTCACAACAGATAAAAGTTGCTGGAGGCATAATTTATGGATA
>CAZPUD010000505.1:0-1600 GCA_964589115.1 uncultured candidatus Brocadiaceae bacterium | reverse complement strand
CATTTTGAGGAAAGTCATGCAGTGGCTTTCCAGGTTATTGACAGCCTTGACGGAGACTCGGCCCGCGGGAATTACACAGGTGAATATCCGGGTGCTATAAGGCCACTTTTGAAATGGACTACAAAACCACGTCCAAATGGAGACATCTTTACTATACCCGAGGATCGTTTGGGAAATCAGGTAATTGGTAATCCCATTCAGATTTGATATGCCTTGCGTCAATCAAAAACGTACAGGCCTATGCTGAAAATATGGGGTTGTCCCAAAAGCCAGAGACCGTGAATTTGCCAAAGGATAATAAGGATACTATGGAAATAAAACATATTAATAGTATTGACCAATTTAATAAACTGAAACAGAACTGGGATGATGTTTACTCGGCAGATCCACATGCTACTATTTTCACATCGTGGGCATGGATGCGCGGATGGTTAGAGACTACATTGTATGGCTGGCATGTACTAGCTTTTCGGCCCGGTACAGCACGGTCCTACACCGCATTTATGGTTCTTGGTATGAGCTCAAACGGAGAGTTTAGATTTAATTTCGTCCATGGTAATTTGCATATGGGTGGTAACCCAATAACAGACCATACAGGATTTGTTTGTTTACCGGATTATGCTGATGTTGCAATTCCTGCTTTTGCAGGGTTTATCCAAAAACAGATGAAATGGAATACGTTCTCGATAATGGATGTATTCGATCCCCGGCTGGATATCTTTTTACAGTGCTTTTCTCAAAAGAGGTTTCATATCCAGGAACTTGAAGGCGCCACCTGTCCATATATTGTTTTGCCCGATTCCTGGGATAGGTACCTCCGTGAATTTCTAAGTCCGGATACACGCAAGAAATTAAAATATAAAACCGGTTTGGTAAGCCGGCTTAATGATTATAGAGTAGTTTACACCCGGGAAGATAACCTGGAAATCCAAATTGATATATTATTGAAATTCAGGCAAAAGCGCTGGGGAATAGCATCCGGGCAAATAGACTGGTACCATGCATTATACCGGCATTGTTTTAAAGAGAATGCACTTTGGTTAACCACTTTATGGGTAGATAAAGCACCTGTTGCAGGGATAGCCGGTATTCTCGACCAAAAATTGAAAACCTTCGTCCTTTATATGTCTGCCTTTAACAATGAATTTGCCAAATATTCCCCTGGCAGGGTGATGATTGGATATAGCATCCGGTATGCAATTGAAAACGGGTTTAAAATATATGATTTTGGAGTAGGAGACGAGCAGCATAAGTACTCGTTTGGTGCTGAAGAAAGATTCAACAGAAACGTTGTTGTATCATCAAACACTTTATTAGTAAGCGTAAAGAAGAAAATACCCAGGACATGGAAAACTCTTGGGAAAAGGTTATTGTCAACAACTAAGAGACTGTCTGAAAAAACCCACGTTAATTCCTGAGATTTATTCTACCATTGCATCTTTTCAGATAATCTTTAAAAAATTCAATCCATACAAAGACTAGCTCATTGAAGCTGCATTCAAACAAAAAGTAATACAAGAATGTCAAATATATAAATTCAATAGGAATAATAATGAGTGAAATAGCGATACGTGCAGAGAAGCTGAGTAAGAAGTACCAT
>CAZPUD010000504.1:0-1651 GCA_964589115.1 uncultured candidatus Brocadiaceae bacterium | reverse complement strand
TGTAGACACTGAGTTAACTGAGAGTCTTCCACTCGGTGATGAATTGTTAATGCCCGTATTTCCTGAGCTTGCATCTACGAATAGATTGGTTGTGTTGATTGAAAAGTCACCATTTGAGTGAATGTGGAGCCTATCCGTAACTGCGGTAATATCAAAAATATGAAAACCCCCAGTTGCTCCCAGTGAGCCGTCATTATCTACTTGTATAAGCCAGTCTCTGTCACCATACATATGAATGTTGGTGTCAGTAGCTGCGCTGGTACTCTCAAGCATGAGTTCTGCTTTGGTTCGTTGCACATGAATAGGATAGAGAGGATTCGTTGCCCCTATTCCAAGGTCTCCTGCACTATCAAAGCGAGCCACTTCTGCATTATTTGTTCCAAAAATAAGATTACCTGCTTTTACTGTTCCAATAACAAGGTTCCTGTCTGTACCGCCTGAAAGCGTATTGTTGAAAATGAAGTTAGCGGTACCTCGTGTCTGGCCAAAAAGAGAGAGACTATTTGCATTGCTCGGTGTAGCAAATGCCATATACTGATTTTTGGCATTATTTAATACCATGAAACGAAAGTCTGCCCTGTTACCAGCACTTGCATTATACATTTCAATACCAGATACAGAGTTTGCGTTGTCTTTCACCAACATCTTTGCAGTTGAGCCTCCACCCACATCCACAATCGTTCCAAAGCCTCCAATATCGAGGGTTGCAGAAGGGCTACCAGTTCCAATTCCTAACCTGCTATTCGTACTATCCCATACCAAACTACTTGAATACTCAAAATCATCGCCTGTGGCGTTCATGACAGGAATTTGATTGTCAGTGCCGAGAGTTAATGAATTATTTACTAAGTCTAATTTTCCAGTAGTAGGATTTAATTTAAGTGGCATTTAATAATTCTCCCTTAAGAAAACAGTGCGACTCTTCCTGACCAAGTGCCTGTTTTCCTTAGTATTTGTGTGACATTTGAACCTGAATAAGTGAATTTAAATATTTCCCAGTCCGAATCTGAATCTAAAGCGTCAGCATCTAAATTTAACCCAATATAATTTGGCTGTGAATCGCTAGCATCATATTTTATATTTCTCCATACTTGCTCAGATACATTTAAAGGGTTAATTGAGTTTATTGCATCCCCTAGACTATCTTTTAAGAATACTCCTTCATGACTTACGTTATTACTCATTTAATTCCCTCGCAATTTTATTTATTCTTTCTGATTTAGATCTCTCTCTAGCTTCTACGATTAAATCCCTTAACTCGTTTTTAAGGGCATTCAACTGATTATGTTTTGTGGTTAGTTTTTCTTGTTCTGATTTTATCTCGGAATGTTTTTCTTTAATAATATTCATAGATTCAGCCTCTTGAACTTTAGAAATATCTACTTTTGTTTTGATTTCTTTTAGTTGTTGTTCATTAAACTTTATTTCTTCTCTTAAAATATCTAATCTATTTTTCTCTTTTTGGACATCTAATTTGAGTGATTCATGATGTTCTAGTAACTTATTATAGTTTGGTAATTGTTTTTTTGCCTCTTCAAATCTTTTAAACTCACTTATAAGGTTTTGTTTCTGGTTTTTTAAAGTTAGGAGTTCGTTTAATTCTTTTTCTTTATCTGAATTTAATTTATCTATTGAGCCCTTTACTTTAATT
>CAZPUD010000503.1:0-1678 GCA_964589115.1 uncultured candidatus Brocadiaceae bacterium | reverse complement strand
AGAAGCATTCCACCTACTACCCTTTTCATATCGTGGGCATGAGGATCTATAGCCTTTGCCGATAATACACCGGTCTTTAAAAGCCTCAATCCACTCCCCCATTTCCGTTTCGTTGTTAGTATCTCTATGGCCTTTTGTTCGTACTCCGGTGCAATAATTGCTTCTACAAAATGTCCCGGTTCAGTAATAACCTCCGCCGTATCAACATCAACGGTACGATTTAGCCCGAGGATGCATCCAAACGCAGATACGGGATCACTGCTGTACGCCTTTTTAAATGCCTCTGCCAGGGTATCCGCCGATGCGGCACCGCACGGATTGGTATGTTTAATCACAATAGCCGATGGCCTTTCAAATTCTTTAACCAACTCTAAAGCTGCATTGAGATCCAAAATATTATTATAGGAGAGCTCCTTTCCGTATAGTTGCTGTGCATTGGAAACACATGGCTCCTGGACGTTATCTTCTACATAAAATGAGGCCGTTTGATGCGGATTTTCACCGTAACGTAATGACTGCCTTTTTATAAAATCAAGTGAAAGACCCGTTGGATAGCCCCCCTTCTCTTGATCGAGGCTATCAAAATAGTTGGCAATAATCCTGTCATAACGCCCTGTTGTCCGAAATGCTTCAACTGCAAGTTCAAACCGCATCTTTTCTGATATATCGTTGTGATTAGCCTTGAGATCCTCTATAATAAACTCATAACGTTTTGGGTTTACCACCACCACCACATGTTTATAATTCTTAGATGCAGACCGGATCATTGATGGCCCCCCGATATCGATGTTCTCAATTGCCTCCTCCAGGGTCACATCTTTCTTAGCAACCGTCTTTTCAAAAGGATAGAGGTTAACAACAACCATGTCGATTGGTTTAATCCCCAGTTCTTTCATCTGCTTCTTATGAGTTTCGTTATCTCTAAGAGCCAGCAGCCCTCCATGTACCATTGGATGGAGGGTTTTTACACGTCCGTCCATAATTTCCGGAAATCCTGTATATTCCGATATTTCAATTACCTGGATATTATTCTCTTTTAGTAACCTGGACGTTCCGCCTGTAGAAATAATCTCGACCCCTAATTTTTGTAACTCTCTGGCAAACTCTACAACCCCGGTCTTATCAGATACACTGATGAGCGCCCTTTCTATTCTGGCCATCGTCTTCTCCTTTTATAATTCAAAATTCCACATACTTTTGACTCGTGATTTTAGCAGAACACAAAAATCAAGTCAAAAGAATAACTTCTTAAGGCCATTTGCAAGACTCAAAATTACTTATGTCTGTTCATTGATGTTTTTTTGTTGACTGTATATGTCTTTTTTGTTTGAATTTTATTTTTTCTATAATTAATTGATACAATACTAGACATAAATTTATCCTTGACTTTTATCCTTAAAATATTTAGCCTTTTAAAGATTTTTTGGAATATAACCTATGGCAGAACAAAACAATTTAAAGGAATTTACCAAGGGACTTTTTCAGTATAATCCCTTGTTTGTGCTAATATTAGGACTCTGTCCCAGCCTTGCCGTTACGACTTCAGTAAAAAATGGATTGGCAATGGGCGGGGCCGCAACCTTTGTATTAATATGCTCTAATTTTATCATTTCTGCCGTACGGTCGTTTATTCCCCGTGAGATTCGTATCCCATGTTTTATTGTTATTATCGCTGCCT
>CAZPUD010000502.1:0-1696 GCA_964589115.1 uncultured candidatus Brocadiaceae bacterium | reverse complement strand
TCTAATTACTGCAGTAATAAATCTCTTAATCTTATGTTAGCGTATTCTACCGGTATGGGATCTAATTATACAACATTAAGAACAAACAGGGTTTTGGCAAATTCTATTAAAGATTTATACGTGCAAAATCGCTGCTGGACCTGGTACAGCGATTGGAGTTGGTCTTCTGATGAATCATTCATAGAAGATGAATATAATCAAAGTGAATTTCTTAACCTTGCAAAAAAACCTTCGTTAGAAGATGTATCTTCTCAAGGATATCATAAAAAGAGTGATCATGTTTTTCCTTTAAATTTTATAAAGGTAAAACTGTTGTTCAATATTGATGTAAAACCAACATTAATAAGAACTATTTTCAGAAAAACACGAAAATTATTGACTATTTAATGAAAATGGCAAATATGAAAAAATATCTTAAGAAAATATCGAATAAAACTACGGCTGCACTCGGTGTAGACATAAGAAGGATTAACCGGAATGAGAGAAAAATCGTTTCCGTAGAACCAGAGAATAAAAGCAAAGGCAATGTGCTTCTTTCTTACATAATCGAACCGTTCTTGTTAAAAGCCGGCGAGCGGGTGTCTGATGATCACACCCACGACTGGGAATCTTTACAAATAGGAAAAACTTTTTTAGAACTGGGCTATAGTGTTGATGTTATTGATTACCGTAATAACAAATTCATTCCGGAAAAAGAATATTCTTTTTTCGTTGCTGCACGGACAAATTTTGAAAGAATCTCAAAACATCTTAATAAGAACTGCATAAAGATCGTACATCTGGATACCTCCCATTGGCTTTTTAATAACCATGCATCATACGAACGTTCTTTGTCCATGCAGATGCGAAAAGGAATGACCGTAAGGAGTCAAAGGATAGTAGAATCCAACCTTGCAATTGAATATGCTGATTACGCGACAATCCTTGGGAATGATTTTACTATCAGCACCTATAAATATGCGAAAAAACCGATCTTTCGTATTCCTATTTCTACGTGCGCTGTTTACCCCTGGCCGGAAGAGAAAAATTTTGATGTTTGCCGGAAAAACTTTTTATGGTTTGGCAGCGGCGGGTTAATCCACAAAGGATTAGATTTAGTATTGGATGTTTTTGCTCAAACGCCGGATTACCATTTAACCATCTGTGGCCCTATACAGCAGGAAGAAGACTTTGTAAGGACTTTCTATAAAGAGCTCTATCAAACCCCTAATATTCATACACATGGCTGGGTGAATGTCAACAGTGAGGAATTTATAAAGATTATGAATAATTGTATTGGACTAATTTACCCATCCGGTGCTGAAGGACAGTGCGGTGCAGTAATAGCCTGTATGCATGGGGGACTAATACCGGTTGTAAGTTATGAGTCCGGTGTGGATGTAGGTGATTTTGGTGTGATTCTGAGAGATTGTTCTATCGATAAAATAAAAAATGCAGTACAGACTATTTCCAGTCTTCCTGCCAAAGAACTTAAGAGCAGGGCGTTGAAGACATGGGAATTTGCCAGGGCACATCATACAAGGGAACGGTTTGCAGAAGAATACCGGAAGGCTATAACAAAAATCATTAATAACAAGGTATAATTTAACGTATAGGAAATTCAAAGTTTCAGAGTTGGTTCAATCGTCCACGATTGAACCGAAACGTTTAGCATGTTTCATAAGCCTGGAATAAACCAAAACGTACAGGCCTATGC
>CAZPUD010000501.1:0-1700 GCA_964589115.1 uncultured candidatus Brocadiaceae bacterium | reverse complement strand
TTCGGAAAAGACCCTCGCAATGACATGCTATACCTCTTTTGGTTATTCACATACTTACAAATAATGTTGACAGTGTACTAGTTTGATACTCAGGAATTTCAAAGTTTTTCTTCGTGTTCTTCGTGCCCTTCGTGGTTAAAATCTTTTTGGTTGTGGCTTTGCCACGTTATGTAATCCGTAAAATCTGCGATTGCAATTTCTTTTTATCATCTAAGTTTCGCCTCCTAGTAGTATGTCCTGTTTCTCCCTGCTTCTTTTGCCTTTAGCAAGGCGGAATCTGCTTGTTCGAATATATCATTAAGAGAGCCGGTATTAGTTATTTCTTTTTCTAAAAATCCAATACCAAGGCTGATAGTAACATTAAGTTTTCCGTAAGGAGTTTGTACCTTTGTTTCTTCCACAGCTTTTCTTAATCTTTCAGCTAATTCAATTGCGCTATCTCTCTGTGTGTTTGGTAATAAAATCGAAAATTCTTCACCACCATATCTTGCTACAACATCGCTTTCTCTAACAGATTTTTTCAAAATATAGGCAATTGTTTGTAATACAATGTCACCGGTTGAGTGTCCATACCTGTCGTTAAAGGATTTGAAATGATCTATATCGATTAGAATCATTGATATCGGGTATTGATACCTCTTTGCCTTTGCATATTCTTTATTGAGGGTTTCTTTGAAAAATCTGCGGTTGTAAAGTTTTGTCAACTCATCGGTAAAAGCAAGCGTTTCGAAGTATCTTGCATCATGTACCAGCATATTTTGTAGCTTTATGATGCGTTCACCTGTTTTTACACGGGCTAGTACTTCTAAAGGTTCAAAAGGTTTGGGTATATATTCATCGGCTCCTAACTCCAATCCTGTAATCTTATCATCTAATTCTCCCTTTGCACTTAGTAAGATAAAATAGACTCTTTTTAGTGGCTCTTGTATTTTTATCTTCTGGCAGAGTTCAAGCCCATTCATACCCGGCATCACGATGTCCGATATAATAATATCTATTTCGTTTTCTACATACTTATGGAGTGCATCAATCCCATCAACGGCTTCTATAACATCAAAACCACTGTTCCTGAGCACAAAATTTAAAATTTTCCTTATATCCTGGTCGTCGTCTACTACAAGAACGGTCGTCTTTTTATCACTGAAAGAAATATCGCTTTCTGTTGACGTCATAATACTTTCTCTTTCGGCAATAAAAAATGAAATTGGCTTCCCTTGCCCTCCTGGCTTTCTACCCATATTTTCCCTTTGTGTTCCTCGATAAGGGCTTTACAAATCGAGAGTCCGAGTCCCGTTCCTTTCCTTCTTGGATTTTCACTGATTTGGGTAAATTTTTCAAAGATGCTTTCTTGTTTATCTGCAGGAATACCGATTCCTGTATCTGAAACCGTTACTTTTACTTCATTTTCATTATCGAGGATAGAAGCTGTCACCTGACCGCCTTCCGAAAACTTGATGCCGTTTGAAATAAGGTTATAGAGTACCTGTGATATCCTGTCTTTATCAACATAAACGTAAGCTGTTTTCGGTAATTTCCCTGTAAGCGTCACGTTACAATCACGTGCATAGTGTTTTAAACTGGCAAGAGATTCCTCAACCAATTTAACAAGATCAAATTCCTCTTTATTTAATTGGAACTTTCCTGCTTCTATCTTCTGAATGTCCAGGAGGTCATTAATTAACCGAATGAGCCTGTCGGTG
>CAZPUD010000500.1:0-1703 GCA_964589115.1 uncultured candidatus Brocadiaceae bacterium | reverse complement strand
GGGGTGTAAGCCCACGGCAACGAGCCCGGCGATGTGTGCCATATCCACCATCAGATAAGCACCCACTTCATCCGCAATTTCTCTGAAGATTTTGAAGTCTATAACCCGTGAATACGCACTCGCACCCGCAATAATAAGCTTTGGGCTGTGTAGCTTTGCAAGTTTTCTGACCTCATCATAATCAATTCTAAAGTCTTCTTTGGATACTCCATAGGATACTACATTATAGTATTTGCCCGAAATATTAACAGGACAGCCATGACTTAAGTGTCCCCCATGCGAAAGATCCATTCCCAAAATGGTATCTCCGGGATTTAGCACAGCAAAAAAAACAGCCATATTTGCCTGTGCTCCGGAGTGTGGCTGCACATTGGCATGTTGTGCACCGAATATGTCTTTTGACCTTTCTATCGCAAGTTTTTCAACCACATCAACATGTTCGCATCCTCCATAGTATCTCTTTGCCGGGTAACCCTCTGCATATTTATTGGTCAGTGGTGTTCCCATAGCCTCCATAACAGCCTCACTGACAAAGTTCTCAGATGCAATAAGCTCAATTTTCTCTCTTTGTCTGTCCACCTCATTTTCAATGGCATTTGCTATTTCGGGATCAATTTCAAAAATCTTTTTTGTGCTATACATAAAGTCTCCTTCCTAAAATAAAAAAATGATGCTTTAGAATGCATCATAATTATAAATTTAAATTACTTTATAAATACTTATAAAATTATCATACCAAAAATGATTTCTTAAATAGGATTTTAACAATAATAATAATGTGTGTCAATTAATATTAAGTCTTTGAAGTACAAACTCTATTATACGGTCAGCATCAATAATAGCTTTTTTCATATCGTTATCTGTAATATCAAGCTCAAACGGATATCTAGACTGTACACCATACACCGTAAGATTACTACAAGATTCGCTTATCTCTTCGAATTTTTCATCAATATCTGCACACATTTTACATAATAATTGCAAAGCGTGGGTTCGAGGAGGTTCTATATCACTATGAATGAGGAATCCTTTTAACACTTTTTCAGCTGCCTGCTCACAATGTAACACACTATTTCTAAAGGAATTGGTCTCATTCCGAGTAAATATTTTGCACTATTGATATCTCTACATGCAAATCCAATCCACTCTTCTACAATTAAGGACTTTTCATCCATACAATAATACCCCATCTCTTGCCACTATTCTTTCAATAGTAGGCAGTAATCTACGCTTTTGAAAATCACTATATCTTCCTACAAGAATATCGATAGACTTTCTTTGATCTTCATATATAACATTATTGACTATCTTTGCTGCTTCAATAGGTCGAAGACCATTATCAGGAATCACAATGTAAAGATCAAAATCACTATCCTCCCTAGGTACTCCGTATGCATATGAACCAAAGAGGTATATTGCTTTTATATCAATCTCATTTAATATCTTTTGCTTTATTTTTTCTAATTGATTAACAATGTTATTATCCATACCCTCACCTACTCTATATTTTTATTATATCTTTGTTGTAAGACTTCCGTCAAGCCAAACAAAATGACACTTCCAGTATAATATTCTCTAAATCTTTTTACCGAATCCATCCATTATCTCTAAGCTCATTTATCTTGTTTGTAAGAGGAGTAATATCCCCGCCGCCGTTTTCTTTACTTAATTTTGCTGCCAATATATAGTTTTCGTACGCTCTT
>CAZPUD010000499.1:0-1721 GCA_964589115.1 uncultured candidatus Brocadiaceae bacterium | reverse complement strand
AAAGGGATTGCTTCGGGGAAAAACGCCCTCGCAATGACAGATACTATATAATCCATTATTAACAATTATGTTGACAGTGTACTAGAAATAAAAATTTATACATCTTTATAAGACGCAAATTCAAGGTTCATGAATAGAGAAAAAGAGATGATAGGGAAATGTAAAGAATCAGGGATTAATACTAATTATTTCACCGCCTATTACGTACTGCTTACTGTCTACTTCTTACTATCTCGGCCTCAACCTTAATCTTTTTCTATATATGATATCTTAGAAAGCTATGGAAAAAGCCTTAATAACCGGAATAACAGGCCAGGATGGCTCTTATCTTGCGGAATTTCTCCTTTCAAAGGACTACGAGGTCCACGGCCTTATTCGCCGTTCCAGTACCTTTAACACTGATAGGATCGATCACCTCTATCGTGACCCTCATGACATCGATGTGAGGCTCTTTCTCCATTACGGAGATCTTTCTGATTCAGGACAAATAACAAACCTCGTCTATAATATCCAGCCTGATGAAGTATATCATTTAGCAGCACAGAGCCATGTACGCGTTAGCTTTGATATGCCTGAATTTACCGGGGACATTAGTGGTCTGGGGACTACAAGATTATTAGAGGCAATAAGGAGAAGTGGCATAAAAACCAAAGTTTATCAGGCAAGCAGCAGTGAGATGTTTGGAGATGCCACACCGCCTCAGAATGAGGAAACACATTTAAGGCCAAGAAGCCCCTATGCCGCAGCCAAAGTCTATGCCTACTGGATGACAGTTAACTATAGAGAAGGGTACAATATGTTTGCCTGCAATGGAATCCTCTTTAATCACGAATCACCTAGAAGAGGAGAAACCTTTGTAACAAGAAAGATAACCCGGGCGGTGGCAAACATCGCTGCCGGAAAGCAAAAGAGATTATATCTTGGTAATTTGGAGGCCAAAAGGGACTGGGGGTTTGCTCCGGAATATGTAATATGCCAGTGGTTAATGCTTCAACAAGATAGGCCAGGTGATTATGTGATAGGTACCGGTGAAAGCCATTCAGTAAGGGAATTTGTCGAAATTGCCTTCAAACATATTGGGATTGAGTTAGAATGGAAAGGAAAAGGTATTGAAGAAAAAGGCATCATTAGTTCCTTATCCTCAACCTCTTTCTTGAAAACCGGCGATACCCTTGTTGAAATCGACCCCAGATACTTCAGACCTACAGAAGTAGACTTTTTATGTGCCGATATAACAAAAGCACAGAAAAAACTGGGCTGGATACCGAAGGTTACTTTTCAGGAACTTATAAAAATAATGGTCGACTCTGATCTGGAGTTAGCCGGTATAAAGTCATCGGGCGAAGGCAATAAGATTTTGAAGCAGAAAGGGATTGATTGGTGTAGATAAATCAGAAAAATTTGTAGAAAACAAGCACAATGCCAAACACGAATAAAAATATCTTTCTACTTACTGCCTTCTGCTTACTGCATACTGCTTACTCCCTACTGTGTCTACTCCCTACTACCTATTGTTTACTACCTACTGTCTTCTGCCTGCTGCTTACTCACTATTTATACCTTAACCTAAACACCACCCAATGACTTCCCTATCTAACAAACGTATAACAATCACCGGCGGCGCCGGTTTCCTCGGTTCTTTTGTCGTGGAGAAACTGAGAGAACGTGGCTGCAAAGATATTTTTGTGCCGAGAAGTAAAGATTATGACCTGGTTAAAAAT
>CAZPUD010000498.1:0-1723 GCA_964589115.1 uncultured candidatus Brocadiaceae bacterium | reverse complement strand
GTCCATTGGAAGCTCTTTCTTGCTCCTTTTTTTCCATATTTTTTACGTTCTTTCATTCTACTGTCTCTTGTTAAGAAACCCTCTTCACGAAGGTTATTCACAAGGGCGGGATCTGACTTTGATAGAGCACGTGCTATACCCAGGGATATGGCACCTGCCTGGCCTGTTATGCCTCCTCCTCTAACGTTCGCTAACACATCAAATTCCATTTTTGTAACTCTTAGCGGGGAGAGTACAATACCTCTATCCCGCTCAACGGGAAAATAGCTCTCAATATCCTTATTATTTACCATAATCTTACCATTTCCCTTTTTTAACCTTACCCGTGCAATAGAAGTCTTGCGTCTTCCTGTACCCCAAATATATTGTTCTACAGCCATTTCTTCTCCTTGATTAAAAGTTAATTACGAATAATCAATTCTTTAGGTTGCTGTGCCTGATGCGGATGCTCGGCGCCTGCATAAATCTTTAACTTTCTCAACATATCTTTACCTAACCTGGACTTCGGCAGCATTCTTCCTACCGATCTATTAAATACTTTTTCCGGCGCTGTTTTAAGAGTCTCTCCAACCATTCGTTTCCTCAAACCGCTTTGATAGCCGGTTACATAATAGTGCACCTTTTCCTTCATCTTTTTTCCTGTAAATTTTACTTTACTGGCATTTGTAATAATAACAAAATCTCCTACATCAACATGTGGCGTATATTCAGGTTTATGTTTTCCCTGAAGCACCCTAGCCACGGTAGTTAGCATCCTTCCAAAAGTTTTGTTTTCAGCATTTACGATATACCAGTCCCTTTTTACTGCTTCTTTTTTCGCCATGAAAGTACTCATTGTTTATATCCCTTACAATTTTCAAAATTAAAAAAGCGCCTTCAATAACCAGAAGGCGCTTTTGTGATGATATATTTATAAATGTTTTTATTTTTTACAATTACAGCTGCCCTTTCCTGCGCAGTGGCTGCATGGACACCCTTCCGGGCATTGGCAAGCACTGGCAACTGCGGACTTGATGACCGTAGGTACATTTGCAGAGCCAAATCCAAACATAATTGCACCGACTATTACTAATGAAATCCTCAGTACTTTCATCGAATATGCCTCCTTTCAAAAATAATATTCAGATGAAGAATTGACCCGCAATATGTCTACAATGTTAGGTCAAAAATATAGATCATAAACTTATATCAAAATGAACTATACTTGTCAATGATATTTTCACTTATGAATTTTTAATTGACATACCGGCATGTTAACATTAACATACGGTAATTTAATGTACAGGAATTTCTGTGCTGTTGTATGGCAGCCCTTTAGGGTTGATAACCCTTACGTGTATTCAGGCGGGAAGCATCGTAGGGACATGCAGATCCTTGTCCCCCATAAGCCTTATCCTACATCTAAACATATATTATGAGAGAAAAACACTTCATATGCCGCAGGAAATACTGATAGATTTAAATACCTTAGACTTAAACACATTGGTTGCAGATATTGAAGATATTCGTGCCGTAATACCGCACAGGTACGAGATGGAGCAGCTAAGCGGGATTATAAAATTTGACCCTGAACAGAAAATTATTGTAGGTTTCAAGGACGTCTCAAATAATGAATTCTGGGTTCGCGGACACATTCCTGGCCGTCCGCTTATGCCTGGTGTGATGATGCTTGAGGCAGCAGCACAGTTATGCACATATTACTATAAACAGACAACGAAGGATG
>CAZPUD010000497.1:0-1728 GCA_964589115.1 uncultured candidatus Brocadiaceae bacterium | reverse complement strand
TTTATGTGGATAACGGCGCTATGTGTAATCGAAAGCGTGATCGGCAACATAAAACATAGGGTTCAAGTTACAAACCTGAACCCGCCCAGGGAGTTTCTAGTTTAGAGTTTCGAGTTCAAACTCTAAACTCTAGGAGATTGCTTCGGAAAAGACCCTCGCAATGACATGCTATACCTCTTTTGGTTATTCACATACCATTACAAATAATGTTGATAGTGTACTACTTATTTGCCCATCCATCAAAATCTGTGTAATCTGTGAAATCTGTGGTTCCAATTCTGTTTAAGCTTCAACGATGAGGCTCTATAATGACCTTGATAGACTCCTTTGCTTCGGTAACCAGTTTGAATCCCAGGGCGGTTTCGTCAAGGCTCAGCCGATGTGTGATCAGGTCACGGACTGCCACCCTGCCCGTACGGATTAATTCGATCGATGCCTTCATATCATCCGGAGGGCCGGCATATGACATGATGACTGAGTTGCAGTTACGCCAAAGGTCCCAAAGCTTGAAAGGGATTGTAACATCGGGCTCTGTAGGGGCAAAAAAGAGAATTGTTCCGCCGCGGTCTACTGAGTTTAATGCCTGCTGTATAGCTGAGTTAGCCCCCGTGCATACAATAACGAGATCGGCCAGCCGCCCGTTGTTATTTTTACTTAAACAGGCGGGAACGTCCTCTTTGGCATTTATTGCAATATCTGCACCGGACTTTTGCGCCATCTTTAACCGGTATTCAGTTATATCCACCGCATATATCCGTCCTGCCCCTAGTGTACGCGCCAACTGTATATGAAGCAGGCCGGAAATGCCGCTGCCTATAACGAGAATTGTTTGACCGGGGCGCAGACCTGCTTTCTTTTGACCCAGAAGCGTGCAGGCCAGGGGTTCAACAAAAGTCCCTTCCTCAAAGGACACTTCTTCCGGCAAAAGGAAGGTACCACGGTCAACGTTGATTTGAGGAATACGGATATATTCTGCAAAACCGCCCGGATGGAAGTTTGTTGTCCGCAGGGTATCGCATACTGAATAATGACCGTTCAGGCAATAATGGCAGGTATTACACGGGACGTGATGGGCCACGGTTACCCGGTCGCCAACCTTGTACCGCTTAACACCTTCGCCAACGGCAGCGATCTCTCCTGCAATCTCGTGTCCCAGGACAAGCGGGGCTTTTTTAATGCGGTACCATTCCATGACATCACTTCCGCAGATGCCGCTGGCTATTACCTTTACCAGTAATTCTCCCGGACCAATTTGAGGCGTTTGCACCTCTTCAATTCTAATATCCCTGTTGTTGTAATACATTGCTACACGCATAAATCTTAAACCCCTATATTATCCTCAAAGTTGGTTCAATCGTCCACGATTGAACCTAAACGTTTTGCATGTTTGATATATTTGTAACAATCAAAAGCGTACAGGCCCATGCTAAACGTATGGGGTTGTCCAAAAAGTTTTATTAACGTACCATATGTAGGGGCTGAAGATTTTCAGCTCCTACCTTTTGTATAGTTTACGGGCTTTTTGGACAACCCAAACCTTAAATATTTCTGTTTTTTCACACAAAGCCACAGCCAAAATTCTCGACATGGAGTAATGGTTTATTGTTATGAAAAAAACTTTATTATTTCATCACTCCATTACTCCATTACTTCATTACTCCATATCTACTACGTCGTCAAGATGATTCATAATAATAGGTGATAGAGTATCCGTCATTGCGAGGGCGT
>CAZPUD010000496.1:0-1754 GCA_964589115.1 uncultured candidatus Brocadiaceae bacterium | reverse complement strand
TCATTGCGAGGGCGTTTTTCCCCGAAGCAATCCCTTTATTTAGAGTTTAGAGTTTAGAGTTCGAACTCCAAACTCCAAACTCTAAACAATTTCCATTTTGTTACTCTCCCGATTCATTCGGGTTAGGTAATGCTAACATATACTTTAACTATCTACTATTCACTATCCACTATTCACTGTTTTAAAATATGGATGATAAAATGATTACACAAGAAATACTGGCTCATGCAAAGGAAATACTGGATTACGTTATTGATATGCGCAGGGATTTTCATAAATATCCTGAAACTGGTTTTCAGGAGACCCGTACGGCAGGCGTTATTGCGGAGGAATTGAAAAGGACCGGTTTTGATGTACAGACGGATATTGCAAAAACTGGTGTTGTAGGAACCCTTCATGTCAATGGCGCAGCAGATACTGTAGCATTCCGGGCCGATATGGATGCACTACCGGTAACGGAAGAAAACAGCCTTGAATATAAATCCCGGAACGAAGGTGTCGCACATGCCTGCGGGCATGATGCCAATATGGCAATGCTCCTTGGTACCGCAAGACTTATCGTGCGGATGAAGGATAAGCTTAAACGGAGCGTAAAGCTCATTTTTCAACCATGTGAGGAACAACATCCCGGCGGGGCAAAACTCATGGTGGAGGCTGGTGTCTTGCATGACGTTAACGAGATTTATGGGCTCCACATCGAACCCAATATCCCGTCAGGTATCTTCGGACTGCGTGCCGGAGCAGCTATGGCAGCAACAGACCGTATCCTTATTACTATAATTGGAAAAGGCGGCCATGCATCAACCCCTCATCTCTGTGTGGACCCTATTGTTACTGCGGCTGAAGTGATACTTGCAGTTCAAACTATAGTCTCGCGGAAAGTAAATCCTTTATCACCATGTGTTATCTCGTTATGCCAGATTTCAGGGGGAACAACCTTCAACGTCATTCCGGACAGGGTCAAAATTGTTGGTACGGTAAGAACCCTTGCTAAGGAATTAAGATACCGTATGCCCCTATTATTAGAAGGGGCTATTAAGGGAATCACATCACTCAATAATGCCTCGTATCAGTTTGAATATTTGAAAGGGCATCCCCCTCTCCATAACCCTCAGCCTCAGGTAGATTTTGTACGGAACAAAATCACCGAGATGTTTGGAAATAAATCAGTGGAAAATATTGATCCCAAGATGGGGGGAGAAGATTTTTCTTATTACCTGGAGAAAATAAAAGGTGCATATTTCTTTTTAGGTTCGGGAAACCTGGAGAAGGGTACCAATCAGCCGCTGCACAGCTCACGATTTCTTATAGACGAAGAGATACTTTACATGGGGCCAGCCCTGTTTGCCTATATTGCCTGCTGCTAGACAGCTATCAGCAATTAGTATCTTTAGAAAAATATTTTTGCCAGTGACATGTAGGACAAACCTTTAGGTTTGCCTTCCTGTCTTTGGTGGGTTCGTTTGCAACCTGAACCCTGGAGTTTATTTGGATAATGGCAATATATTCAATCAGCAGTGGAATCAACCGTATAAAATATCAGGTTCAAGTTACAAAATTGAACCCGCAATAGGTAAACAAAATAAACTTTTTGAATCGCACTGGACAAGGGCGAACACAAGGTTCGCCCCTACAACAAACATTGAAATTCATATACGTTAAATGAATCCCTATAGTTGGTTCAATCTTGTAGATTTAACCATTAGTTTAGCATGTGTCTGTACGTTTTGGTTTACTCCGGGCGTATGAAACAT
>CAZPUD010000495.1:0-1758 GCA_964589115.1 uncultured candidatus Brocadiaceae bacterium | reverse complement strand
ATGAAACATGCTAAACGTTTCGGTTCAATCGTGGACGATTGAACCAACTCTGAAAAGGTTTGCCCTACATGTCACCGGCAAAAATATTTTTCTAAAGACACTAAAGATAAATCCGTTCAGAATGAGATTTATTTAAAGTATCGAAACATCAAGTGAAATGCAAGGTAAATTTATCGTCGAGGCAGTATAGACAATATTTCGCCTGCCGCTCGTTCAGATGCCCCCGGCCTTGCAATCTCTTCCATAAGCAAGGTTAATTCACGGATACAATCTTGCTTTTTCTGAACATCGCAAAGGAGCCGGATTGCCTGGTCAGCCAGCCATAGATAATCCCCTCTATACATAAGATGCTCGGGAACAATCATCTTACCGGAAAGTTTATTTACAAGCCCAATGTAAGGGGTAGTAAGAAATGGTTTAGCTATGAAATAAGCAAAAGGAGAAATCTTGTAAGTAATGATCATTGGCTTGAGATAGTAAGCGATCTGCAGTGTTACAGTGCCTGCCCCGGCAATGCAAAGACTCGACGCCTTGATCACTTCATGTACGTTTCCTACAATAATCCTGTAATCAGTTTCAAAAACACCCATGATATCCTTTAGGAAATCATAATATTGTTTATCGCTGCAGGAGACAAGAAACTTTGCAGAAGGAACAGACTGCTTTATCCGTACCGATGCCTGAAGAAACAACGGTAATAACTTAGCAATTTCCTGTTTTCTACTGCCCGGTAGAAAAGAAATAATCGTTTCTCCCAATTGATTTTTTAAACCGGAGACTATTCCTTCATTAATCTCTGTCTTGCTAATTTCATCAAATAACGGATGACCGACATAAGTAACGGGAATGCCGGCATTGTGGTAAAAATCCTTCTCGAAGGGATAAATAACAATTAATTTATCTACAAGTTTTCTTATTTTTTTTACACGCCAGGGCCCATGTGCCCAGAGCTGCGGACTAATGTAGTAAATTACAGGTATCCCGAGTCTTTTGGCTGCATAGGCAAGATGGAAATTAAGTCCGCAGTAATCAATTAGAATAGCTGCACATGGCTTCTCCTGTTCAAAAAAATGAATACAATCCCTTTTTATTTTCAGGAATGTAGATATTTCAGTCAAGACCTGAAGCCACATTAAAGATTTTTTAGACATATCATGGAGACAATTCAAACCGGATCGTTTCATGTTTTCTTTTCCAAGCCCGTAGAATTTTATATCAGGATCTTTTTCGAGCAAACAGCGCATAAGATTTGCACCATGGATATCGCCAGAAGATTCTCCGGCACTGATAAATATTTTTTTGAAAATTTCAGACATGAATTACTTTCAGGAGAGAGACCATCAGGTTTACTGCAAAAAGCATAGGTATGAATAACCAAACAAGCACAATGATAAAGGAGGTATCCGTACAAAATAATGCATGATATCTATCAAGGACGAATATTATTAAACAAATAATGGGAAATACAATGAAAAGTATAATAATTGTATAAAATAGGATAGTTTGATGACCGTAAAATAATATAAAAGAGAGAAACGCATTGCTAGTATAAAATACAAGGAGTGTAAACAAAAACAGCTTCGCTTTTGCAAAAAAATAACTTACAGCAGATGCTGCCAGAGAGAGGAATGCCGCAGCCAGCAATACAGAATGGAGCACCATAACTCCTAACCCGAACGAGTCGGAAAAGCCGAAATCCGAAACACGAAGTCCGAAACAAATTCAAATGACCAAAATTCAAATAGAAACTTGAAACCA
>CAZPUD010000494.1:0-1759 GCA_964589115.1 uncultured candidatus Brocadiaceae bacterium | reverse complement strand
AAATAAAGAAATACGGTATCTTAGTGTTAATGCATCTCTAATGGAAAAAATTGATACAGAAGAAACTGGTATCATAATCAGTATATGGCGTGATATCACGAAACAAAAACGAATTGAGGAAGAATTAAAAAACCTCAACAAATCTCTGGAGCAGCGGATAGCTGAAAGGACAGCAGCACTGGTAAAAATGAATGAAGAGCTTCTTGTAAAAATTACTGAGCAAAAACTAACAGAAGAAGCATTGCGAGCAAGCGAAAGCAAATACCGGCTGCTTCTTGAAAACCTTCCGCAGAGGATATCTTATAAAGACAAAGACCTGGTATACGTGTCCTGTAATGAAAACCTAGCCAGGGATTTACACATAAGACCCGAAGAAATTGCAGGGAAAACAGATTACGATTTCTATCCTGAAAAGCTCGCTGAAAAATACAGAACAGATGATCTGGAAGTTATGGAATCGGGAAGGGTAAAGGATACAGAAGAGAGATATATTAAAGACGGCCAGGAGCTGTTTCTCCACACCATAAAGACACCCATAAAAGATGAAGAAGACAATATAATTGGTATATTAGGTATCTACTGGGATGTCACTGAAAAGATAAATTTGAAGAGAGAAACGACAAGGAACAGGCAACTGGCAGCCCTTGGCGAGCTGGCAGCAGGTGTAGCCCATGAGATAAATAATCCTATAAACGGGATTATTAACTGCGCCCAGATATTATATAACAGAAGCAAAGAAAAAAGTAATGAAAAAGATATTACCCATAGGATTATCAAAGAGGGCGACCGTATAGCCGGTATAGTCAGCAACCTCCTTTCTTTTGCCAGAGACAGCGATAGAAAAGAGAAGAAGGCTCTGGTTAGCGTTCGTGAGATTATAACCGATATTCTTATTCTGATTAAATTGCAATTGCAAAAAGAGGGCATTATAGTGAAGTTGAATATTTCCACGGACTTATCTAAAATAATCGTACACCCGCAGCAGATTGAACAGGTGTTCCTCAATGCCATCAGTAATGCACGGTATGCATTAAATCAAAAATATCATGGAACGCATCATAATAAGATTCTGGAAATTTCTGGTGAAGAAATATTTATAAATAATTGCCTATGGGTAAAAATCATATTTTATGATTATGGTATTGGGATACCCGCCCAAATAATGGATAAAATAATGAATCCGTTTTTTACTACAAAACCGAGAAACCAGGGAACCGGTCTGGGTTTAAGTATCAGCCACAACATAATCAACGAGCATGGAGGTAAAATTAAAATCGACAGTACTGAGGGAAAATTTACCAAAGTTGAAATTATACTGCCGGGAGAACCACAGACTTCCGTGAAATATGTTCAAACGGTGGGATACTAATACATTATATAAAAAAATATGTATCCTGAATTTAAAAATAAAAAAATCACGGTTATGGGGTTGGGATTGTTCGGGGGTGGTGTAGGCATCACCAAATTTCTTGTAAAACACGGAGCACACGTTACCGTAACCGATTTAAGAAATAAAGCAGAACTCTCCCAATCAATAAGCCAGCTTGAAGGGCTTCCCGTTACCTACAAGCTTGGAGGACATTTTGAAGAGGATTTTGTCAATACAGACATGGTTATCGTAAACCCGGCCGTCCCACAGAACTCAAAGTTCCTGCAAATTGCGAGGGATAACCATATCTCCGTAGATACTGAAATAAACATTTTTTTAAAATTATGCCCTGCCCCCATTATTGGTATTACAGGAAGCAACGGAAAGTCC
>CAZPUD010000493.1:0-1765 GCA_964589115.1 uncultured candidatus Brocadiaceae bacterium | reverse complement strand
ACATGCTAAACGTTTCGGTTCAATCGTGGACGATTGAACCAACACTGAGGGGCGATTGAATTGTGCCTGTTTCTATCGTCCCTACGGGATTTACATCTGTGTTACTTTTCCGATTCATTCGGAGTTATGAGATAAAAGCAGTAAAATCATGTAAAATTAGTGTCAACAAAAGACGGCACTAAACATTTTTTTCACTCTGCTTTAAAGATAGTTTCAGTTACAAAATTGAACCGGCAAAGGTCAACTTTGTAAAGCGAAGATATTAAACATGGCTTCATTATAAAGCCAAAGAGTTTCGGCTAGATTTCTATATATCTCTTTGCCCATAACATCCCATTACTTCATTTTTAATAACCCTGTTATAGTACATTTTTGTACTCTTGTGTTCATTTTTGTTAACACACTTTTAGTGATGTAGAATTTTTTATCTGTGTTTAACATTTCATACCGGAATTTACGTGTTCTTTTATCGTTTGCCATTCTTATCTATTTTTCTTATTTAGCAATTCACTATTTGGTTGAAAAACAATGATATACGGAGGTTTATTTATTATAAATACAGTATTAGAATAAACTAGTTTATCGGATATTTACAATTCAAAATTTGTATAAAGATAAAGAGTAAAAATAAAACATAATTATCTTGTTCTTTGGCATAAAATTTCCGCTAATTATTTTTAACAAGCAAAAGTAATTAGCGGTTTTTCGTATCTACTTGTAACGAATCATAAGTTTTAAACCAATTAACTATGAATTGCCCATATTTATGTTCTGTGTTTTAAGTGATATATATGGATGCAATTGGGTGTCCCTGGCAAAGATAAGGAAGGCAAAGTTATGAGCTGGATAATCACATTGGATCTCTTAGTACCGATTTTTGTAGTATTCTGTACTACCATAACCTTAGGAATTATCTTTGTTGTCTCAATAATAAACCCCATAAAAAATTTAAAGGATGTGATACAGAAATTTGTGGGAAATATTGTCGGATATGATGAGATAGAGAAAGAATTTAAAGTATACGAGACACTGCTTTCTGAAATAACAGATCTTATATACATTTTCAATACTGATGGAAATATTGTGTTTGTAAACAAAATATTTGAAAAATATACAGGACATGAACCCGAAGAATTTATTGGGAAGCCGTTTACTCCTCTTTACTATGAAAAAGATTTGGAGAAGATAATGGATTTTCATACAAGAGTACTGAAAGGAGAATGTCTCCAATTTGAGCTTTCCTTTAAAGACACCGGCATGCTATGCGAATGTAAAGAATTTCCCTTAAGGGAAAGGAATGGTAATATAATTTGGATTGTGGGCGTTGCCAGAGACCTTACCGAGCGCAAGCGGATGGAGGAAGAACTCCGCAAAAGCAAGGAATATCTATGCACTATTATAACAAATGCGCCTATTATCCTGTGGGCGTTAGACAGCCGGGGTATATTTACACTATCTAAGGGTAAAGGCTTAGAAGTTCTTGGAATTAAATCAGGAGAACTTGTCGGCAGATCGATATTTGACACATTTGGTGCTTTAGTGCCAGAGATTGAGGAGAAATTTCACCGCGCCCTGGCAGGCGAAGAATCCAAAGCAACGGTAGATCTCGTAAAAGCGATATTTGAGGTTCGGCATTCACCGCTTCGTGATAAGAGTAGTAAGATTATCGGTATTATTGGTGTGGCAGTTGATATCACCGAGCATAAGCGCACGGAAGAGGCACTGCGTAAAAGCGAGGCCAGTCTTGCCAATGCCCAGAGGATTG
>CAZPUD010000492.1:0-1829 GCA_964589115.1 uncultured candidatus Brocadiaceae bacterium | reverse complement strand
AGACGGGTTGATGCGTAGATGAGTAAAAGAAATGACATTAAACTTCATCAAATACCTCAAGTCTACGGATAATAAATGAAAAACTATTTTGCACATTTGCCCATCTCCTCATCTACCCATCAACCCATTCACCCGTCTACTTTCATAATTGCAGAAGCTGGTGTGAATCACAATGGTTCAATAGAAATAGCTAAAAAGCTTATTAATGCCGCAGTCGATGCAGGAGCAGATGCTATAAAATTCCAGACATTCAAAGCTGAAAAGATTATCAGCAGGTATGCACCAAAGGCAGAATACCAGAAAAAGACCACTAATAAACACGAATCCCAGCTAGAAATGGTTAAAAAACTTGAGCTCGATACAAACGCACACAAGCAATTAATAAACTGTTGTAAAGAAAAAAACATAATTTTTCTTTCTACGCCATTTGACCTTGAGAGTATAGATTTACTCGATGAATTTGGTCTTAAGATATTTAAGATTCCATCAGGTGAAATAACCAATCTGCCTTATTTAAGAAAAATAGGAAGCTTAAAGAAAAAGGTAATACTCTCCACAGGTATGGCAGACATGGGAGAGATAGAAGATGCCCTTGATATTTTAACAAAAGCAGGAACCCGAAAGGAAGATATAACAGTTTTACATTGTAACACTGAATACCCGACACCCTTTGAAGATGTAAACCTTTTCGCTATGCTTTCAATAAGAGATGCCTTTAAAGTTTCGGTGGGATATTCCGACCATACCCTTGGAATTGAAATTCCTGTTGCCGCAGTTGCGCTTGGAGCAACTGTTATAGAAAAACATTTTACACTGGATAAAAATATGGAAGGTCCAGACCATAAGGCATCATTAGAGCCGCATGAATTGAATGCAATGGTAAGGGCAATCAGAAATATAGAAAAGGCTATGGGAGATGGGATTAAAAAACCTTCGGCTTCTGAAATAAAAAATAAACCCATAGTGAGAAAAAGTATAGTTGCTGCCAAAGAGATAAAGAAGGGAGAAGTACTGTCGGAAGAAACCCTCTCTGTAAAACGTTCCGGTAGTGGGATTAGTCCGTTAGAATGGGATAGAATTATTGGCAGAAAAGCGATAAGAGATTTTAAAGAGGATGAGCTGATAGAAATATAAGAGCGGATGAGTTAATGAGTAGATGTGTAAAATTGCAGTAATAACAGGCTCACGTGCGGAATATGGACATCTATTCTGGATTATAAAAGGGATTTACGAAGATACAGGGCTTGAACTGCAATTAATCGCTACAGGTATGCACTTGTCGCATGAATTTGGCCTGACGGTGAGAGAAATCGAAAAGGGCGGATTTCCAACCGCAGAAAAGGTGGAAATGTTGTTCTCTTACGGTCTTTCAATAGACGAATAAACGCATGTATAAAATGGCCGCTATCCCTTTTTTGTTACAAAGAAAGGATATATCATTGAATTAACCAGGAATGAATGGGATTTTTTGAAGTCGAAAATTTCGACTTCAACCAAAGGTGGCAAAGTCAAACTGCCAAGCGCTTTTACAGAAAAAGGACTTTACATGCTGGCAACTATATTAAAAGGTCATATTGCTGCGCAGACAACAATAGCCATTATCGAAACCTTTTCAAAGATTCGCGAACTCTCTCGAAACATAAAAGAACTCAGCACCACTAAAGATAAAAACGAGCAAAATAATCTCATGCAAAAAAGCGGTGAAATCATCGCTAAAATTCTCGATAACGACTTACAAACGACTGACACAGAAACATCCATAGAACTCAACTTTGCCGTATTAAAATTTAAACACACGATTAAGAAGAAAGGCAAATGAGAAGGATTTG
>CAZPUD010000491.1:0-1876 GCA_964589115.1 uncultured candidatus Brocadiaceae bacterium | reverse complement strand
ATTACTGATATTGTGGCCTACAAAATTTATCAAAGTCCGAACGATAAAGACCCGGAGTTAAATTTTATATCAGCCGAAACATTTGTTTCTCAATACATATCTGAAAATTTTAAGAATCTCAATGAATTTAAAGAGTATCTTGCAAACCTTGGAGATAGCTCACATGCACGAGGGACGCTCGCTGATTTGATATATAACTATTATTGCCAGAGGAAAAGGTGATATGATTACAAAAAATTATCCTTGCATACGAACGAAATTGCCGGGTCCTCGTGCAATTCAATATCTGGAAAAGGAAAAGATGTTTATTTCTCCCTCTTCAACCAAAAGCTACCCGCTTGTGGTGAAGAGCGCAAAAGGGATGCTCGTAGAAGACGTTGATAATAATATATTTCTTGATTTTACAGCAGGCATAGCTGTTTGTAATACAGGACATAATCATGACCGCATAATATCCTCAATCTCCGGTCAGTCAGATACCCTTATTCATATGTCCGGTGCAGATTTTTATAATCCGTTACAGATTTTATTGGCTGAAAAGCTTTCTTCAATTTGTCCCGGGTCTCAGACAAAGAAAGTCTTTTTCGGAAATTCCGGTGCTGAGTCTGTGGAGGCGGCCTTTAAGTTAGCACGGTATCATACAAAGAGGAGCATTGTTATTGCCTTTTATAATGCTTTTCACGGAAGAACTATGGGAGCACTCTCTCTTACAGCCAGCAAGTTAAGCCAGAGGAGACATTTTTTACCTCTGATTCCGGAGGTTATCCATGTCCCCTACGCATATTGTTATCGGTGTCATTATGGCCTGACTCCGGACAAGTGTAATATGGCTTGTGTAACCTGGATAAGGGAAGAGTTATTTAAAACAAAAGTCCCGCCGGAGGATGTGGCGGCAATTTTTGTTGAAATTATCCAGGGAGAGGGTGGATATGTCGTACCGCCAAAAGATTTTCATAAAGCGTTATATCAACTAACACGGGATTATAATATCCTCTACGTTGCTGATGAAGTACAGTCAGGTATGGGGCGGACGGGTAAGATGTTTGCTTCCGAACACTTTCACGTGATTCCCGATATCATTACCGTTGCCAAGGGTATAGCGTCAGGACTTCCCTTGTCTGCTACAGTTGCATTAAACGAAATAATGGACTGGGAACCTGGCAGTCATGCAAGCACATTTGGTGGAAATCCCGTTAGCTGCGAGGCTGCACTTACGACTATAGAGCTTCTTCAGGGCGGATTAATAGAAAATGCGGCAGAGCAGGGTGCATATTTAATTGATGAGTTAAAGAAATTAGAACGTACGTATCCCGTAATTGGTGATGTCAGAGGCCTGGGTTTAATGCTCGCTGTTGAGATTGTTAAGGATAAAGAGACTAAGGAATTTGCCCCGGAAGAGCGGGATAGCATCGTCCAGAAGGCATTTTTAAAAGGACTTCTGCTTCTGAATTGCGGACGCAGCGCAATCCGGTTTTGCCCTCCATTAATCCTCTCAAAGCAGGATGCAGATATTGCGTTGTCTATATTTGAAGAGAGCCTGAAAGAAGTTATAGAGAATAGATAAAATAGAACTTATATTAACGTTTAGGAATTTCAAAGTTTATCATTATGTCATTAACACACCCGGAGTTGGTTCAATCGTCCACGATTGAACCGAAATGTTTAGCATGTCTCATACACCTGGAGTAAACCAAAACGTACAGGCCTATGCTAAACGAATGGTTCAATCTACAAGATTGAACCAACCATGGTTACTGCCAAAGGCAGCCTAACTTGATAGTATAGGAATTTTCATTTTAACTGAGCGGGTTTACGGGGAGATGTTGTTATAAGGTTAATGATGTTAATATGATGCAACAGTGGTTCTTTATGTTCA
>CAZPUD010000490.1:0-1888 GCA_964589115.1 uncultured candidatus Brocadiaceae bacterium | reverse complement strand
TGGACTATCCACGGGACCGTTTCGAGGTGATCTTTGTAGACGGTGGTTCAACCGATTCAACAGTACATGTGATAGAAGGTGGTATAAAGGATTTGCCGTGGATGAATTTACTTGTATCACCCAGAAAAGGAAAAATACAACAATTAAACTTCGCCCTTTCACACAGCAGGGGTGAGATCATTATTAACAGTGATGCAGACGGGATACTGGAAAGGGATGCAGTTATTAATATCGTGAAAGAATTTGTGAACGATAATGAGGTTGGCGTGGCAGGTGCATTTGTTTTTCCCAAAAAAACTATCCCCATTGAACGCCAGTTCTGGATGATGCAGAACAAAAGCCGGCTCCTCGAAACAGAGGTGCTCTCTTCATCCATCGTGATAGCTGTTTGTTATGCCTTCAGGCGTTCGGTCATCAGAGAATTCCCTGACGATGTGATTGCCGATGATATCTTCCTCCCCTTCTTTGCGAATATGAATGGATATAAGACTGTATACAGCCAGGATGCAGTAGCCTATGAGACCCGGTGCCCTGAAAATATCTGGGAATTGCTGCGGCACAAGTTCAGGAAATGTAATGCCTATATCATAGAGCTTTTGCGGTTTTTGCACAAGTCGGCCTATATGTCATTGCGGTGGAAGATGATCTATTATACAAAGGTTTTGCAGTTATTATTCCTGCCGTGGTTTCTTGTGTTGTTTTTTATGATGACGACCTCGTTCATTATCCTCAAAAATTATGAACCCATCTATTATGTCTATGGGGCGGGTATTATCTCACTGGTTATTGCAAGTGTTATGATGCGGTCTGTCAGGGTTCCCGATGGTATTCCAAAGCCCGGCGGTCTGATAGTTACGGGCATTACATTTTTTATCTCAAATGTGGTGCAGATCGCAGCAGCCGTTACCTTCCCGTTCTACCGGCAGTCCAGCAGTTATGAAAAGGTGCGGGGGAAGGAAGAAAAAATTGATGGTTCGGAAAATGGCATGGAGGGTACAGGGGTACAGGCTATATGCGTCAAGACAAATTGATTTATACAGATTTATGTGGAACGGGGAATAATAGAGTTATAGAGTTGTGGAGTTATGGAGTTATGGAGTTTTTCATTTTATGTATGGAACAGCTTTGTGATGGGTTCGCTTGCCCTGTTAGATAATCAACGTAATGCATATTTTCAGGCTTACCAACGTATCTAAAAGGCATTTTTTAGCACCACGAAGAACACGAAGGGCACGAAGAGAAGAAATTATAAAACAAATAGTAAAAATTCACCGCAAAGGCGCAAAGAGCGCAAAGGAAAAACCTAAAAAGGAAATCCGAAATACGAAGCACGAAATGCGAAACAAATTTGAAAATACAAAATCTCAATGACAAATGTTGAAATGTGCGTAATCCGTGATCCGTGGCCCGTGACCCGTGGCCCGTAAAAAACGGGAACCGGGCAACGGGAAACGGAAAACGAAAATCGGATTTCGATATTAGTCCTGTGGTTCCTGTATGTTTTGATCATTTAAACATTAGAATTTAGGATTTGTTTCGTATTTCGGGATTCGGATTTAGAATTTAGACGCTTCGACATATCGATAAAATTTTATCGATGTCGAGGCACTAAGCGCCTGTAAGATATTTTTAAAGAAAGGGGAGGCAGTGATACACAACCATTTTTATCAGTTAAGACAGTTCTGGATCGGGATAATATTGGCACTCATGACGCTCTTTTACGGGATCGGACTGGGGATAGCGTTCGGGGTTGCTGAAGATGGGATAAAGGGGTCCATTAAAGCATCGGCTCAGGAGGTTTTTAGTGCTGTTTATAAGAGTGACAAGGCGGGGATGGCAAAGGTGACCGACAAATCATGGGCATATTTCAAGCGGGCTCACATCCACG
>CAZPUD010000489.1:0-1897 GCA_964589115.1 uncultured candidatus Brocadiaceae bacterium | reverse complement strand
ATTTGGTAGAACCCTGCGATGATTCTGAACATTCTAATCAGAATCAGGTTCGTTTTAATAATGTTCCTTGCTGCCAAAATGAATTTCAAACTATTCAAGGTACAGCTGATTTTGTAAAAGAAGCCGCTCAAACTGTTTTTAATGTTGATTTTGCTTTAGCCTATATTTATACCACCTTGATTTTGGATTTATTTCCAAAATCATCACATCAGGTATATACTGAATACATTTCCCCTCCTCTTGAAAAAGACATTCAAGTACTTTTTCAAACTTTCCTGATTTGATTCTCACATGAACTATTGATTCCATATTTCAATTTGTAGTGTGGTTGTCGTATATTGCGTTAAAAGTTAATTTTTCATGTTAAAATCATTGTATCATGCTAAATAAAATCATAAAATATTTCTTAGAGAACAAGTTGGTAACAGTACTTGTTCTAACCGGATTTGTCGCATGGGGTATTGTTACCGCTCCCTTTGGCTGGCAAGTGGGTGGCTTGCCATCAGACCCTGTTCCGGTGGATGCCATTCCCGATATTGGCGAAAATCAACAGATAGTTTTTACTCCCTGGAACGGACGGTCGCCACAAGATATTGAAGACCAGATATCTTATCCGTTAACTACTTATCTTTTAGGAATTCCCGGAGTTAAAACCATTCGTAGTTCTTCAATTTTTGGATTTTCCAGTATCTATATCATTTTTGATGAAGATATAGAATTTTACTGGTCACGCTCACGAATATTGGAAAAGTTAAGTTCACTCCCCTCCGGACTATTGCCCGATGGTGTGCAACCCACATTGGGTCCAGATGCAACTGCTTTGGGGCAGGTTTACTGGTACACGCTCGAAGGGCGTGATAAGGATGGAAACCCGACTGGGGGCTGGGATTTACACGAAATACGCACCGTTCAGGATTTTTATGTAAAATATGGACTAAATGCAACCGAAGGTGTATCGGAAGTAGCATCCATTGGTGGGTATGTGCAAGAATACCAAATAGATGTAAATCCCGATGCATTAAAAGCTTACAATATTCCTTTACACAAGGTGATGCAGGCGGTACAGAAATCGAATCGTGATGTGGGGGCTAAAACCATCGAGATAAATCAGGCTGAATACCTTGTCCGTGGTTTAGGTTATGTGAAAAAGACCGAAGATATTGAGAAAGCCGTAGTGGCTGTTCAGGAAAACGTTCCCATTCGTATTAAAGATATTGGTGTAGTAACACTTGGTCCGGCAACACGAAGGGGAGCACTCGACAAGGACGGTGCAGAAGTAGTAGGTGGTGTGGTGGTAGCACGGTATGGAGCTAATCCATTGCAGGTGATTAACAATGTAAAAGAAAAAATTACGGAGATTTCACCCGGTTTGCCGAAAAAGATTTTGGCTAATGGAGTCGAAAGCCAATTGATCATTGTTCCATTTTACGACCGCTCGGAATTGATTTATGAGACACTTGGCACATTGGAAGAAGCCCTTTCACTTCAAATTCTCATAACAATACTGGTCATCATCGTGATGATTTATAACCTGAGGGCATCTTTTTTAATATCAAGCTTATTGCCCATTGCAGTACTCATGGTTTTTATCGCCATGCGGTATTTTGGAGTTGATGCCAATATTGTAGCACTATCGGGAATCGCCATTGCCATTGGTACCATGGTCGATTTGGGAATAATTCTCTCGGAGAATATTGTCAAACATGTAGATGAAGCCCCACCCGGACAAAAGCTGATAACAACAATATACAACGGCTCGGCAGAGGTTAGCTCTGCTATCCTTACTGCCGTTTCTACCACTATCGTAAGTTTTATTCCTGTTTTTACCATGCAGGCTGCCGAGGGTAAATTATTCGGCCCGTTGGCATTTACCAAAACCTTTGCTTTGGTAGCGGCA
>CAZPUD010000488.1:0-1914 GCA_964589115.1 uncultured candidatus Brocadiaceae bacterium | reverse complement strand
GCGTTGCGGCCTGCGCTATGAGTGCAAAATCCATTGCCTCCTGAACGTTCTGAGAGCATAACAGGGCAAAGCCGGTAGCCCTTGCGGCCATGACGTCCGAGTGATCGCCGAATATTGACAATGCCTGGCATGCAAGTGAACGGGCAGTAACATGGAAAACGGTGGGTGTAAGTTCGCCGGCGATCTTGTACATATTGGGAATGATTAATAAGAGGCCCTGAGAGGCTGAAATGGTGGTAGCAAGGGCACCCGTTGTAAGAGAACCGTGAACCGCCCCTGCAACACCGGCCTCCGATTGCATTTGGCTTACCTTTGGTACCGTTCCCCATATATTTACTTCACCCCTGACAGATTTTGCATCACAGGTCTCTGCGATAGGCGAAGAAGGCGTTATAGGATAAATCGTAATGATCTCATTGACGGCATGTGCCACGTGGGCGCATGCCGTACAGCCGTCAACGGTTATTGTTTTTCGACCCATATCATTCTCCTTAACTGGACTTTTCGTATATTTTCAGAAGTGATTGTTTTTAACAAGAATTATAAGCAATAAAATCAAATTACACTATTTCTCACCTTTTGTCGAGGAAATGTATAGATCCGGCTTTTTTCTGCATGAAAAGGATAATAGTGCCCTGTACAGATATCTATATAGCAGCATATGCTATCCCAATGAGCGCCATGCTTGTTCATACAGATTCACATTTTGACATTATTGCGAAAAATAGTAATTTGGTAACTGAAACCCTGATAAAAGGTAAATTATGAGTCAAGATAAGGGCTTTTTAGCTTACCTTCAAGTTATAGTATCCAAAGGATGAAACCGAACATATCTTCAAATTACGAAAGACTGCTGAAATGGTCATTGCGAGGGTCTTTTCCGAAGCAATCCCAAAGCGGGAATTTGGATTTCGGATTTTACACTTTGGTTTTTCATTCCGCAACCCGCAATCCCAAATCTGCAATTGGATACTTGCGGAGCCTGTTCCGAGCGTATCAGCAAGGAATCTCCGGGTTTGCTTCAGCTTCCGCCTCGCAACCGTTTCATTCCTCGCAATGACATTTTTAAGGTTTTCCATATGTACCATACACCTGCATTCAACCAAAGACCCAACTTTCGTCATATTCTATCCGGTTTTATCTGTTGGATGCTATAGGTAAGGTGGGGGCATTGTCCTCATATTCATCCACGTCTTAAAAATATCATGAAGAGACGCCACGCCGGGGACGTCTCTACAGAAATTTTCATACTATTTAAGTCAGTTCTGAAGAGGCAAGGCCTCAGATCGATAAAAGAGTTTGTAACTATAGATTTCTTAACCCGAATGAGTAGTAAGAGAAATGTAGGGCGAGGCTTTAGCCTTGCATTTATTGTTTTATGGAATTTGACAGAAAATTAAAAACGAAATAGTTGTACCCTTTATCCTACGACTACACCGACTTATTATATTAGCGCATGTGGGGTTATGGGGGAGTGGATTGTTAATCAAAATTTTATGGATTTATCAAATTGGCTCATGTATACTTCTACCAAAAAGAAAAAACTTTTGGGAGAAAGTATTTGGAGATATCGACTGATCTACAAATAAGGCATTCATCTTCTTCCCTGCCGGTCAGGCATCATTTTATCTCACCGATTGAAACCCGCTTTTGGCTTTTATTCTCAAACCCGGTTACAGAAAGACCATTCACCATATGTTTCTTACGACTATTGAAAAATTCCCGTCTTTTCTCCGTTAAAATTATTTGGATTTACAGGATAGGGGGACTAAAAGATACCTATCTGAAGAAGTAATTCTTCAGACTGGTATGTGATTTCATATACATATGCATTTTTGTACAATCAAATTTAAGGAGATTTACATGCGCTGGTATCAGAGATTTTAAGAACATGAGAAAAGGGTATTTAATTTT
>CAZPUD010000487.1:0-1925 GCA_964589115.1 uncultured candidatus Brocadiaceae bacterium | reverse complement strand
TGGTTTCAAGTTTTTATTTGAATTTTGTTCATTTGAATTTGTTTCGGATTTCCTTACTAACCCTATTCATAATCCTCATCGTCCTCATAGTCCTCATCATCTTCGTCATCATAATACTCATCTTCATCCTCATCATCCATGAGAAGATAATTGGATAAACTGTCTTCATCAACTAAGGCACCATTTGTTAATTTATCAGAATCTTTCGATTTATCAATGATTTTTTCTATTTCCTCGTCACTCAGTTCCAATTCACTCCTCGTATAGAGGACGACTTGTTCCATTTCTTCATCTATTTTATAATAGGCGGAGCCGCCTAAAGGCTCCACATGCAATACGGCCGTCATTTTATCACATAAAAACCCCAGCTTCTCATTCAGGGCAGTACCATTTGGATAAAAAGTAAAAACCTTTGTCTGGTCATCACGAGCCTCAAGTTTATCGGAAAACATCACTATCTCGTAAGGTATTTTGAATATCTTTTTATTGACATCGTTCCAGCAAAATCCCCTTTGGAGGTCAAAGGTCACATGAGTTATACTTGCAGTTGACATAGCGCTAATGCGTGCTTCCCTAAGGAAAAATACGAGATCAGACATCACTTTTCTGAAATTAAGCGTATGAAAGGAACCGGTATATCGCGGTACTGTAACACCGGCGACGATACCAATAATCACAAGCACAACAATAAGTTCAATAAGGGTAAAACCTTTATTCTTATTCATAAAACATTAACCACAAACACTGAAAACTAAATTCTAAGGATTTTAACCACAAAGGTCACGAAGTAAAAAATATAAAACAAATAGTAAAAGTTCACCGCAAAGGCGCAAAGAGCGCAAAGGTATTATTTTTTAGTAGGATGGGCATTGCCCATCAAAATATTGCTTATTCTTTCACGTTGATTATTTTTTTGTGGGCAATGCCCCAAAGTTGGTTCAATCGTCCACGATTGAACCGAAACGTTTAGCATGTTTTATATACGCCTGGAATAAGCCAAAACGTACAAGCAAATGCTAAACGCATGGTTCAATCTGCAAGATTGAACCAACCAGAGGTTTTTCTTTTTTAAGTTTTTCCTTTGCGTCCTTTGTGTCTTTGCGGTGAGCTGAACAGCTACAACAAATCTTTAGATTATGTCTTTCTTCGTGTTTTTCGTGCCCCTCGTGGTGTTAAAATGTATTTTGTCATTAAGATTTTGTGTTTTCGAATTTGTTTCGTATTTCGTGCTTCGGATTTCCCTTTCACATTAAAAAGAAAGGGGCATCACGCCTTTCGACGTGACACCCCTTTTCTTTAACTTCTATAAACTTCTTACAACAAGACGTACTACTTGTTACACATTAATCACATTCTTCTGCGTGATCATGTGCAGACTTAACCTTCTTCCTTACCTTCACGATCAACTTTGCTTTCTCACCATCAGCCTTGAATATGACCCTTGCATTACCGGTCTTCTTCTTGGCCGTAATCGCGAAAGTAGCCTCTCCGTTAGCGTCTGTCGTAGCGCTTGATGTAATATTTATGCGCTTCTTGCCAGCCTTATTAACGGATGCAGTTACTGTAGCACCTTCCACCGGAGAACCATCATCACAAAGCACCGTTACCGTTACGGCATCACTGCTATTCCTCTGGATTGTTAACTTCCTTGGATCCACCTCAACAGAATCAATCTCTGTGCATGGTGTCGCTGTAGGCGTTGGCGATGTACCTGGCGTTGGTGATGTAACTGGCGTTGTTGGTGGCGGTTCTGGTAACAATGGGAAATTAATCGTCACAAACTGACCTTCTATAACCGCAGCAGTCTCAGTAGCGGTCTCGTATCCCGTTGCAGTTACAGTTAGTGTGTAATCTCCAGGGATGAGGTCCAGTATTGCATAGGCACCGCTGTCATCCGTTGTATCTGAAAACCCACCTGGATCAGC
>CAZPUD010000486.1:0-1928 GCA_964589115.1 uncultured candidatus Brocadiaceae bacterium | reverse complement strand
GGATTTAGGGGTGGGTAAAAAATGAAAGCCGTTGGGTTTTTGTCTTTTAAAAACCAACCTAATTTAAAAATGATAATTGTAAGAGCCAAATATCTTATTACAAATCCAGAGAATTGTATAGAAGATGGCGCTGTAGCCGTAGAAGGTACAAAAATACAGCGTGTCGGTACATTTGAGCAGGTCAAAACACATACTACATCCGGAAATATTAAGGTCATTGATTTAGGAAATGCCGTTTTACTTCCTGGTCTTATCAATATGCATACCCATCTCGACTTAACTAATATGAAAAGTCGTATTAAACCCACCAGTAATTTTACTCATTGGGTTTTTCAACTTATAGGCGCGAGAATTCGGTGGAAAGATGATGATTATATCTCTTCTCTGGAAAAGGGAATTCAATTTTGCCTCGAAGCAGGTACAACAACGGTAGCAGATATTGCTCATACGGAACATTCTTTTTCCGTATTGAAGAGGAGTCCTTTACGTAAGGTTGTTTATCAGGAAATTATTGATCTGAACCCCGACTGCGCAAATGAAGTTTTGAAAGCAACTCAATCAAAATTATCTGTGATAGAGGAAGATGGCTTATTGAGCGTAGGGCTGTCTCCTCACGCACCATATTCAGTTTCAAAGGAATTATATCAGGCAATAGCCCAATTTGTGCAAAAAACAAATATGCCTGTTTGTACACATATTGCGGAAACACAGGATGAGATTGAGTTTCTTGCTAAAGGTACAGGGAATTTTGTCATTTTGTTGCGTCAATTAAGGGCCATACCTGACAGTTGGCATGCGCCCGGATTTGATCCCATACATTTTTTGAATGAAACGGGCATTTTAAATAATAATCCTCTCCTAATCCACTGTAACTATGTTAGTGATAGGGAAATCTCCATGATTAAATCCTCCGGTTCAACGGTTGTATTCTGTCCGGGAAGCCATCGTTTCTTTGGTCATTCCAGGCATCCCGTAAAAGAGCTTTTGGATGCAGGGGTCAACGTTGTATTAGGCACCGATAGTTTGGCTAGTAATGATACCCTCAGTATCCTGGATGAAATGAAATTTATATTCCAACACTACTGTCTGTTACCGAAAACAATACTCTCTATGGCAACGTTGAATGGAGCAAAAGCGCTTGGTTTAGAATTACAGATTGGACAGATTAAGGGAAATTATGAAGCTGACCTATGCGGAATAAGTCTGCCAGAGTACTACCATGAGGATATTTATCGTAAAATTTTTGATGTTTCCTCAAAGAATATATTTACCATGGTCGCGGGTGTTGTCTGCTATAATGCAACGGTGCAGTAGTATCTTCCAAAAATAATTTTGACATCACTACCGTTTGGGAAAATTATTCCAAATGCCGGATGTGAAAACAGAAATTCAGACATTTAGAATCGTTCTCTCCTAATTATAAAATCTGTAAAACTACAAACCTATTTTAATTAAAAACAATATAACAACACCTCTCCGCAAACCTGCTTAATAAAAATAAAAGCTCCCAAAAAGAGGTTTTTGCAGGATGGTATTATAGTAACCCTTTTGCCAGGATATATACATGCCTTTCCTTGCAGGTGTCATCCCAGAGATGCGATGGTATATGGTTTAGCATCTTCCAGTAGTCCTTATCGATGAGTGGTACAAGTTTATTTAATGCGGATATTACGTTTGATACATATGATTCGTCTTTAGATAGTTGTTCCGCAAGCGGACAGGTTTCATCAATAATCAATTCTAATTCACCATTTATTGTCAGATTTAAATAAAAAGGGTACAGGCGGCAGGAAATAGGGCGATGCGTATGAATAAAACACCTTATCCCATCGGTAAAATTACATGTATTACCAATAATTTCAAGCGTTCCCCCAGGTAATTTAAGCCTTTCATTGCATATCTGTTTACCACTTCGTCTTAAAATAAAT
>CAZPUD010000485.1:0-1938 GCA_964589115.1 uncultured candidatus Brocadiaceae bacterium | reverse complement strand
CTTCTATATATCGACAAAATTTTGTCGATGTTGAGGCGCTAAGCGCCTAATTTAATTATCTAAAATTCAACAGTCAACCCTTGTGCCATTTTAATCTCCCTTGCATGGTTAACCGTCCATGCAGTGCGATGGGTTACCACATCGATTAATGTACTGCCTGAAGGTAGTCCCGTTCCACTTTTTTTGACACCGCCGAAGGGGAGATGCACTTCGGCCCCAATCGTAGGCAGATTAACATAGCCGAGGCCATATTCGCAATCTTCCCGGATTCTTCTCGCCTTCCGGTAATCTTCGGTAATTACGGCACACGTAAGACCATAACCGGTACCATTATGCACTTCTACGGCCGCATCGATATCCTTTACCGGTATGATGGCAACATGGGGTCCGAAAACCTCTTCCTGCAGTGCCCGGCTGCTTTGGTTATGGCGCATGCGATATACGAAAGGAGATATAAAGTAGCCTTTTTTGTACGGGTCACCGGTAAGCCTTCCACCATCTAACAGAACAGTGGCACCCTCTTTTTTTGCAATATCATTGTACATCGTGATCTTTTCAACCGCTGCCTTGCCGATTACAGGCCCCATAAAAACAGATTCATCCAACGGGTCGCCGATTTTTATCTTCTTTGTTACTTCAACAAATCTCTTCTCAAAATCATTCAATACCTTTTCGTGTACAATTAACCTGCTTGCAGAGGTACACCTCTGGCCGGACGTCTTAAAGGCGCTGATAACGGCTGCGTTTACCGCAATATCGAGATTGGCGTCATCCAGGACTATGAGTGCGTTTTTCCCTCCCATTTCACAGGCCGCCATCTTATTATCAAATCCCGCAGCGGTCTTTTTTATCTCCGATCCTACGGCGTTGGAACCGACAAACAACACTACATGTGTACCCGGATGTTTCACCAGCGCATCACCGCAGCTTCCCTGTACCACATTAACAACGCCCGGTGGAAATCCGGCCTTATATGCATATTCGGCGATCTTGCTGCCAATGCATGCTGTTTCCCTCGATGGCTTAAGGATAACGGTATTTCCTTCTACCACCGATGGGCAAACCAGCCATAAAGGTACAGCAAATGGAAAATTCCATGCGGTAATTGCCGCTACAACACCTTTTGGTTTTCTCCGCATGAACGAGTCTTTCTCAGGAATTTCAGAATCAACCACATCCCCATGCGGCATCCTTACGGTACCAAAAACATACTGGGCCATATGTATACCTTCCGTTACATCGGCACGGCTTTCTATAATACCTTTCCCGCATTCTCTGGCCATAAGGCGGGCTATTTCTTCCCGGTCCTTTTTTATCAACTGGGTAAATTCATCCAGGTATTCACCCCGTTTTATGCGTGATAGATGCCTCCAGCTATCGTAGGCCGCATGTGCAGCATTGACGGCATTATTTACGTCCTTTTCTGATGATAGTGGAAAGGTTCCCAGTACCTCTTCGATATTAGCAGGGTTTCTGCTCTCAAACCGTTCCCCGGAGTCACTATCTACAAAAGTTCCATTGATATAATTTTTTCCTTCTGCAGTTCCCATACTCTATCCTCCTTATAAATATTATATGAAGGTTTAAATTTCCTGAACATTAAATCAGGCTGCCTTTGGCAGCGACTAAGGTTGGTTCAATCTTGCAGATTGAACCATTCATTTAGCATAGGCCTGCACGTCTCTTAGGGGCAAGTACCAAGGGGCAAGGGTCAATGGAAAAACCTGCAAGCCATGATCCTTGACCCTACTGGCATACGAGACATGCTAAACGTTTCGGTTCAATCGTGGACGATTGAACCAACTCTGAGGGAACCCACCCCTTATTCCCCTCCCGGGAGGGGATAGGGGTGGGTAAAAGGCATAATGAAAAACTTTGAAATCCCTAACCCGAACGAGTCGGAAGAGCCGAAATCCGAAGCACGAAATACGAAACAAA
>CAZPUD010000484.1:0-1950 GCA_964589115.1 uncultured candidatus Brocadiaceae bacterium | reverse complement strand
GTATATATTTCAACGGTTGTTTTAAGGGAGATACATGAAGCGCAACGGGAAAAAGCAGAGAAATTGATGAATTTAATTAAGGATGTTCAGCCGTTTGAATTGGGGTTTGACACTGAGTGCTATGAACTTGCCTACGAGTATATAAAAAGGGGAGTAATCCCTAGCAAGTATGAAGATGATGCCTTTCATATAGCTGTGGCTTCTGTTAATAATCTTGACGCAGTAATAAGCTGGAACTTTAAACATATCGTCAAACTTAAGACAAAGAAGGAAGTATCTGGCACGAATTTACTGATGGGATATAAGGAAATTGAGATATATTCGCCGATGGAGGTAATAGAAAATGATTAAAGAAGATAAGAGTATGGAAGAAATTCATAAGATCATGGAAGACCTGCATAATAAGCGGGCTAAGATGAGCACTGAAGAGATAATAAAGGAAATGAAGGAAGGCGCTGAAAAAGTCAAAAAGGAATATAATGTAAAATTTAAAAGACCTGTCTCTGTGTCAAAGAAATCTCATGCTGGTTCTGATGTAACTTGATTCTTAGCGTATATTGGATTTTCTAGCATTGTTTTTGCTTCTATATTAAAATCCCTTATGTAATTTCTTTATTTTATTTCGTTAGACTGCCTTAAGATATCTTTATAAACATTATCACTTACCCAAAATCCTATTTCTCTAAGTCTATCAAGGAGTGGTTTTACTTCCGTTATTATCTCTTTATCTTTGGCGATTACTAATAACCTTAGCGTACCGATAACAGCAAAACCCCTGAGACGCGCAATTTTTCTTCCTAACCTGTCATCCATAATGATAATGTCAGCCTTTAGTTCTTCGGCAAGAATTATTACTTCTGCCTCACCATCTTCAATATCTGTCAGAAGATATTTTTTTGCTAATTCATTTTTGATATTTTGAGTTTTTATCCATTTTTCATTCTGTATCTCTTGAAATCCAAAATTATCTTTACCACCTGATATTATTTCCTGCTTTACGGCATCGGGTATAAAAACCTCCTGAAAAAGCTTTTTCAATAGGCTTATTTTATTAATAGAAGACAGATAAATAATTGGCGATGTGTTTACAACGGCAATATTTTTAATCAATGGCAACTTTCATATCCTCTTCAAATTCTTCCAACGTTGAAATAGACACCCGGTATTTGCCAAGTATCTTTAAAAAGGAAACTTTGTCCATACCTGCAAGCCTGGCTGCCTTACCTGAAGATAGCTTGCCAATCTCGTAAAGTTTCACAGCCGCTGCTATTTTCAACTCTTTTGAAAAATCGTCCTGTGACTCTTTTAACGATAACAAGATTTCATCTGGATATTCGATAATTAATTTTGCCATACCTATTCTCCTTTATTCTTTATATGACGACCTTCTTAATACATTTTCATAGTATTATATGATAATTACGTAGAAAAGTATCGATATTAAAGGATATCTAACAAGATATTTCAACGTTATTCTTAGCGTATATCGGATTTTCCAGCATCATTTTTATTACCACAAGTACAACCCTATTTCGATTATATAAGGGATATGAAATAAGGCATTCAGTTATTTCCTTGACCCTTGCTACTTGCCCCTGTTTTCCAACCGGTTTTAAGCACTAACAAAATCTTATCGTAAGCGAATATTTACTAAAATTTTCTACGAACATATGGATTTTATAAAAGCACAAGCTAAAGACAAAAGATAGGTAATAAGACCGGTAATTATGACCAAATTATGACCGATTTATGACAAACTACAGCGGAGTCAAACGGAATATATAGGAATCAACAGAATTGGTATGATATAGTAACTTGTTGTATGATAGGTAGTTGTGGTCACAAGAGACACCAACGTTGCCACTTATGAAAATGTTGAAAAATCCTTGTTTATAAATGGCATTCAAAAGGTCAGGGGTTCGAATCCCCTCAGCTCCACCAGTATTTTCA
>CAZPUD010000483.1:0-1969 GCA_964589115.1 uncultured candidatus Brocadiaceae bacterium | reverse complement strand
AACGTTTCGGTTCAATCGTGGACGATTGAACCGACTCTGAAACTTTGAATTTCCTGTACATTAAACTATTCACTAACTACTATTCACTATCACATCAACGGCATGGAACGAAGCGGACGGTATTCTTTGAATTACGAAATACTTCGTCAAGAAGAAACAAGGCCTCCTCAATTTCATCTGCGGTATTTTCAACCCCCGGAGAAAACCGGACAGAACAATGTGCATCTTCTACAGATAACCCTATTGCAAGAAGGACATGGGATGGTTTGGGCGAACCTGAACGGCATGCAGAACCGGATGAAAGTGATACGCCTTTTTGGTCAAGGGCTAAAACAAGCGATTCTCCCCGTATACCGGGCAGGACAATATTCAGCGTATTGGGAAGTCTTTTTGTATTGTGTCCGTTTAATCTCATATCCGGAAATATTTCCCTTATTCCCTTCTCAAGCCTGTCACGCATTCCTCTCACTCTATCCATCTGCGGAAGGTTCTTCAGGGCAATTTCTGCAGCCTTGCCAAATCCAGATATACCAGGCAGGTTCTCGGTTCCCGCACGCAATCCATTTTCCTGACTTCCACCGTGGATAAGGGATTCAAGATTTACCCCTTTCCGTATATAAAGTGCGCCAATCCCTTTCGGACCGTGTATCTTGTGGCCTGATATTGATAAAAGATCAGCGCCAAGTGATTCTACATCTATTGGGACCTTGCCAATTCCCTGTACACAGTCCGTATGGAACAAAATACCTCGTTCCTTTGCCACATGCACCAATTCCTTAATTGGCTGTATTGTTCCAATCTCATTATTTGCCATCATTATACTTACAAGGCATGTTTTATCGGTAATCGCATCAGCCAGATCATCAGGATTAACCAGTCCGTTATTATCAACCTTCAGGCAAGTTACCCTGAAACTATTTCTTTTCAACCATTCACATGTCATGAGCACCGATGGATGTTCTATCTCTGTAGTTATGATGTGATTCTTTTTATTCCAATTTGCAAATGCAACGCCCTTCAATGCCAGATTATTTGATTCAGAACCGCCGCCGGTAAATACTATACGGCGGGCTGTACAATTGATTAGTTGTGCAATACTCCTTCTCGAGGCCTCTATAACAGAATGGGCCTCTTTCCCTTCTTTATATATGCTTGAAGGGTTTCCATAACACTCATTCATGCTTTTCACAATTACCTCAAAGACATCGGGCAGAAGGGGTGTCGTAGCATTATGGTCAAGATAAATACGCCTTCCCCTGCTCTTCGCCTCTTTGTCAACTACAGGAAGCTCAACGCATGAACTGTACTCGCCTGAATCGGTTTTTATCACTTCTTTCTGACAGGAAATTTTTATAACGTCACACAAAAGTGCTTTATAGACCGGAAACCCGGAAACAGGATCGTAACGCTGAAGATCTGTCAATTCATTAATATTACACTTCTGCCATCCCTCCGGCCCTACGGGTCCACCACCTCCCATATTTGCATCTATAGTACCCTGCATGATATCATCCGTAACAAAGGCCCTCATGGTAACCTCGCCTCTCATCGTTTTGACTTGTACCATCTCCCCATCATGAATACTTCTTTCTTCAGCATCACGGGTATTTATTGTTACCGTTGGCTCCGGCCGCTCCTTATACAGACCTGGAATACCGTGGTGTTGTGAACGGAAATCGGTTGTTACCCTTGATCCAGAATTAAATATCAGAGGAAATTTCTCCAAAGATTCCGGCCGGGAATAAGGGCCCTCTTTCGGCTCCGTGTAAACGGGTAACGGATCGTATCCATATTCTTCAAGGATTGTGGAGGCAATTTCAAACTTCCCTGTAGGGGTATTAAAACCAGGCATCCTATCTTCCCTTAACAGCCCCTTTTCCCATTTTTTATACTGCATCATTGACGTGGGGACCTGAACAATACCGCCGTGTGCCCGTACATCTTCCAGGGTAAATCCTGAGTTTTTTAA
>CAZPUD010000482.1:0-1973 GCA_964589115.1 uncultured candidatus Brocadiaceae bacterium | reverse complement strand
TGATACCAGAAAGGATGAAATAGGTTCCTTATCAAAGACGTTGGGCAGTGTGGTAAAAAATCTCCGGGAAATTACCAGGGGGGTTATTGATGGAGTAAATGTTCTCAGTTCTTCCGTGAGTGAAATTTTAACGGTAACGACTCAGGTTGTTGCCAGTACTGCTGAAATGGCAACATCAGTAAGTGAAACGACTGCAACGGTAGAAGAAGTGAAACAAACAGCTCAAGTCTCGGTTCAGAAGGCAAAGTATGTTTCTGAGAGCGCGCAGAAGACCGTACAGATATCTCAAAATGGCAGGAAATCGGTGGATGAATTAATCAATGGAATGAGCCGCATAAAGGAACGGATGGTTAGTATTATCGAGAGCATTCAAAGGCTCAACGAGCAGAGGGAGATAATTAGTGAAATCATTGAAACTGTAGATGGTTTAGCAGAGCAGACGAATCTCCTGTCGGTTAACGCTGCAATAGAAGCAGCTAAAGCGGGTGAGGAGGGGAAAGGTTTTACTGTAGTGGCACAGGAGATCCGGTACCTTGCAGAGCAGTCTAAACAAGCAACGGCACAAATACGCAGTATCCTTAACAACGTCCAGAAGTCAACCAGTGCTGCAGTGATGGCCACGGAACAGGGAAATAGGGTAGTGGATGAAGGAGTTAGGCAGTCGATACAAGCAGGCGAGTCAATAAAAATGCTGACAGATGGCATTACTGAATCAGCACAGGCAGCAGTTCAAATCGTGGCATCAAGTCAACAGCAGGTAACAGGGATGGATCAGGTCGCTTTAGCAATGGATAACATTAAATTAGCGAGTTCGCAAAATGTTGCTGGTACCAAACAAACGGAGACTGCGATACAGAGTTTAAATGAATTGGGGCAAAAGCTGAAACATATGGTGGAGAGGTATAAGGTATAAGTTGTATTATGAACAAAAAAGAAGGTGAATTTTTAAAAAAACTCCTTGCCACATTCAAGATCGAAGCGAAAGAACATCTCGACGCCGTGTCTTTTTCTTTAATTGAATTAGAAAAGCTGCCATCTCCGGAAAGACAGATGGAGATTATTGAAAATATATTCAGGGAAGTACACAGCCTCAAAGGAGCGGCCCGTGCCGTTAACATGACAGACATGGCGGGTATCTGTCAACATCTCGAGAGTGTTTTTGCCTCGTTGAAGCGTAAGGAAATTGATTTATCTCCCGAACTTTTTACTGTACTTTATCATACAGTTGACGGTCTTGCCGGTATGCCGTTCCAGGAAGAGCTGAATACATCGGATGTACCCTGGGTAGCCAATGTTTTTCATGACCTGGGAAATATATTGAATGGTATTCCACCAAAAAAAGAAGAAATAAGGAAAGTGGAAGATATTTCCAAGCAAGGACATGAGCCAGTTCAAAATCAGGTAAAGGAAGGTGTGGCGGTATCAAAAGCTGTTACTCCATTAATTGGGAAAGAACATATACAGCAGCCAAAACACGGAGAATTAAGGGAAGGAAAAGAAACAAATATACCTAGGCCTGAAACCATTAATACATCAACTGAAAAGCGGTCTTCACTTATTGAAAAAACGGTGAGGATATCTACAGAGAGGCTGCATTCAATTATGCTCCAGGCAGAAGAGCTGGTATCTGCAAAGTTAATGGCGGTACAGCGTGTTAAAGACTTTCGTGATATAAAAGTCATGATCGATCAATGGAAAAATGAGACTTTAAAGTTCCAATCTCATATAAAACAAATACGAAATGAGTTTGCAAATTATGAGAATAAAAAGCCGATAACATATGACTTACTATCTAGATTTGATAGTTTACTGGATTTTTTTAATCAGAACGAAGCGTACAGAAAATCGCTGGAAGACAGGTTGTTAATGCTCTTAAAGTCAACCGAGCAGGATCAAAGATCGCTTGGTGGGATGGTGGACAATCTCCATGCCGATACAAAAAGGTTGCTGATGCTTCCGTTTTCGTCACTTTT
>CAZPUD010000481.1:0-1973 GCA_964589115.1 uncultured candidatus Brocadiaceae bacterium | reverse complement strand
TCAGTACACGAAGAACCAAGTCAAGAAGAAATCAAGACCGCTCAACAAATAGAAAAAGTAAGACCGACACTAACTCAATCAGGAAATAATGAAAACGACAAACAAAATCGAAGAACTTTAATGATGAAGGCTGCCGTAGACATATGTAAGGGTAGGCAAACATTCACAGGGGATGAAATAATCTCTCAATTTATCAGACTAATGAATGCAATAGAAGAACCTCTACCTGAAGCTCTAAATCAGTTAAATGCAAAACAGGAGGTGTCAAATGACTGAATCAATAATAAGTAGAGTAAAAAGCGTCAGAAAAGACGGAAAAGCACTCCAACTAGAATCTGACGAACAATGGTACTCTATGTATAAGGGGAACATAGAAGCAAAAAGAGGAGATGAGGTACAGGTATTCTATACCATAAACAAAGGTTTTAGAAATATATCAAAAATACTAAACCTAAAGCCTAAAGAGACCTCAAACAAAGAAATCAGAGAGGATGTCAACGCCTCACAGCTCACAAGCTATGCGAAAGATATAGTAGTAGAGCTAATAAAACTAAATGCTGGAAGTGTAGAAGTAGACACTGCAATGGACCTGGCTGCAAGAACAGTTCTGAAAGCCTACAAGACCATAAAAGAAGGCCTACAGAGCAAATCTAACACGGAGGAGTCTCAATGAGACTCTTCTATAATTTAAGGAGGGAATTATGCAATCAATATTAGTTTCAGAAATTGGAGGATATTCCCAGAGATTAGAATCAAATGGAAACATAATATGTTCATGTACACATGGAAGTTTATATCCTGACAATTACATAGATGGAGAAAATATATGTAAACACATAAAAACATATCTTAAAAATAAAGGAGAAAAAAAACATGAATGATATATGCGAACACTGTGGGGCAAAAATCGTAAGATACTGGCATAGATTAAACAAACCCTTAGTTTCAGCAATGATTAAAATTTATTTAAAGGCAGGATTGAATCCAGTTAAAATATCTGAATTTTTAGGACACAATCAAGTATGCAACTTCCAGAAATTAAAATACTGGGAGTTTGTAAGAAAAGCCCAAGATAGTGATGGGGAAGAAGGCAAAGGCGGAATGTGGAAATTAACTTCCCGAGCGGAACAATTCATAAAGGGATATTTACAAGTGCCTCAAAAGGTACAAACTTACAGGGGCTCACCAACCAACCACTCAACAGAATTCATAGGAGTAGGAGATGTAGTAGAGGGATATCAATACAAACCGGACTATGTGAGGGATGCAGAATGAAAAAAGTAAACGAGACAAAACCAAGAATCAAAAGAGTTAAATGTATTAAATGTTTGAATAAAGAAGACATATACTTCAAAAAAACAGACTTAGTGCAATGCTCAAAATGTGGAGGATGGATTGAACAATGAAATACAAAATAGGCGATAAAGTAAAAGTAAGAGAAGATTTGGTAGTCGGAGATTGGGATGGATGGTCTGTAAATGATTATATGGTTCAATATAAAGGAGAAATAGTTGAAATTAAAGAAGTAGATTATGAAGATAAGTGTTATAAAATATTCCATTCAAGTTATTATTGGACAGATGAAATGTTCTCAGGATTAGCAGAAGATTCAGAAAACCATAGTCAAATGGAGCAGACAAAACAGGAGTCCACTCGGGAAGGTAAACAACTCGGGAATAATCTCAGTGTATCAGCTAACACTGATTTAGGCGTAAAACCTGACAAAACTGCCCCCTTGACACCAAAAACCATAATCAAATTAAACGGAGAAGAGTTTGAAGAGATTTCATCTAAAGAATATGATGAATTACAAAATGGAGAAATATCCTTATTTGGTTCAGAGGGTGAAGATATATTATTAGAAACAAAAGAACAAAAAGAAGCAGTAATAAAAGCAATTCAAGATAGTTTTAAATTAGAGGTGGGAAAATGATGAAGTATAATGAAGATAAGCTAAAGGAAGAACTTAAAGG
>CAZPUD010000480.1:0-1990 GCA_964589115.1 uncultured candidatus Brocadiaceae bacterium | reverse complement strand
AATCAAATGATTGGTGCGCCATATCACCTTCTACGTCCGGCCACAGGGCATCAATTATATAATCTTCTGATACCCCTTTACCTCCACAAGAAATAATTGCCATGAGCATTTCTAGGGGTTTGCGTTGAATCTTTCCGGAGAATTGAACTGCTTCTCCATCCTTAAAAATAATAAACTGTCCAAGTGTATATATCTTGAGAGGCCATGGCCAATTTTCGCAGTCCAAGGGAGGGACATCGGGAATGAGCTGGCGCTTGCGAATGAGGTGCTGGACGTACTTTACTTCTATCCCTGCATCCAGGGCCTTTATACATAAACATGGCATAATATCATGCCGCCATCCGAACATATTGACGTAGCCTTGCTCCCTTCCCAATTTCATGGCATTGTAAAGTGCGTCGAGTCCTTGTTTCTCTGATTCTCTGTTTATTTCAGGTACAGAGGAACAAGCTTTGTCCGTGCCACCCCGGTTATCACCGGTTCCTTGTTCCCTGTTTTTCCAATGTCCACCTCCGGAGGTTCTGATACCCAGAGCGAACTGTGCCTCTGCCAGCAGGCACTTAAACTCGATATGTTTGCTCTTGATATGACGGCCCAACTGGCGGATAAAATTAAGCTGTATCCCGGCCTCTTTATCTTTTCCAGATTCAAATAGTATTTGAGCCTCCATGAAACAGGTTACTGCCAGGGGGTAGTGTGTGTCTAACTCTCTGATTGCAATTAAGGCGACTTCAATGAGTTTTATGGCAGATGTCAGGTTTCCGGTCAGCAGGGCGTGCCAGGCTGCGAGATAGTGGTAAAAGCCGATGTCAATTTTTCGGGCGTGAGTCAGACTTTGCTCGAACTCCCGTAAAAATGCGGCTGCTGTCTCCAGATCCCCCGAACTCAGGGCAGCGGTAATCCCGTGGGCGAGGAGGTGGTGGTCCCAGACGTGTATTCTGGTTTCATTGGAAAATCTCAGCGAGTCCCGTACACAGTCGATGCATGAAGTAATAGAACCTGTCAGCCAGGCGTGCATAGCATAGGAAGTCCTCCCAAAAAGTACGTTTAGAGGAGAAGCCGATTCAGATAATACATCTTTATTGATTAAGTCAATCACCATGCCTGCCTTTGCAAAATCACCTATCCATAAATAATAAACGGCTATGTAAGGTCCTATCTGCAGCCGGCGGTTTACTTCCCTGCATTCACGCAAAAGCGAGAAAAGCCGATGTGCTAACTCACCTATTTCGGGATTGTTCATTTGCCTCATCTGCAAAAGAATATACCTGCTGGAGAGAACCTGTATTTCAACATTTTCCGAGGAAAATGTAACATCTTTCTGGATGTATTTTTCCCATAATAAGGCATATCTGTCGAGGGTGGTAAAATGTCCATACTCGTGGAAGGTTGCGTTAAGACCGCCTGCCCATGACAGCATCATCCCGATACGGTCATTCCTGGTACGAAAGATTTCAAATGCCATCTCCAATAGCCGGCGGCTTTCTGTTGGATTTAAAGACAGCCGGCATGTACCCAGCCAATACATAAGCCACGGGGTATTTTCCACAATTTCAACGGGAATAACGGAGAACCAGTTTTCAAGGGTTTTATTTCTTCCCTGTTCAATGAGCGTTGGTGCGTGATTGAGGATTAACCGGGCAATTTCCTTAGAATCCTTCATGTCATGAAAAAGGTCCACCGCTTCTTCTACCTGCCCCGATTCTTCCAATAACATGGCGGCGTCCCGCTGTATCGTTGAGAGTTCCTCACTGCCGAATAAATTTCTTGCCTTTGACAGGAGGAATTCCCTGAAAAGTGGATGGTACTGGTACACTGGTTCCGGCTCCGGGTGCATTGCAGTAAAGTAGTTGTTTGTGTTTAGTGTGGAAAGAATCTGTCCCGAAAGGGATGTACCGGTTATCTTTTCAGCCATGTGTACTGTCATCTTCGGGAAAAATGCTGTTTTGAGTAAGAAGGCTTGTGTCTCTTTGTCTGTCCTCGCAAAAAC
>CAZPUD010000479.1:0-1993 GCA_964589115.1 uncultured candidatus Brocadiaceae bacterium | reverse complement strand
CACGTACGGTTCTGTGAGAGGCTTGGGGGTGAAACTCCCCCTTGCCTACTCGGCGCCTTTGCGGTGTACTGAATTTTAAAGATTATTACTACACTCGAAATGGTTTTGAAAATTATATGGAAAAAATGAAAATAAAAGTTCCTGAACCGATTGTTAATATTATTGATTTAAGCCTTTACTATGATAAGACAAAAGCATTAAAGGAGATAAATCTCGATATATCTAAAAAGAAGATAACCTCTTTTATTGGGCCGTCTGGCTGTGGAAAGTCTACCTTAATCCGCTGCCTGAACCGTATGAATGACCTTATAGAAAACGTAAGAATAGAAGGTACAGTAAAAATCGATGATGAGGATATATATGCCCCTAACGTAGATGTTACTGAACTGAGGAGAAGGGTTGGGATGGTATTCCAGAAACCTAATCCTTTCCCGAAGTCTATTTATGAGAATGTAGTATATGGTCCGCGCATCCAGGGGATTAAAAAAAGAAGTACCCTTGATGAAATTTGTGAAAAGGCCCTGAGAAAAGCTGCACTTTGGGACGAGGTAAAAGACAGGCTCCGTTTAAGTGCCCTTGATCTCTCCGGCGGACAGCAGCAGCGAATTTGTATCGCAAGGGCTATAGCAATGGAACCAGAAATCATACTCCTTGATGAACCATGTTCTGCCCTTGACCCTATCGCTACTGCAAAGATAGAGGATATGCTTGTTGAACTGAAGTTAGACTATACCGTAATCATTGTTACCCATAACATGCAGCAGGCAGCAAGGATATCAGACTATACCGGCTTCTTTATGCTTGGAGAGCTTGTAGAGTTTAATACCACGACGGATATATTCACAAACCCTTTTGAGAAAAAAACAGAAGATTATATTACGGGGAGATTTGGTTAAAGGTAATAGTTCACCGCAAAGGACGCAGAGAAAACTCATAGACGGGAAGTGAACTTATCGCTTTTGGCGAACTCTTAGTTGGTTCAATCTTTTAGATTGAACCGGGTGTTTGGCATTGGCCTGTACGTTTTTGATTGATGCCAGGCATATGAAACATGCAAAACGTTTCGGTTCAATCGTGGACGATTGAACCAACCATGAGAATAAAGTTATATTTACTGTTTTGAATGGAGGTGGATCATGACTCGAGATGTCTACCATAAAGCTTTAAACGGCCTTCAGGATGAAGTGCTGAAGATGGGGGAGATGGTTAAAACTGCTATAAAGAGATCCGTAGAAGCGCTGCAGAAGAGAGACGAAAAGGCATCCAGGGAAATTATAGCAGATGATATTTTTATCAATAAGAAGCGGTTTGAGATCGAAGAAAAGTGTATTTCGCTTATTGCCACACAGCAGCCTATGGCTGTAGATCTTAGGGTATTGACTTCCATATTAAGTATCATAACAGACCTTGAGCGTATGGGTGACCATGCAGAAGGGATCGCAAAGATAAGCCTGCTGATAGGTGATGAGCCTCTGGTAAAACCCTTAGTCGATATCCCCAGGATGGCCGAACTAGGACTTTCTATGCTCGACAGGTGTCTTAAGGCATTTATAAACAGAGATATTGAAACGGCAAGGCTTATATGCAACGAAGACGACCAGGTGGATGCCCTGCATGATCAGATATACAGGGAACTTTTATTCCTGATGATTGGAAATCCGAAGATAATCCACGGTGCTACTTATTTGACCTGGGTATCACACAACCTGGAACGTATTGCCGACAGGGTAACCAATATTGCAGAAAGGATTGTATACATGGTTACCGGAAAAATAGAAGAGCTGAATGTGTCGAAGTATTAACATTAACTGCGCCAAACGCCGACCGCAAGGGATCGGTGCTACTGCGAAAAAGAAATACGAAATACTAAGCACGAAATACGAAACAAATTCAAATGAACAAAATTCAAATAAAAGATGAAACCACAGATTACACAGATTTCACAGATAAAAAAGGTCCTTTCTCTGTCAATCGAAATGAGGTTTTGTCATTG
>CAZPUD010000478.1:0-2006 GCA_964589115.1 uncultured candidatus Brocadiaceae bacterium | reverse complement strand
ATGTCATCGTTTGAAAAATAAGGCACGCTTTGTTGTGCATTAGCTGTAGTGGAAAGCAATGCGGCAATACAAATCGCTAATATGTGTATCGCTTTTAACGACATATTTAAAATACCCCTCTACTCATTATCACTCTCAGAAACTTGCCGACTAACAATTTCATTCCATTTTAATTTATGTTCATATTTTATAGTCTTATCCTTTTTTAAATTTTCCACATAATTATCAATAAAATCATAGGTGTTATGCAGAAGCCTTAAATAATATTTTAGAGAAGGGTAGATGCCATTAATAATTACTTGACAACCGTGAATATTCAATATTTTGGAAACTTCTTTTGTTAAATTTTCAATATCAGCGGAGTCCTCGCCTACAGTTGATAATAGATAATATCTCTGTATCGGGTGAGACTTAAACTTTTCGTAAGCATCACGAACTAACTGGGTATTTATTGGAATACCGTGTTTAATTTCTACCGCCTCAAAAACTCTATCTTCTTCATCTCTGACTTCAATATCACCAACTCTGCCTGAGCTTTTATCAGAAGATGTATGTTCCTCTAAAGACATCAATTGTTTCCCTTCAAACCTCTTTAGCTCCCTTATCATACACTGATATATTGCATAAATAGCCAATGTAGGAAGTCTGGATGCTCCGCGCGCTGAATATCTTGATTCAAAATGTTGCTTTAAATAATCGATGATCGTTGATATCGGCAAACTTGTAGGTTTAGCCAAATCAAGTTTTTTTTGCTCACGGTGTTCGATAAGTTTTCCAAAAAATATTAATAAAAACTTTTCAGGAGATTTGTTTTTAGTTTGAACCATATCCAGCAAGTTAAGAAAAACTGCTTTTAATTCTGGTGGTGTTATTTTTCCAGGATAGTTCAGGTCATAAGGCAGATTTTGTTCCAGAGATCTAGTTAACCAGCCGCTTTCTGCCATTGAAGGGAATCCCATTTCTTTCATAAATGGCGTAACATATTTTGTATCAACGCCTCTACCTGAATAACCACCATCCATATTATCTTGATGAAGCCTTATATCTTGGTCAGGATTGTGCAGCTTATGAACAAGGCTTGTTATTAAAACAGTTAAAACCCCTTTTCCTCTTTCAAAATTGTCTGCAATGATTTGTATAGTTGATTTTTCAAGGGCATCTAATTGATTAAGTAATAACTCTAAATTCTCCTCATTAACTATATCTAATGCTTTCCGATAAATTTCGTTTAGTATCTCTGTGTGCAGTTTATTTTTGTATTTACCTTCTTTTGTCATGCAAAAAGCTCCAATGGTTTTTCTAAGCCGATGTTTTTCAGCCTTTCCCTTGCATATTTACAATACTCTTTGTTTATTTCTATTCCGATATATTTCCTCCCAAGTTCCTTTGCAGCTACCGCAGTAGTTCCGCTTCCAATAAAAGGGTCAAGGACAATATCACCTGGCATAGAGAGCAGCTTTATTAGCTCTTTTATTATGAACAGTGGATAAATAGCTGGATGCTTAGAGCCTTTTATTGTCTCAACTGCACATTCTATAACATCTCTTTTTATAGGTTCACCTTTAATCTTTATAATTGTAAAACCTTTCTTCATAAGCTGATATTTTCTGCCGCCATCCTGCCCACCAAATGGTTCAGAATGGATACCTTTTATTTTCATTCTGAAACTTTCAATTTTTCCACTTTTTACCTCTTCTATAACTTCCTGCAACTCGCAAAGAGCCATCTTCTTTTGTTCTAAGGTAAGATTGGAATTTTCTATAAGCTCAAAGTATTTCTTCCCGATATTATTGCCATTACTACGCTTGCTTTTGGTTCCGTTATTATTCATATAATCACCAAGGTTGTAGTAGTAGTCATCACTTTTTACAAAATGGAAGAATGATTCGGTGCTACTAACTAATCTTTTCTGATATTGTCTTGGTGTGGGATTGAGTTTTACCCATATAATATTATTTACTATCTTTACAGGGAAAGTTTTTAATGCTTCTATCGCAAACCTGTGC
>CAZPUD010000477.1:0-2014 GCA_964589115.1 uncultured candidatus Brocadiaceae bacterium | reverse complement strand
CATCCAAAAATTAGTCGGCCGGTTGCTGAGTCAAAAAGATAATTTAAATTATCGTCCGGGGCATTGGTCCTGACCCAAACAGAAAACGTATATGTTTGAGAAGTACTTGTAAAGCCAGTAATATCGACACCTGAAGCCCCGTCAAAATACAAACACTTTTCACTCACACACTGGTCTTCTGTTTGCCACGTTGCACCTGAAATAGTTCCGTCATTGTTGTTTATCGTTGAGTCTTCTGCCGTTGTTCCAGTACCCTCATCAAACTTCCAGTAGGCAATGGGACCGGGGGTGACTTCTTCTGAGGCAATCGTCCCAAGCGTATAATTGGTAGCTTCTGTGGAAAAATCTGTACTGTTAAACCCGTTTTCTGCACTGGGGTTGCCGTAGTAAAGATAAATATCCTGAGCGCCGGCAGGGAAGACGTCAAAATTAACGTGAATGGTAGTTGCCACCCCGCAGTTTGGGACATAGTAGGGGAGAAGTTCGCCATTTTGTTTGGTAAACCGCATGTCCCCGCAGTCGGCTTGGTAGCGAGTTGTATCGCTTGCGTTATAGTTTGTTATGGATATATACACATTTGTTTCTTCGGCGGCATGGGCTGTAATGGGTATGCGTTTCCGGTACTGCCAGCTCTCATTCCACCAGGCAGCCTCCGACCCGCCGGGGTGGTATAAGGTGAAAAAGGCAATTGGCAGCATTACCGCAATTAAGCCCAAGGCGATGTAAGTGCGAAGGCGAAGCTTCTTTAGTAGCTGGTAGATGGTAGTTGGGATTTTAAATACTTTATTCATGTTTGGATTTGATTGATCTGATTAACGCGTTTAATTGTTTTGCAACAGATATAGATTTTGTTGTTAAATCGTCGAAAGCCCTCTTATTAATATAGCCAACATCGTGAGCTATTAAAAGTTGGTTTTGCAGCTCAATATTTGACGCTTGTGACGTGTAATAAAACTGTATCTTTTCTTTTTTTCCTTGTCTGCCAAAACCTTCGGCGATGTTACTGGTAATGGATACCGAACATCTTCTCATTTGGTCGCCCAGCGCATATTTTTCTTCGTTGGGAAAGTCTTTGACAATTTTATATACAAGTAAAACCAACTCATGTCCTTCCTGCCAAACCCTAAGCTGTGTGAATGTTTGTATTTTTGTATTTTGTATTTGCATTTTCCCCAATTCCTAACTACTAACTACCATCTACTATTGATTTACTCGGTCAACAATCATCCAGTCAAATTCAATATTTTGGGTTTCAACCCCATTCATTTCCACCCTAAAGCCAACGCCATCTGATTTTGTAGTTACCGATAGCTGTTTACCTGTTACGGTTTTGGCAGTTACAAACACCAAAGAGTCGGCAGTCACCATAGGTGTGGAGACAAAGACGCTTGTCGCGCCCGCGGAAATGCTGCTTGTGCCGGCCGAAGCCCCTGCCACTTTGTATTTTTCGGCCGTGATTTCGTTGACGGTCACATTGCCTTCGGTGTCAATTGTCACCAACCCGCCCATGAATTCAATGTCCCCAAGAGCCAGAGGCTGAAGTTTCAAGGTGCCGATGGCGTCTATGGAGTTTTCAACCGGGTCAAAGCTCAAGCCACCCACCTGCAGTGAGCCCACAATCGTCACATCTCCCAAAGTAGCGTCTCCAAGGACAGATAGATCTTGAGTAGTTAGGGATTGGTAGTTGGCAGTTTGATTTGGATTGTTGGTTGTATTTATCCCGTTTACTAATTCCTGGTTACTAATTACTGAATTATTTCTGGCATAACTGTCATACAAAACACTGATCTTGGTGTGCTTGGTAATGCCGTCCTCCAGGGTTGTGTCCGCGCTATCCCAGTCCACGGCTTCAGCCACCCGGGCAATGACGTGACTAATTGGGAACTCGCCGGTATCTTTCATGGCATGCCCCACAGTGTCACTGGAGATCAAAAAGTCTCCCGGAGCAAGGTCTGTGCCGTTATCCACTACCCACATCTCGCCGTTACCCACAGCCATGATAAGGTGCGGGTTT
>CAZPUD010000476.1:0-2033 GCA_964589115.1 uncultured candidatus Brocadiaceae bacterium | reverse complement strand
TTCCTTTTCCCTGTATCTAAAAAATTACCTGCTCTTCCTGAAAGTAAATCTTGCGGAGCTTCGATAAGATTAGTTAAATCAACCTTACCTTTTGACTCCCCAATTACATCATTCCGACTTCTCCATATCCAGAATGCTACAAAATAAGAACCTGCTAATGGTAATGAAATCTCAGGGTGTTCACGCTTCAAAAGATTTTTGATTGCCATTAAAGTACCAATTGAATTTTTGACCCACTCCTTATATCCTTCAGTATAATATACAAGATTATACGGTAAAGGTATTTTAATCTGGCGTTTTTTATCCCATCTAAAAGATTGATGTTTTGCCGCATTCTTTTTTATAGGACATTCACCAGGAATAGTAAACTGAATAGTTCCAAAATCATTTTTCACCATCAACAGACTCCGCAAGCTTCCGTAAATCTAAAGTAGCTATGTAAGTAATCTCTCGTGAATGCTCTTCATCTTCATTAAACAGTTCTTGTTGGTCTGTTACAGGTCTCATAACCTTTGTATCGGCAACCTTCATTTTGCCAAAGCCAATAGTATTCCCTTTACCATCGTATATTCTTAATTCTTTATGTGGCTGTGAACCATCGTCCCAGTGGACAATTCTTATGATAACGTCCATCATATTTTTTCTCCTTAAAATAAAGTTAATTTAGCTGATTTAATTTTAGCTTCTGCTACTTTATAAAATTCAGGATTAAGTTCAAAAGCAATCCAGTTTATATTCATTTCTTCGCAAGCACGGGGGATTGAACCTTGTCCTGCGAATGTATCAAGAACTACAATAGGAACAGGTGGCTTAAATAAAGTTAAAACCCATTTACATAAAGCTAAAGGTTTAGCTGTAGGATGTGGATTTTTACTTTTAGTAGCCCATTTATCTTTGCCTTCAGGAGTATATAATCCTTCCGTCGCTTTACGATTTTCTACTACCTGAAATCCATCAAGCCCTTCCTCTTTCTCGGACTTAGAAGCTTTTGGTTCGTAATAATATAAGTCATCAAACTCACTTGAAGCATACGGTATCTTAAGTTCTTCTTCATTAAACTCTACTACTGTCATAACTTCTTGTAAATTATTAAAATCTATAGACTTTCCTCGATGGCTTCGCATAAAAGGAGCAACTCGTTTATCTACAAGAAGTTGCGGAGTGAACCTCTCAAGCTTATTATTTTTACTGGGTTTAACTCGAGTATCTTTAATATTAAAAATACTTGGATGAATATCGGTAGCATGTTTTTTCTCTAAAGCAAAAATGTCATCTATAACCGAAATCTTTGGTTCTTTCCAAAAAACAAGTATCTCTTCAAGAATCTGTTTTAAGCAAGCTTGCCCATATTTATATCCATCATACTTTATAGCAAGTTCACTTGTAGCAACAGTAATATCACGAACAAGCTTCGGACGAGAGCTACGCTCTTCATCTTTCATATACTTGCCACCACGCATATCAGTTAGTACTTCACGCTGTTTGAGAGCTATCTCAGGATTATTCCAGTTATATACTCCAGTTCCCGCAGAAATATATTGTTTATCTTCGCCAACTTTTTTTCTTTCTACTTTAAGTTTTTTATCTATCATCAAGGCAACATCAGTTGCTTTGGGGAAATTGCTGATAAAAAGCCAATATAATTTCTGTGTTGGCATAAATCCTGCTTTTCTTGCATAGTAACTCCACAAATCTGACTGTCTATCAATGTTATGCATTATAACAAACCCGCCATACTTAAGAATGCGATATGCTTCTTCGAAATATTTTTGCCACCATTTACCATCCATTGCTTCCCATTTGTTCATAAAGTCTTGCCCTTTACCTTTAAAATAATAATGTCCTGTTACACTATCAATCTGGTAACGGCTATTCATATTATATGGCGGGTCTGTGTAAATTAAGTTTATGGAAGCGGGAGGTAATCCCGCCATTCCTTTTAAGCAATCAATATTTATAAGTTTCCTAACTTCCATTTCATCATCCTCCTCCTCTTCATCTTCTTCATCATCTTCATCATCCCACTCGTATTC
>CAZPUD010000475.1:0-2040 GCA_964589115.1 uncultured candidatus Brocadiaceae bacterium | reverse complement strand
CAGGAAGGTTGATAGATAGTGTTATCCAAACTGATGCTGCACTGAACCCCGGTAATTCGGGAGGTCCGCTTATCAACTCCCGTGGAGAAGTGATTGGCGTTAATACTGCTATTATTCAGGGTGCGCAAGGCCTTTGTTTTGCTATTGCGGCTGACACGGTAAAATTCGTTGCGACACGGCTTATCAAAGATGGAAGAATCCGCCGTGGTTACATTGGCGTAGCGGGACAAAATGTATTCCTCCATAGGCGCCTTGTCATATTTCACAACTTATCCACCGAAAGTGGCGTGCTCGTCGTTGCTATTGAGAATAATAGTCCTGCCAGAAGAGCAGGTTTGCTTGAAGGGGACATAATCATAGGCATCGATGAACAGCCAATTAAGAGTATAGATGACTTGCATAAACAGCTTACGGAACATCGGATTGGGGCAAAATCTCAGTTAACCATTATCCGGCGTTCCGAAAGGATCATGCTTGAGATTATTCCGGAGGAATATTGACAGGAAATTATATTTTCACTTTGAGGTGACATTAAACCAAAAATGAAGAATATTTAAGGCTTTTTTAATTCCTTTAACTTATTTTAAGCTTCATTACACTCTCCACTTTATCAACGATATACTTGCTAAAAGAAAAGGAAGAGGTGAATGCAGGGGATACTGCGTTTAAGATATGTGTGGAATTTTCTCCCTGCTCAACGACAAAGTCCATTACCAGGGACATCTTTTCTGTATCTAGTAATTGTGCCCTGATTCCAGGATTTAAGTAGTTACCGAATTTCGTTATATCTATGTGCTTGACAAGATGTGTGGCCTGCTGTATAAAATATTCCCGGCTATATTTTTTTATCTCTTCAAAGGTCAGGTTTCTGAAATTGAATGCATTCGTGAAAAAAAGTCTTGCCTCGTAAGATAAAATCTCAAGGAATTCGTTCAGTTTAAAGTTGGAAACACCCTGATAATTTTCCCTCCAGAATGCCGGAATTGCAGTCGGGCCGATCTTTACTTTTCCCTGTACCGTTTTCGTGAAATGGACTCCTAAAAAAGGATTATTTAAATTTGGTACAGGATAGATATGTTTCTGAATTATATTCTCGTCCTTATACTCCATATAGAGTCCCTTGAAAGGGATGAGCGTATACTTGCGTCCGATCCCGAATTGGTGGGCTATCTTATCGGAGTATGAACCGGCCGAATTGATGAGATGTTTATAATGTATTTTTTCTGTACTAGTTATTACAGTAGATGCGTTATCCCTTCTTATGAACATCTCATTCATAAGAATACATACCTTCTCTCTTATATTATTTGCAATGTGTTCTACAATCTCCTTGGGACTAACTACCGAGGTTGTTGGTGAATACAGGGCATTCCGGAATGTTCTCGCATTTGGTTCAAGTGTTTCTAATTTTTTCTCGTCAACGACCTCAAGATTTACACCATTTTTGTCTCCTCTTCTCTTGAGTTCAAATATGCCCTCGAGTTCATTTTCATCCTTTGCCACGACTATTTTTCCACATCTGTTTATCGCAAGGTTATGTTTCAAACAATAATCGGTTAAAAGCTTATTTCCCTCAACGGTAAATTTTGCTTTCAGACTGTCCGGTGTATAGTAGAAACCGGCATGCAGTACACCGCTGTTTCTGCCGCTTGCATGACATGCAAAAGATTTTTCTTTTTCAATCAGGGTAACGGATAAATCCGGGTGCCTGCTTATAAGTTCTCTTGCAATGGAAAGACCTACAATTCCTCCGCCAGCGATTAGTATATCAGTTGTTATCATTGCGTTTTATTAATCCTCCACATAGTCTGGTACCTGGTTTCAGAGTTGGTTCAATCGTCCACGATTGAACCGAAACGTTTAGCACGTCTCATACGATTGGAGTAAACCAAAACGTAGAGGCCAATACTAAATGCATGGTTCAATCTACAAGATTGAACCAACCTTAGTCGCTGCCAAAGGCAGCTAACTTGACGTATAGGAATTTCAAAGTTTCAGAGTTGGTTCAATCGTCCACGATTGAACTGAAACGTTTAGCAT
>CAZPUD010000474.1:0-2041 GCA_964589115.1 uncultured candidatus Brocadiaceae bacterium | reverse complement strand
GTAATGGAGTTTTTCATAACAATACTCCATTAATCCATTACTCCAACACTCCATTACTCCACTACTTCATCTACATCTCTGGTAACCCTTGATTTGAAGAAACATTCACCTCCCTTGATTGGGTAACCTTCACGATAATCGCCCCTTCATTATCCTTAAACCCTTTGCCATAAAGACCAAGGATGTCGTCATTCATAGTTAAGTATAAAAATTCACCATCTTCACTGGGAAGGATGCGAATCGATCCGGATGTTCCCATGGAGAACATCCTGCCGCTGTCACCAATCCTGCCTATGAGCATGCCAATACATTGGCCCGGATACACGTAACCTTTTAAGGCTTCAACAGGAATACCGTTGGCAGTATGCCCGCCGGGAAATATTTTACGATTAAAGCACCACAGATTATTCTTATCTACCTCCCAACTTAATTTCATATTCTCCTGTACCACAACATCCGTCATTTCCCATGCAGCATTTGCATGAACAATCACCGTTTCTGCCCGCAGGAAAGCACTCAATGTTAGCAAGTAACCCATGATAAACAATGCACAGATACATATTTTCCATTTGAATGGAAATTGTATATAAATCATTTTAAATCCCTTATCGCAAACATACCATCAGGCGGATTCATAAGTATCACCTTGATCCTCTCGTGCCATAATTCTCCAAATTCCTTTATTTCTGCATCAGTTCCTTTACCTGTTACAGCCAATGGCATCAGATCACCCATTTTAGGGTTGGCGGGAAGCATATAATTGCTATAACTAATTTCAATTTTCTTATGATTATCCATTCTTTCAAAGATAACAGTACAGACCGCATCTTCATCGGCATCCTGTGTTTCATCGAATGACAGCAGGTTTTGTCTGTTATACCTGCCTCCGCCCAATCCCTTAAAACCGCTCTCCCCTGCTGCACCTGTAATCAGAGTGACAACCTGTGATATAGGACCATTTACCTTATAATCTATCCCCCCTTTAAATGTCACTTTGACTTGTCCGCGTATGGGAGTTTCACTACCATATAATTTTTCCAATGCCAGTTGTGTCAATTTATATGCGCCGGAAACGGCAGGGCACGAATGTCCGGCGAGTTTTACAGCATCAGGATATGTAAATACAAATGCTTCGTTTCTATCCATTGCACCTAGTGCTGTGGCAAGCGGATCTTTTATCCTGATAGGTTCTACGTCATCAAAAAATGGTTTATTAAATTTTGTCTGTTCCATTATCGTATACTTCTCCTAAAAAATTGTTTTCTAATCCCGAAGATGTCATGATTATAGCAAAAAACCTAAGAAAGATTTTAAACCCCGAAGGGGTGAAATATAAATAGCTAAACACCTAGCACAAGAATAAAGCTCCGTTAGGAGCGATATATTGTTTATGCGCTTTATATGCCGCTCCTCTGGAGCTTAACATGGGTGTTGTTTTCAGTCTAGTAATATACCGCTCCTAACGGAGCTTTTCACTGTTTTTTAAAAAACTAAATTGTTACTCAAAAAGTTAAACTATTACTAATCTTCAAGTGTTGAAATATCTCCGGTAGGAAGCCCCAGATCTCTTGCCTTCAGCAAACGGCGCATAATTTTACCGCTGCGCGTTTTCGGCAAGTTTGCACAAAACTCAATTTCCCTCGGATACGCATGCGCTGCGAGCCGATGCCTGATAAATTTCTTCAATTCCTCTTCCAGTTCCTGTGAAGATTGAAACCCTTCCCGGAGCACCACAAACGCCTTGATAATTTCTCCCCGTTCTGCATCAGGCTTGCCGATCACCCCGGCTTCAGCCACCGCCCTGTGTTCAAGCAGGGCACTCTCCACCTCAAACGGGCCTACCCTGTGACCGGACGTATTAATCACATCATCAGCCCTGCCTACAAACCAGAAATAGCCGTCCTCATCCTTATAGGCAGTATCACCTGTAGCATACCATCCATCTACAATAAAATATTCTTTAAACCGCTTTTCATCACCCCATACTTTTCTCAGTATGGATGGCCAGTTAGGTTTCAGGGCCAAAAGCCCGTGCTGCCCG
>CAZPUD010000473.1:0-2051 GCA_964589115.1 uncultured candidatus Brocadiaceae bacterium | reverse complement strand
AAAAGGCGAAATGAGCTTTGTAGGACCAAGGCCTCTGGCTGATAACGAGATGAATGGAGATGATTACTGGAAAAAAATAAGGCTCTCGGTTAAGCCCGGTATTACAGGGTTATGGCAAACAAAAGGCAGAGGCAGCGGTAAATTTTGTGACTGGATAAAATATGATATTGAATACGTACAAAAGAGATCATTGTTTATGGATATAAAAATTCTTTTATCAACTATAATTGCTGTGTTAAAAACTGAGGGTGCTTATTGATATGGAAGAGATAAGAGTAGTGAATAGTAGATAGTGGATTAAAAATGTCTTCTATTAACTATTCACTATTCACTAACTACTATTCACTAAATTAGATATTATTTATTTCCCTTCTTTTAATTTTTCATACATAGCAAAGGATTTCCTTGCCTCTTCCTTCAATCCCTTCTTCTCATAAAGGGTACCCACGATATTATGAATGTCTATATTTTCCGGAGTAATTTCCAGCACTTTGGAATATTCATAAATAGCCTCATTTAAGGCACCCTTCTGCTCATACGCACGTGCTAGTACAAGGTGAAGAGTAGCATATTTGGGGTTTATCCTGATGGCGCGATGCAAAATTTTAACTGCATTATCAGACATATTCTCTTCATTATATACAACTCCAAGACAAATGTAGGCCTTGAAATTACTCTTATTTAAAGAGACTGCTTTTTCCCACTGCTCAATTGCCTCATCATATTGTTTATTGTAGTAAGAAATGAGACCCATTTCAAAATAGGTGTCAGGTTTTAAGGCAATATTCATCTCTTCTATCGCTTCTAATTTATCTTTTATGGCAACCAGTTTTTTTAACACATCTTCATTAATTGTATTATTTTTTGTCTCCGGGAGGATCAAAGACGGAATTAATGCCTTTTTTCTTTCTAAAAAGAGCATATCCTCTAACGCTTCCTTTTCCTGTTTTACAAATTCCGATGATTCTTCAAGCGTTATTCTTAAGTCAAGATTTTTATCTTCTAAAAGAGAAATCTTTTGCTCCAGTGCCGTGATATTCTGCTCATAATCCTCTTTAGCTTCATTCGGCAAGTTTTCCTTAGATGAATATTCCTCTTTATACTGTTGTTCTAATTCTGCGTAATGCTGCTCCAATTCCTCTATCTTTTCCTCGTGATCCTCCTTAGGAATATAACTGTCTTTATACAACGCAAGTTTTTCTTCGTAGTTACTTATTTTTCCATCATAAATAGATTTTAGAATATATTCGTCCGCTATTTTCTTCTCATATGCATCGATTGCGTTTTCATAAATCTTCTTCTGTTTATCACGGGTGAACTTTAAAGTTTTAATCAACTCATCTTTATCAGCAAGCAATTTATTATAATATGGCCTTTCCTTTAAGAGCCAATAACAAAACAGGGAAACGATTGAAATGGCAAATACAACCCCGAGTATCATAATCACTTGCTTATTTGTTTTGATAAATGATACTTTCTGGGTAGTGGAAGCTACTTTTCTTACTTCTCCAAAACGTTTAAATAAATCTTTAAAGGGTAATTGCATCTAAAATACTCCTGTATTTGTCAATTGTAAAGGAAAGCTTTTACCCGATATCATACTTTATTACCGGGGATGTTTCATCAGAAGCATTATGACCTGGATGTTTTTTGAGTATGAGTTTATCAACTTCTTCTTGACTCATCGGTATAACTTCTATATCTCTTGCCGTGGTAGTATCTTTTACATCCTTCACAGAGACTTTTATTGAGGGTAAAAATTGTGATTTTCCGTACCTGGCAGTTATTCGGGCTGCAATAAGAATCTTTTCTTCATCAATCTCTCCGCGTACAAGGGTCAGCGGCCCTGGCATATCAATAAGGCTTAAGAGAACATCTCCTTCCCTTGAAAGAGATTCAATTCTCGTATTGTCCTCCTCATTCCTGCCAACAATAGCTTTCGTCTGTGTACCGAGCCTGAAATGCCTCCCTACCTTGAGTAAGTTAACATCGTTAACACCGGCATCACATGAATTGACCAGGTCCCGCATACGGTGTGCGAATTCAGGATC
>CAZPUD010000472.1:0-2076 GCA_964589115.1 uncultured candidatus Brocadiaceae bacterium | reverse complement strand
GGGATGAGTTTCTCCGGCACATTGAGAGGACAAAATTGTTAGTACACCTTTTAGACGTCTCGCCGCTTGCGACGAAAGACCCGTTTGATGCATATTGCATTATCCGAAATGAACTAAAACAATACAGTCCTCAACTTGCTGAAAAAAAAGAGATTGTCGTCGCAAATAAAATGGATCTTCTTGATCCGGAAACGGGTGCCAGGTGTGTTCAAGTCCTGGAGGAAAAAATATCCAAACCTGTTTGTCCTGTCTCCCTGGTGACCGGTAAAAATGTAAATGCACTTCTTAATATGATTGCAGATGCGCTGAGTGAAATCGAGGTTCACAAGTAAAAACCTCTATGTGGCTAGCAGTCGATATTGGTAATACAAATATACATATCGGGATCTTTGAACAAAACATCCTGCAATCTTCACATCTGGTAAAAATAGAATCCACCGGATTAATACAGTCAAACTTTTCAAAAATTCTGAGTCTGCTAATCCATCCACAGATAGAAGTAGTCATTATCTCTTCTGTGAATCCTGATGGGGAAAGTGCTGTTATTGAATATATTCAAAAAAATCTTCAGGTAGAACCCCGGCGTATTGGCAAGGATATACCTGTACCTATCAGGATTTTAACCGAATATCCGGAAAAGGTTGGTATGGATCGGCTGGTGAATGCAGTCGCTGCATTCGAAAGGACGGGAGATTGGACAATTATTGTCGATGCAGGTACTGCGATAACTATTGATGCGATAGATAACACGGGGGCTTTTCTTGGGGGAATTATCGCACCCGGCATGGATACGTTTTCTAAAGCACTGCATCAATATACGGCGCTTCTGCCTCAAGTATCTATTGGTAAACCAAAGAGTGTCCTTGGAAAGAATACGGAAGAGGCAATAAAATCCGGTATCTACTGGGGTGCCATCGGTATGGTAAGCAGGCTTATTTCTATGTTATGCGATGAGTTAAAATGTAACAAACCAACCGTAATTGCCACAGGTGGAAATGCTGAAATACTGGCGCGGGAAATACCACTCTTTACTTTGGTGCTCCCTTATCTTACACTGGAAGGAATAAAAATTGCCTACGAAAAATATATTGCTTCCCGCACACAATATTAACTCTTTTTCATTTTTTCGATCAATTTTTTGTATCGGATATCCTCTCTTAAAGAGTTCAGGTCTTTATCCCTTTCCAGATGGTGAATATCCTTATAACCTAGTGCAATTGCCCTTTCCAATGCCTCAAAGGACGCATCAACGTTTTTAAGCAGTGCATAGCTGCAGGCTAGATTATAATGTACTATTGGATGTTCCGGCATAAGACAGCTTAGTTTTAGGTCAACCTGAAGGCCTTTTTCATACATTCCAAGCGCTGTATATGCATTACCTAAATACATAAGGCAATCGATATAATTTGGATTTTTTTTGAGAATCTCCTCGAAAAACCAAATCGTGAATTCTTCGCCTTCTTTTTTAAATTCGGGTGAGTTTATAACAAATTTATAGCTTGGTAATGTAATGGGTTTGAAAGGATAATCTTTTGCCTCATTCATCTTTTATGTTATTTTAGAAATGGTTTATATGGTAATTATAATTATTGCTCATAAATAAATATATTTATAAAATATGCATTTGTCAAATACAAGTAGAGATTTTTAAGTGTAAGTAACAAAGAAAAAAAATGCCAGTTAATAAAGAATTCGTAAAAAACAAAATTTACTGCGGGGAAGATATTACCCTAAAAATCATTACTGAAGTTGTTGCATACAGGATATACAAAAGCCGGGAAGGTATGAGGCCCGGGTCAGATTTTCTCGTTGCTGCCGCTGACGTCGTAGCACAGTATTTATCTGAAAATTTTACTGATATAGATTCGCTGGGAAAGCAAGTATCAAAGCTTGGCAAGGAAATGGAATTGATTAATCAATGGGCTGATAATATCTTTAATTACTACCAGGATAAACAAAAATTAAGTTTTGAGATGGTTAAAGACATGATCTCCGGAGTAAAAGATGTTGATTTAAAAGCAATTACTGATATTGTGGCCTACAAAATTTATCAAAGTCCGAACGATAAAGACCCGG
>CAZPUD010000471.1:0-2078 GCA_964589115.1 uncultured candidatus Brocadiaceae bacterium | reverse complement strand
AATCTATTAGAAGAGCCTATTCCGTTAAAAGATGCGACTCATATATCTCATTCAATAGAAGGTACGCTCAAAGATGCGGCACAATTACTTTCCCGTGCCCATTATCCGATAATCCTTGCCGGAAACGGTATCTTGAGAACCCGTGCCTCCGAGTCTTTGACCAACTTTGCGATAAAATTAAATATTCCCGTAGCTACTACATTTATGGGCAAAGGAGCAATTCCGGATGACTGCCCCCTCTCGTTGCTCTCCATAGGTTTACATGATAATGATTATATCTCCTGCGGTATTGACCAGGCAGATTTAATTATATCTGTCGGATATGACCTTGTCGAATACCATCCGCGCAAGTGGAATCCACACAAAAACAAAAGAATACTGCATATCGATACAACTCCCAGCGAAGTGGATGCCTATTATAATGTCGATATGGAAGTAATTGGTAAAATTTCAGAGACTCTCGATCGTTTATCGGACATGGTTGCGGCAAGAGAACCAAAACACATTATCAGTGCTTTACGTAACACAGTTATGGAAGAATGTAAAAAAATGTACAACGATAAATCATTCCCTATGAAACCTCAAAAGGTCTTGTGCGATGTCCGTGAAGTACTTAATCCGGATGATATTTTAATCAGTGATGTTGGTGCCCATAAATTATGGGTTTCTCGCATATATCCTGTGTATAAGCCTAATACATGCATTATCTCTAATGGTTTTGCCTCTATGGGTATTGCGTTGCCGGGTGCCATTGCTGCTAAATTGACTCATCCGGAACGGCAGGTCGTTGCTATAATGGGAGACGGTGGTTTTCTTATGAACTCGCAGGAAATAGAAACGGCTATGCGGCTGGGTGTGTCTTTTGTATCATTGATCTTTCATGATGGCAGTTACGGGATAATTAAATCAAAACAAATAAATACATTCGGACGGGATGCATTTGTGAATTTTTCTAATCCGGATTTTGTTAAATATGCCGAGAGTTATGGTGCTAAAGGTTACCGGGTAGAATCAGCAGACGAACTAAAACCAATATTACGGGATGCCCTCAAACAAAAATGTTTGAGTATTATTGACTGCCCAGTCGATTATTCTGAAAACATATTTCTTACGAAAAGGATAAGTCAGCATACGCTTATTTGATTATGAATAAAGAAGCAAATATCGCCTATTTTTCTATGGAGATTGGCCTCTCTAACGATATACCAACCTATAGCGGTGGCCTGGGAGTCCTTGCTGGAGATACCATCAAATCAAGTGCAGATTTGAAGATACCTTTAGTTGCAGTTACGCTGATTTCAAAAAGAGGCTACTTCCGCCAGGATATTGACAGCGAAGGCATGCAGATCGAACACCCTATTAATTGGGACCCATCCAAATTCATGATACGCTTGTCGAAAAAGGTTATGGTTAATATTGAAGGGCGCAATGTTTATATACAGGCGTGGTGCTATAAGGTGCGAAGCGTTACCGGAGGAACTGTAGATGTGTTCTATCTCGATACCGATGTTGAAGAAAATACAAAGGAAGATAGAGAAATTACAGATGTCCTTTATGGTGGTGATAATAGTTACCGCCTTAAACAAGAAATAGTACTCGGTATAGGTGGAGTACGTATGCTGCGGGCCCTGGGGTTCCATATTAAAAAATATCATATGAATGAAGGGCACGCAAGCTTGTTGACATTAGAACTGCTCATCATGCATAAAAGGGATGTTGAAAGTGTCTGGCATGAACAATGGGTATGGGATATCGATACGGTAAAAGACCTGTGCGTATTTACAACCCACACCCCTATTGAAGCGGGTCATGACCGTTTTTCCTATGATCTTGTTAAAAAAATTTTAGGAGAAGTTGTTCCAATAGAACAGATAAAAAAACTTGGAGGAGAATCCCATCTTAACATGACACTCCTTGCACTAAATTTGAGTAAATATGTTAATGGTGTGGCAAAAAAACATGGTGAGGTGTCCAAAAACCTTTTTCCAGGTTATGAAATTTATGCAATTACCAACGGTATTCATTCGTTTACATGGACATGTGATAGTTTTAAGAGGCTCTATGATAAACATGTCCAT
>CAZPUD010000470.1:0-2112 GCA_964589115.1 uncultured candidatus Brocadiaceae bacterium | reverse complement strand
ACCGGATTTCGTTACCTTAACCCAGCTTACTAATACTGTCTCTCCCTGCTATATACAGCAAGGCTATGCCCTCTTATCAGTATTTCACTACCAGAACTCAATTTATTCTCAAGAAGCGAACCCGGACCATTCCACTTCTTCTCTGCAGAATCTAATATCTTAACCCATTCTCCACCGGGAATAACGGGAGTAATATTTACATCGGCACTGTTGAAGTTGAAGATAAGAAATACATGACTTGAATCCTTCCATCTCTTTAACAGGATGATTTTTTCCTCTTCAAGACCATCTACTGTAAGATTATTTTTATCAAGATACGAAAGGGCGGGGATTGTCCTTCTTAATATTATCAGATTTTTATAAAAATCCAATAAAACCTTATAATCACCCTTCTTCCTCTTTTCCCAATCTATTTTCGATTTAATAAATGTTTTCCTGCTTTGAGGATCAGGGGGTTCCCCTTTCCACTGGAAGTCACGAAATTCTTCTTTCCTGCCCTGCCTTACCGCTTCAACCAGCCCAGGGTCGCAGTGGCTTACAAAATAAAGGAATGGTGAGTCTTCGCCATACTCTTCTCCCATAAAAAGCAGAGGGACATATGGTGAAAGTAAAAGAATACCTGCTGCCAGCTTACGTGCCTCATAGGAAATAAGGGTGGTAAGTCTCTCCCCCAGCATCCTGTTACCTATTTGATCGTGGTTCTGTGAGAACACCACCAATCGTTTTGCCGGTATATTTTCCGATGAATTGCCGTGGTTCCTCTTTCTGAACTGCGAGTACTGCCCCGAATAGACAAACCCTTCTCTGAGGGATTTTACCAGGTGTTTTATCATCCCGAAATCGATGTAGTATCCCTGGTTCTCACCTGTAAGAATGGTATGGAGTGCATGATGAAAATCATCGCACCACACCCCGTCCATGCCGTGTCCCAGGGTGTCTCTGGACATCACGACCCGCGAATCGTTCAAATCACTCTCTGCTACAAGATAAAATTTTCTGCCATTCTGCCGTGAAAATCCTTCAACTCTTTCCGAAAGCTCATGCAAAAAATGTTTTGCACCCATATCAAAAATGGCATGGATTGCATCAAGTCGCAGCGCATCTACATGATAGTGTTTGAACCAATGTATGGCATTTTCTATAAAAAAATCCCTTACTTCATTGGAGCATGCATCATCAAAATTTACTGCACTTCCCCAGGGGGTTTTATATTTATCGGTAAAATAAGGACCAAAATCTCTCAAATAATTCCCTTCAGGACCAAGATGATTATAAACCACATCGAGAATGACAGATATACCCTTTCTATGACATTCATTTACAAAACGCTTAAACCCTTCTGGGCCTCCGTAGGAATACTGGACTGCATAAGGATAAACCCCGTCATAGCCCCAATTCCTCTCTCCGGGAAATTGGGCAACCGGCATAATCTCTACAGCATTTATTCCTACATCTTTCAATTCACCAAGGCGGGGGATTATCGCATCAAAGATCCCTTCTGGTGTAAAAGTGCCTACATGAAGTTCGTATATAATCATTTCAGACATATTTATCCCCTGCCAATTATCGTCTTCCCAGTTGAAGGAGTGATCGACAACCCGGGACGGCCCGTGAACTCCTTCAGGCTGATAATGTGACGCCGGATCCGGCCTGTCCTTTTCATTATCAAGACGGTAATAATAAGAGATGCTTGGTGGTGCGTTCCTGACAACAGTTTTCCAATACCCGTTATTATCCTTTTCCATTAAAATTGTCTTCTGGCATGGTGAAACTATTTTCAGTGATACCTCGCGGAGGAAAGGAGCCCAAACGATAAATTCACAGTCTTTATTTCCTAGGTAACTCACACCCGTCTTCATCTTGCCAAACTCCCTTCTGTGTTCTTGTTGTAAAATGTTTTAGCTCAATCGCAGCGCAGATGCAATATGAAGAAATTTCTTGTTTATACATTTAATTAGTGGTATCTTTATTTTTAACACAAATTTTTCTTAAAATCTACAGATGGTTCAATCTAATACACTGTCAACATAATTGTTGATAATAGTATCTGTCATTGTGAGGGCGTTTTTCCCCGAAGCAATCCCTTTATTTAGAGTTTCGAGTTTCTAGTTT
>CAZPUD010000469.1:0-2113 GCA_964589115.1 uncultured candidatus Brocadiaceae bacterium | reverse complement strand
TAAATTTCCCGTTTTCCAAAAAAGTTTTTGATACAGTCATAGTTAAAGACAGGACCGTCCTTACATACAAAAACTGGTCCAAACTGACAATGACCGCAAAAACCAACTCCACATTTCATATTTCGTTCCATTGAAATAAAGATATTTTCATTTTTGATGCCATAATTCTGCAGCTCAGTTACCGTGAATCGCATCATTACTTCAGGGCCACAGATCATTGCTACTGTACATGCAGGATCGAATTGTGTACTGCGTATTAGTGTTGTAACCACACCTACATTTCCACGCCAGTCTCCTGCTGCATGGTCAACAGTAACCTTTACTTCAATATCGAATCGCCCTCTCCATTGTTCTAGTTCTCGCCTGTAAAGTAAGTCTTCCGGCGTTCTGGAACCATAGAGAAGGGCGATTCTCCCATACCGTTTACGCTGCGAAATAAGCTGGTATATGGCAGGGCGAAGCGGTGCTAACCCGATTCCCCCGGCTACAATAACAATATCTTTTTCTTCCGATTTTTCCAGTGGCCAATAACTTCCCAGCGGACCCCTTACTCCCAGTATTTCTCCCTTTCTCAGTTTACGCAGTGCTTCTGTTACGATTCCTACCTCACGTATCGTATGCTTGAGTACTTTGCAGTCAACAGGATTACCGCTTATAGAGATCGGGACTTCCCCGACACCAAATACGTAAAGCATGTTGAACTGTCCGGCAGCAAATGGGAATCCATCGGTACTTTCTGCCGATTCGAGGTCAATTGTGAATGTATCACGTGTCTCTTTTTTTATTCGTTGAATCCGAAAGGGTCTGGGAGACATCGGTTCCTGCATGTTTTTTATCATTTGCGCACACCATATACGTCGAGAAGTTGTAACCTCGTTGCTTCTAACCTTGATGTGATGACACCTGCAAAACGCTTAAGTAATTCGTACCCCAGATCATGATCCTCTTCACATTTGGAGCGCAGGCATCTTCCATCCAAAACAATTACTTCTGAAGTCTCTATTGCTTGTGCATCAAAACGCCATCGGTGAGGTGGTATTAGCCATGACCAACCTAAAATATCTCCATCTCCGATCGTTTGTATTGTAACAGGGCCGCGTTCCGGCACATAAAGTTGTATGGCTACTTTGCCGCGGCGAATGATATAAAAATAGCTTGCTTCTTCGCCTTCATGGAAAATAAATTGTCCTTCATTAAATTGTTTACTCGATGCGCAACCTTCCATAAAAATTATATGGTTGGGATTGAGGCCTTTTAAGAAGGGATGTTCTGACAAATATTGCCCGGATATCTGCATAATTTTTCTCCTTCGTTAAGGTGATTGCCGGGTAGATCGGTCATTTTCACGAATAGCAGTGGCCTCTTCTGTAATGTCTATTGCAACGGGGCACCATGTTATACAGCGTCCACAGCCAACGCAACCCGTTGTACCGAATTGATCAATCCATGTGGCGATCTTGTGTATCAGCCATTGACGATAACGGGACCGTATTGAGTACCTGGTGCTTCCTCCATGAATATATGAATGGTCCAGATTAAAACAGGAATCCAGTTTCCTCCAGCGCTCTGCGTGTTCTCCTGACAAGTCGTTTGCATCTTCTACATTAGCACAGAAACAGGTTGGGCATACGAGCGTACAATTAGCGCAGGCTAAGCAGCGTTGTGCGACATCATCCCATCGTGGATGTTCATAATTTCTATAAAGAATATCTTTGATATTATGGGTATCCAAAGACCGCCCCATATGCTGTGCGGTATTTCGTATGATGTCGCCGGCAGCTTTTTTCTCCTCTTCTGTTGCTTTCCTGTGGGGAATTTCCTGGAAAACTTCGGCCCCTCGTTCAGTCTCTATCTCTACCAGAAAGTAATGTCTGTTGTTTTCCAAAATTTCAGTCATAGCGATATCAAAACCAAGGTTTGCCTTTGGCCCTGTACCCATGGATACACAGAAACACGTGCCACCTGCTTTTCCACAATTGACGGCAGCAATAAAGGTACCCTCTCGCCGTGATTTATAGCGGGGGTCAACGAATTTTCCCTTTATAAAGACCTTATCCTGTATTGAGATGGCATATATATCGCATGAACGGGCACCAAGAAAAGCAAACTTCGG
>CAZPUD010000468.1:0-2117 GCA_964589115.1 uncultured candidatus Brocadiaceae bacterium | reverse complement strand
ACTCCGATATTATTTCAATGAATTATATACACCATAACATATAAGGGGTGTGTTAGCAAAATAACGAAAAACTTTGAAATTTCAAACATGAATTTGACGCTTCTGACGAACCCGGGGGTTGGTTCAATTCTCGTATCAAGTACGAGACAAGCTTGTAGACTGAACCATGTGTTTAGCATGGAGCTGTACGTTTTGATTCATGCCATGCATATGAAACATACAAAACGTTTCGGTTCAATCGTGGACGATTGAACCAACCATGATAATTTGGAAGGTGATAATTTAGTTTTTTGAAAAATTACAACAATAACAATGTGCTATATATCCGTAGGGGCAGGTTTAAAACCTGCCCCTACAATAAATGCCGTGTGCTTAGATTTAATAGATATTATTATAGTCTTTATGTCAAGAAATAATTAGAATACATAAATCTCAAAGGACACATAGAGGTACATCTTTTGCTTATAAAATAAATTGTAAACTGCAGATTTTATTATCTTAAATCACCGGTAAGGTAAAGTCCCGGACCGGTAAAATGAACCATTGGCAGTTAGCTTACAGTTAATGGGTGGATGAGTAAATGGGTATATGAGTTAATACTCGTTCATTTTAAAAAAACTAAATTGATACAAAATTTAAGGGATTTTCACATGACATACGCAGAACAATTAGCTGCATTCGTCGTGAAGTCATCGTATGACAGCCTCTCTGAAACTGCTCGCCAACAGCTTAAAATGCGAATCCTGGATTCCATCGGTTGTGCATTGGGCGCATTGGATGGAAAACCTATTCAACTAATCAGAAAGCAGATAGAAGATTTTGGAGGTACCGGACATTGTACAATGATCGGCGGCTGGAAGACTGCCCCAGATCGTGCAGCATTTTATAATAGCGCATTGGTGCGCTACCTTGACTTTAATGATAGTTATCTTGCCAAAGGTGAGACCTGCCATCCGAGCGATAATTTAGGTGCGGTACTGGCGGCTGCTGAATACGCAAACCGAAGCGGAAGAGAGCTTCTGACCGCTCTTGCAGTTGCTTACCAGGTACAATGCCGTCTCAGTGATGCCGCTCCTGTGCGGGCTAAAGGATTCGATCACACCACCCAGGGGTCATATGCGCTGGCGGCAGGGATATCAAAGGCATTAGATTTGGATAAAACCAGAACCGCTCATGCGATTGCAATCAGCGGGGCGGCATTTAATGCACTTCGGGTAACCCGGACAGGGACATTATCACACTGGAAAGGTCTTGCTTACCCCAATACTGCATTCGGCTGTACCCATGCAGCTTTCCTCGCCATGCAAGGCATTACCGGCCCTTTAGAAGTTTTTGAGGGAAATAAGGGTTTTATGGATGCTATCGCCGGGCAATTCAAGATTGACTGGTCTCAGGAAAACCTGGAACGGGTAACACGAACGATACTGAAAAGATATAATGCCGAAATTCACTCACAGTCAGCTATTGAAGGTATCCTGGAATTAAAGCGTGAATACGGCTTTGCGGCCGATGAGGTAAAACGTGTCGAAATTGAGATTTTTGATGTGGCATATCACATTATCGGTGGCGGAGAGGAAGGAAATAAAATTGCTGTAAGAACAAAGGAGGAGGCCGATCATAGCCTTCCTTACATGGCTGCTGTTGCACTGCTTGATGACCGGGCCATGCCTGAACAATACCGGGTGGAGCGCATCCAGAGTGACGATGTTCAAACACTGCTTAGAAAAATTTCTGTGCAGCCGTTGGAAGCGTACAGTCAGCGTTTCCCTGATGAAATGCCATGCCGCATTACAGTCATACTCTATAATAATAAAGCATTAACCAAAGAAAAGCAGGATTATGAGGGCTTCCACACCAATCCTATGCGATGGGAAACCGTAGTCCAGAAGTTTGAGCGACTTAGTAAACCATACACCGATGCTGCTGTACGGCTTAAAATCATTGATAACGTAGCTGATCTGGACTCAATTCAGGTTGAATATTTAATAAGGTTGCTAAAGAAGATCCAAATTCCGGTAATTTGATACCCGGGGTCTCAGAAGAATTATAGGGGTGAAGCATTGTTTCAAAGTTGGTTCAATCGTCCACGATTGAACCGAAACGTTTAGCATGTTTCA
>CAZPUD010000467.1:0-2129 GCA_964589115.1 uncultured candidatus Brocadiaceae bacterium | reverse complement strand
TTAACATTCATTGTGGTTTCCGAGAGTTCTTCTGCGTTCATTTCTCCCAGACCCTTGTAACGTTGTATATCAAGCCCTTTTCTTCCAATCTCACGTATTTTTGACAGCACTTCACTCAGAGAGTTAGCATATATTTCAATACCGTCTGAGATGAGCTTATACTTTGGTTTTTTATTGTCATTATTGTCGAAGCATTCGTCTGTCGATAATGCATAACTTTCTATCATCCGTAATGTTTTTTCGATTTCTTTGCTCTCGTGATACTCTATGACCTCTAATGCTCCTTCTTCCTTTTCCTGCTTTTCCTCTCCGACATCCTCTTCCTCTAATATCTCCAGTTCCCTTCCCTCTGCCTGCTGTTTCTCTTTGATAAACTTTTCCAGTTCTTCTTCCGAGTAAATGTATGATACATCTCCTCTGTAAGACACCTTATACAGGGGAAGGCTTCCGCTCTTTTTATCCCTTAATTTTAAGAATTTGTCCAGGGATATTCCTTTTTTTCTCAGGAGTTTTACATTTTCTTCCATTTGTACTAAATGCTGCAGGAGTTTTTTTAGTTTTGCGTTGTCTAACTTTTCCCCTTTACCGTTTCCAGTCTCCATAACAGTTCCCTCAGCTCCCAGGGTAATAAGCGTTTTCTGCAGTTCCCTGTCATCATAGATATATTCCAGTCTCTTGTTCTTTGTTACCTTGTAGAGAGGGGGTTGCGCAATATAGACATGCCCTTTTTCTATCAGATGTATCATCTGGCGGAAGAAAAACGTCAGCAGGAGCGTTCTGATATGCGCTCCGTCAATATCCGCATCCGTCATGATAATAATCTTGGAGTATCGCAGGTTATCAAGGTTAAACTCATCCATTCCTATACCTGTGCCCAGGGCTGATATCAGTGTTCTGATTTCTTCATTACCCAGCATCTTGTCAATCCGGGCCTTTTCTACGTTTAATATTACACCCTTTAATGGAAGGATGGCTTGAAATGTCCGGTCTCTTCCCTGTTTTGCCGTGCCTCCGGCGGAAATACCCTCTACAAGGAACAGTTCGGATGTCTCGAAATCTCTGGAAGAGCAGTCTGCCAGTTTTCCCGGAAGGCTGGAATTGCTGAGAGCTCCCTTTCTTCTTGTGAGGTCTCTTGCCTTTCGGGCAGCCTCCCGTGCCCTTGCTGCATCAATTCCCTTATTGATAATGGCCTTTGCCGTAGACGGCGTTTCTTCACAGTAGCTGCTGAGGCTTTCATTTATTATCGCTTCAACAAGTCCCTGAACCTCACGGTTTCCGAGTTTTGTCTTTGTTTGTCCTTCAAACTGAGGATCGGGGAGCTTAATACTTATAACAGATGTCAGTCCTTCTTTATAATCATCTCCCGTCGGGGCCTTTTCTTCATTCAGGAGTCCTTTATTCTTTGCGTAATTATTAAGGGTTCTTGTAAGTGCGGCCCTAAACCCGCTTAGATGAGTACCGCCTTCTATGGTATTGATATTATTTGCAAAGGTGTACACGTTTTCGCTGTAGCCGTCATTGTACTGCATCGCCACTTCGATTATTGTACCGTCAACTTCCTTTTCAAAATAAATTATGTCCCTGTGAATGACTTCCTTACCCTCGTTCAGTTCTTTTACAAATGCTTTGATACCGCCTTCATATTTAAATGTATCGCTCTTGTCGGTTCTTTCGTCAGTAAGGGTTATCTTTAGTCCTTTATTAAGAAAGGCATATTCCCGGAGCCTTTTTGCTATGGTCTCAAAACAAAAGGTTGTGATCTCAAAAATTCCGGCATCCGGTTTAAAAACAACCTTCGTACCCCTCTTTTTTGTAACGCCTCTCACTTCAACAGGAGATTTTACTTCACCCTTCTCATAACGTTGAAAGTATGCGTGCCCTTCTCTCCGTACTTCAACTTCCATCCACTCGCTAAGTGCATTTACAACAGATACCCCCACCCCGTGCAGACCGCCGGATACCTTATAGCTTTTGTGCTCAAACTTACCGCCGGCATGCAGCGTGGTCATAACCACTTCCAATGCCGACTTATTTGTTTCTTTATGAATATCAACCGGGATACCTCTTCCGTCATCTATTACCGACAGGCTTCCGTCCGTGTTTATCTTTACATTTATACTCGTACAGAA
>CAZPUD010000466.1:0-2137 GCA_964589115.1 uncultured candidatus Brocadiaceae bacterium | reverse complement strand
CATAGGGACAACTCAAGGTTGGTTCAATCTTGCAGATTGAACCATTCGTTTAGCATAGGCCTGTACGTTTTGATTTGCTCCAGGCGTATGAGAGACACGCTAAACGTTTCAGTTCAATCGTGGACGATTGAACCAACACTGAGGGACGATTGAATTATACATGTTTCTATCGTCCCTGCGGGACTTACATCATTAATTTAATCTAAAACAGGCAATAAATTGCCTGCCTGCTGTCAACATCCCTTACAGGGATAAAAAAGATGCGGGTAAGGATAAGTATATGCAGCGGCCGAAGATTTTCAGCCCCTACCTTTTGTATGTTTACGTACTTTTGGACAGCCCCGTAAAACCAGACGCTCCCCGTCATATTAACCATGTGGACTTTCGTATTACAAGGGTGGTCGTGTTCTAGCCTGAATTATAATGAATAAATTATAAAGTAATGGATACAATTACAAAAATATCTTTATCGGCTTCTAATATCTCAAACACCTTGTGTAGGGTACAGGGCGTTGGAATAAACAGCTTATAAAAAAATAAACAGAGTATTAAAATGAAGAGCATGAGTATGTGACTTGTTACAGAAGTGTGCTGTTACAGAAGTGTGACATGTCACATAAATGCGCTATTAAAAAGCACCCTATATGTTTCACGTGCAGAATAAAAAATAACATGTATAGAAGATACATGAATGTTACAGTGGAAAAGAGAAAAATGATAAATTTCAATTCGCTTAAAAATTCTCTGAAAAGATGTAATGGTATACAATTTGACAGATTCTGCGTTATATTTACTACGTAATGTTTTTGTGGGTAATTGAAAATGTATTCTCATAAACCGTCTGAAAAGTCTTCCAGAGTACTCCATGAGGAGCACAATATGAATAGAAACAACACCTCGTACGTATAGCATCCAACAGATGAAACTGAACAGAATATAACGAAAGTAGAGTGTTCGGTTGAATGCAGGTGTATGGAACGTACGGAATCCTTAAAATGTCATTGCGAGGGTCTTTTTCCGAAGCAATCTCCCGGGTACTTCAAAAGGGATTGCTTCGGGGAAAAAACGCCCTCGCAATGACAGATACCATATAATCTATTATTAACAATTATGCTGACCATGTACTAACCATTTAACCATTTATTTTTTAAGCCACATATTTTGCCTTTTTCCTCCTTATGCATTTTGCATAAGGAATTATATATAGATGTATAAATTAGGGGAGGGACAAAAATGGGAGGAAGAGGCAAAGTATGTGTACTACTTACAATTTTTTTGCTGCCACTGTTTTTACCGTCTTTTATCGTTAAAGGGGAGGACAAACTCTCAGAGGGAGAGATCAATCAAAAGATCAATAAACTTCAGGTACCCTTTATTGCCAATGAGGGGCAAACAGATGAAAGGGTAGGGTTTTATGCCCATATCTCCGGAGGTTCCGTATTCGTAACAAAGACCGGGGAAATTGTCTATTCACTGACTGATTCAACGGATACGAAAAGTAATCAATTCCCCCAATATGGGTACTCATCACAAGACAATCCTTCCATGGCAGGATATATACCTCATGATACACAGTGCAATTTCAACATCCTGCATCGCACGTGCTACAACTCATATCAAAATTGTTCATGTTATTATCTAAAAAGGCCTGATACCCATTCTGATGATAAATCTTCCGTAAAGGGATTGGCGCTAAAGGAAGAGATTATTGGGGGAAAAGTTGCTCAGGTAAAGGGTGAAGGAAGGGCGGTAACAAAGGTAAACTATTTTCAGGGGAACGATACATCTCAATGGAAGAATAACATTTCAACTTATGAGACGGTAAACCTTGGTGAGGTGTATGAGGGGATAGAACTGAGGCTTAAGGCATATGGGAATAATGTTGAGAAGCTCTTTTATGTAAAGCCCAATGCTGACCCTGGAGTAATAGGGGTAAAGCTCAGCGGGGCAGAGGCACTCAGTGTGAATGAAGAAGGCCAGCTTGAGGTAAAGACAGAACTTGGCCCTGTGAAGTTCACCAAACCGATAGCATATCAGGAGATCGATGGGAAGAGGGTTGAGGTAGCAGTGGAATATAGTATTCAGAAGACAGAAGACAGAAGACAGAAGACAGAAGACAGAAGACAGAAGACAGAAG
>CAZPUD010000465.1:0-2148 GCA_964589115.1 uncultured candidatus Brocadiaceae bacterium | reverse complement strand
ATCTATTTTATAGAACTCCAGAAGCATCGAGATACAGGTGATAAAACATCCATAATCACCAATAGTTCCTTGTACCTTGTTACCCTTTTCATCTATGCCGGATTCTTTGCCATCCAGAGGTTTATTCACCCAATCAGGGTCTCTTTGCTTTTTTGCAGGACCTGGGTGTTGTATTTCTGCCGATGTCCGCTGCGTGTAATTTACGGTAATGGAATCTTTCCCTGTATTGCCTGCGCCATCAGTAGCAGTAACTGTTATAAGAGTATTTCCTAAATTTAATAGGTTTATATCAAGAATATTCCAACGGGTCGTTCCACTTGCTGACCCGTTACGGTCCCGGCTATGACTCCATTTAACACTGCTTATCCCGCTGGTGCTGTCCGATGCGTTTCCACCCAGGCTTATGGTGCTGCTTGTTGTCGTATAGGTAGTATCAGAGGTAGGACTGGTAATGGTCACCTTGGGTGCAGTGGTATCCAATATAATAGAATCCCTGGCGGCATCCGACACATTCCCCGCCGCATCCTTGTACCATACGTATACCGTCTTGCTGCCGTCGCCGCTGCTCAGCTTATACGGGATATTTGCGCTGTAACCGGTGGTAGAAGATAGAGAAGTCCAATCAGAACTGCTGGAAGATGGCTTCGTTGAACTCGTGGAAAGATAATAGCCCGTCACACCTGTACTGTCGCTTGCTGAAAGGTTGAGCGTGACTGTGGCAGAATTTGTGTAGGTAGCTCCGCTATTGATGTTTATTGAACCTGCAGGCGCTATGGTGTCTGTTGGTGTTGGTGTTGGTGAGATGTTGGTGAAGGGAGAGAGAATCGGTGAAGGTATCGGTGTTACAGCCGGCGTTGGTGATGGAATCGGTGTCGAAGAAACCTCGTCTCCTGTCAGCGTCAAGGTTTCTCGAATCAGTGGAGTACCAAGACCCAAGTCGATTTTGATGTTTCCCGTGAAGGTATTGCCGTTGATGATACCCTCCGTAATATCGACTGTTACCTTGTAGCCTCTAATGGTCGTCTCACTGTGGACATTAATCAAACCGGACGAGCCGTACACATCTCCCTTCAAGGAAAAAGAGGCGGAGTCATCTTTGCAATAGCCTTTTGTGCGAGTCATCTTAAAAGTACCATTTGCGTTGAAGGTGCCGGTGAAGGGGTCAATAAGGGTACCGTTGCCGCTCACAGTGAGATCCACATTGGCGCTTATCTCGTCTCGGAACGTGCAAAAACCTCCCGTCGACACACTGTCTTCAACAGAACCAGTAAAGCTACCACTGAACTTGCGTTCGGCTGCTGCGATTTCGCTCTCATACCATAGGCCTGCTATCAGACCGAAGATGGCGATGCCCAGGACGCGAAACATATAGGAAAATCGAAATTTCATGTCCGCACGTTACTTTGTTAAAAACCACAGTATAAAAAAATTTGTAACAATTTAGTTTTTAGAAAAAAACATCTGTATGAATAGCATTTATTGTAGGGGCATGTTTAAAACCTGCCCTTACGCGGTATGTAATATGTTATTATTGTTGGATTTTTCAAAAACTAAATTGTTACAAAAATTTTAAGCGTAAGCGAGTTCGACACAACTTATGATTCATCAATGCCTTACAACTCATTTTTATATTTGATTTCATCCTCACAAATACTTTAATATTAAATCAATACTTATGAAGAAGAAATTGACTGCTTAAAATTTAACAAAGTACTGCCACTGCTTGTGAACTTCTTGAGGATATTTCACCACCGGGGGTTATTTTTCAAAAAACCAAAAATTACCTTTTGTAAAGGATAACCTTGTATCAAAAATAGAATTCTCTTGTCAAGTCTTTTATTACAATTTATTAATAGTCTTTTCTATAAAGACTCGTAGGATGGTTAAAGCTAACCCATCAACGGGTTATATTCGATCGTTTTATTCGATAGGTGCACTTCGCTTCATCCAACCTGCATTACTGCATAACTATTATTGGATTTTTCAAAAAAACTAAATTATTACAATTATTTTAATTTCTTTAAAATATTCTAAGAATTTTATATCGCCTAAACACCTTTCAACACCCTTTGCGCCAATTCATGAGGCAGCCGTGCTTCTGTGATTTTTCTTGATGCGGCTTCGGTATTGTAACATGCCCGTTTAAAA
>CAZPUD010000464.1:0-2169 GCA_964589115.1 uncultured candidatus Brocadiaceae bacterium | reverse complement strand
CCTGTAATCCTTCGATGCCTTGATAATTTCTGCAAACGGTACTCCCTGAACGACGATAGTTTCTACCGGTATTTTACCTTTCGTCTCTTCGCTAACACATCTGGACAGTCTTTCTTTTAGCTTATTAAGGGTCTCTTCGTCTACCACGTTAACATTATAGAGGTCTGGTTCATTAATATCATAGATGCGAATATCAAGCACATGAATCAGATAAAGCTTTGCCATATATTTTTCGGCAAACTCTATTGCATACATTAACGCCTTTTCAGAATATACCGAATAATCTACCGGACAGAGGATGTTTTTTATATTGATCATGCCGCTTTCTCCTTTTCCTGCTTCGGAATAAGTACGGTATCTATAGCATCATCTACCTTCTGAATATAAACACACCGAATTTTATCCCGAATTTCCCTGGGAATTTCTTCAAAGTCGTCTTTATTTTTTAAGGGGAGTACAATTGTTTTAACTCCTGCCCTTATGGCTGCAAGTACCTTTTCCTTTACTCCTCCAATCGGGAATACATTTCCGGTTAAAGTGATCTCTCCTGTAAGTGCTATTTCTCTCCTTGCATACCTGCCTGTTAAGAGTGAAATTAAGGCCATGCACATAGTGATACCCGCGGAAGGACCATCTTTCGGTATAGCACCGGAAGGAACATGGATATGGATTTCGGATTTATCATAGAAATTTTCATCAATACCTAACTGTTTTGCATTACTCCTGACATAACTCAACGCAGCTATCGCTGATTCCTGCATAACGTCACCCAATTGCCCGGTGAGGGTTAACTCTTTTTCACCTCTCATGCGGGAAGCCTCTACAAAAATAATGTCCCCACCCGTCTCTGTCCATGCCAAACCGGTAACCACTCCAATCCGGTCTTCCTCTTCAGTAACCTGGTAAAAATATTTTCTTGGACCCAGGAACTTCTCTACAACCTGAGGAGTTACTTCTTTTGTAATCAGTTCTCCGGTAGCAATTTCCTTAGCGATTTTTCTGCAAATCGATGCAATTTCTCTCTCAAGATTTCTTACCCCTGCTTCCCTTGTGTAATCGCGTATTATTTTATAAATAGCCTGATCCTGAAATACAACAGAATGGTTCTCCAGGCCATTTTCTCTTATTTGTTTCGGAATCAAAAATTGCTGTGCTATTTTTAATTTTTCATCATCACTGTAACCGGCAAGATATATAACCTCCATTCTGTCTTTCAATGCGGTATGGACGGTATCAAGGATATTAGCTGTTGTAATGAACAGCACATTGGAAAGATCAAAGGGGATATCGAGATAATGGTCTGCAAAACTAAAATTTTGTTCCGGATCCAGTACTTCCAGCAGCGCTGAGGCGGGGTCTCCTCTGAAGTCGGTTCCGATCTTATCAATTTCATCAAGCATGAATACAGGATTGTTGCTTCCTGCACGGCAGATTTCCTGCATAATACGCCCGGGCAGCGCGCCTACATAGGTGCGCCTGTGTCCTCTGATCTCGGCTTCGTCACGTATGCCTCCCAGAGAGATGCGAAGGAACTTCCGGCCAAGGGCACGGGCAATCGATTTTCCCAGTGATGTCTTACCTGTTCCCGGTGGACCACAGAAACAGAGGATTGGTCCTTTCAGTTTTTCCCGTATTTTATGGACAGCCAGGAATTCCAATATGCGCTCTTTCACCTTTTCAAGACCGTAGTGGTCTTCGTCCAGTATATTTGCCGCCCGAAGGATATTAAGGTTGTCATTGGTTTTTTTATTCCATGGAACGCTGATGAGATAGTCGAGATATGTCCGAGAGACGGGGTATTCGGCCGATGCAGGGTTAATATTTCTCAATCTTTCCAATTCTTTTATGGCTACTTCTTCAACCTCCTTGGGCATATTTGCCTCTTTTATTTTTTCTTCAAGCCTGTGTATTTCCTCTGTATGGGGATCTTCTTCTCCTAATTCCTTCTGAATAGCCCTTAACTGTTCTCTTAAGAAATACTCCCGTTGGGCCTTTGACATTTCTCTGGCAACCTCTTCATCGATTTTTCCCTGAACCTCTTTTAGTTGTACTTCCTTGTTGAGATAATGAAACACGATCCTCAACCGTTTCTGAGGATCTACCATTTCCAGAAGCTTCTGCTTTTCATTAACGGCCAGTTCCAGATAAATGGCAACCAGATCCGCCAGT
>CAZPUD010000463.1:0-2169 GCA_964589115.1 uncultured candidatus Brocadiaceae bacterium | reverse complement strand
CTTGAAAAATCTGCAGTCCTTATGGATTTGAAAAACCTGGAATTTTATGAAAATGATTTTAAACGTTTTTATTCCATTATCAAAAGACCAAATGGTATATTACTTATTACCGGCCCTACAGGGAGCGGTAAAACCACTACATTATATGCTGCCGTGAACGAGCTTAACAGGACTGATACAAAGATCATTACAGCAGAAGATCCAGTTGAGTACACTCTCAAGGGTATTAATCAATGTGAAGTAATTGAGAAAATAGGCTTTAACTTTCCTACTATCCTGCGAACAATGCTCCGCCAAGATCCAAACATTATTCTGGTTGGGGAAATCCGAGACATCGAGACGGCAGATACCGCGATTGCTGCTGCCTTAACAGGGCATCTAGTCCTGAGCACCCTCCATACAAACGATGCACCCTCTGCTATTACAAGACTGTTAGACATGGGAATAAAATCCTTTCTTGTCGCTACATCCCTGCAAGGCATAATGGCACAGCGGTTGGTTAGGACAATTTGCAAAAATTGTAGAGAACCTATCCAATATACGTCTGAACAGCTATTGGACATGGGATTTGAGATTGAAGAGTTAAAAGATTTCACCTTTTATAAAGGAAAAGGCTGTAAGAACTGTAATAACACAGGGTATTATGGCAGAATCGGTATTTACGAACTGCTAGATATGAACGAGACCTTACGTGATATGACATATCGTATGGCCTCTACTGACGAAATTAGAGAAACTGCAATGACATTAGGAATGTCAACGCTCAAAGAAGATGGGTTAAGAAAAGCGAAAGATGGTAAAACAACCCTGGAAGAAGTGCTCAGGGTTGCAGGATTGGGAGATTAGTTAGATATCCCATTTTATAACCAGTAATCAGCTTATATTCACAGCTGAATTATTATGAATCTCTTTTCATCGGTCTGAGGCTTTGCCTAATCAGGATTTTATTATGCAAATAAGTGAAAAAAAGAAAAAGGATGTAAAGGTTGAAGCAAAGAGAAGGCTCTTTGGACAAATACTGAAAGATAGAGGCCTCGTTACCGAGAACCAGATAAAGGAAGCACTTGAAGTTCAAAAACAGAAAGGGGGCCTACTCGGAGATATCTTGGTAAGCCTCCAGTATGTAACGAATGAGCAAATTCTGGAGGCGTTGAGCGAATATCTGGGGTTAGAGATTATAAACATTGAAGATATGGATATACCGGCAGAGATTATCCATCTGGTACCTCCTGCTGTTGCACAATTATATTGCATAATTCCCATCCAGAAAAAGAACGATACCATTCACATTGTTCAGGCGGATGCATTAAATTTTGAGACACAGGATAATTTGAGGCTTATCCTAAAACATCCTATAAAGCCGCTCCTCTGCCATAAGGATGCTGTAATTCGTGCCTTAGAAAAATATTATCCTAAAAAACATGAATCTGTTGAACAACTCTTATTAGAGTTTAAAGAAGATGCATCATACGGAGAATCCCTGAAGGGGGAACATATCGACATTGAAGAGCTAAAAAAAATGGCCGTTACCGCCCCTGTTAAGAATTGGGTTGGTCTTATGTTCCTGGATGCTATATTGGATAAAGCCAGTGATATCCATTTCGAGGCATTTGAAGATGGATTTAAAGTTCGATACCGTATCGATGGTGTACTCTATGAAAAAATTTCTCCTCCACGGCAACTCGGATTACCTGTTGCCTCCAGGATAAAGGTTTTATCTGGTATGGACATTTCGGAACGGAGGTTACCACAGGACGGGCGTATACAATTAAACGTTGGGGGAACATTCGTCGATATGCGTGTTTCTACGCTCCCAACGAAATACGGTGAGAGTATCGTTATGCGTCTACTAAATAAATCTGCCGTATCATTAAACCTAGATACCTTGGGATTTCGCTCTGATGAATTAAAATTGATATATCAATTAATAAATAAGCCTAATGGAATAATCCTTGTTACCGGACCGACCGGTTCTGGAAAAACAACAACTTTATATGCAGCACTTAACTATTTGAATGAGATCGGCACAAAAATCGTCACAACGGAAGACCCTGTAGAATACGATATCGACGGACTTATTCAAGTACAGATAAATACATCCATAGGGGTAAACTTCGCACAGTGTTTAAGGGCAATTTTAAGACAAGACCCTGACATTATACTTGTAGG
>CAZPUD010000462.1:0-2197 GCA_964589115.1 uncultured candidatus Brocadiaceae bacterium | reverse complement strand
CCTAACAACATGTCTGTGGCTATGATTCTCCAATGATCTCTGCATTTCATTCGTATTTGGAAATGCAATCTTACCGGATGTTTTTATTATAATAATCATAGAACGGAAGGAGAAAAAAATGACACAGGCAAAATACGGCGATACGGTTACAGTACACTATACGGGTAAATTAGAAGATGGAACAATATTTGACACTTCTCTTAATCGGGAACCTTTGCAGTTTACCATTGGCGATGGCCGGATAATCCCTAGCTTTGAGCAGGCCGTAGTTGGGATGAGTCCAGGAGAATCAAAAACAATCAAAATCCCGGCAGAGAAGGCATACGGGCCACATCATAAGGAAATGGTAGCAGTGGTGGACCGGGACCAATTTCCACAAGACGCTGAATTAAAAGTTGGTCAGCGATTTAAAATCAGTAGAACAGATGGCCAAACGACATCGGTCACGGTAACCGATGTTTCCGAGTCAAATGTAACTCTAGACGCTAATCATCCCTTAGCCGGGAAAGAATTAACATTCGATATTCAGCTTGTTGATATCGTTTAAATATTTTAATATGATATTTAATTTACCTCCAGAGTGAGTTAAGTTATAATAGAAAGCACAAATGTATAGGCACCAGCGGTCGGCTATCGGCTATTTTACAGAAACTGCAGGCTGACCGCTGTAAGCTAACGGCTGATAACTACTAATTCCTTTTATCGGCCTAAGGTTCCACCTTGCATGTACTTTGATCATTTCAGAACAAATCAAAAAATGTCAGAGCCAATTGACATCGTTACACGAGATCTTGCTGTATCCGAACTTGCTAGAAATATTGTGGTAACAGCCGGTGCGGGAACAGGAAAGACCACACTTCTGGTAAATAGGCTATTACATCTGCTTTTAGGTCATAAGAGATTTCAAACGGAAGATAGCCCCATCCTCAAAATAGCGGCAATGACTTTTACCGAAAAAGCTGCCAGCGATATGAAAATGAGACTGATGGAAGAACTGGAGAAAATTGTAAACGTTATCAATGGAAATACCTCAGAAGAGGAGAAAAAGAGGATAGAAATATTTCTCACACATATCCGGGATATGTACGGCGTAACATATAGTGAGATGGAAAACCGTGCAAGAAAGTCTCTGGAAGATATGGATAAGGCCCTTATTGGAACCATTCACGGTTTTGCAGCCCATATTCTTCGCCTCTATCCCATTGAATCAGGTGTAGTACCTGGATTTATTGTGGATGAAGGCGATATGTTTAATGAGCTATTTGAGAAAGAATGGGCAAAATGGCTGGAAGGACAACTCTCTCTTGCATCCCCTAACGGGAAAGTATGGAAAAAAGTCCTCAATCGGTTAGACCTTGGGTCGGTTAAAGAACTAACCAGACGCCTGTCAGGGTTTACTATACCTCTTTTGTCCCTGCCGGTTCAACAAGATCGTTCTGTTTTGGAGTCGAATAGCAAATTGCATATTCATCTTTTAATAGACCCTTTACATGATAAGATCCTTGAGGTTATCCCTTATTGTGAGAAACCTGCAAATAAACTTCTTTCTCAATTAAGTGACCTGTTGAAGGTTTTTGATGCGATAAAAGAGCAAGGATTGGGCTACTTGAATAACATGGAATATGACCCTGATAAAAATCCTTCTGAGGCAAAAACCGGTTGGAGAGATGATAAGTTTGATATTGCGAGAAAATTGGTTAAGGAGTGCCATAGTTTATTGAGAAAGCTGAGAACTGTAGATGAAGAGTTTATCAAGACAACAATAAGCCTGATTATTCCTTTTATAAATACATTCCGGCAAACATACTTATTGCAGGGTTATATTTCTTTTGACGGCCTCCTTACTCTTACGAGAGATTTACTTCAGAAGGGGGAACATCGTCCTATTCGCGAAAGATTAAAAAAAGAATTTAGGGCCATACTCATAGATGAGTTTCAGGATACAGATCCTGTTCAATATGAGATAGTCCTTTTCCTTTCTGAAGCATTAGGGCAGTATAATAAAGATGCCCGTAAGGTAATTCTTGAGCCAGGCAAACTTTTCATCGTAGGAGATCCAAAACAATCCATTTACGCATTCCGCAGGGCAGATATAGAGGCATATGAACAAGTAGTAAGCCAGGTTTGCGGACAGGAAGAAATTCTGAAATTAGAGGAGAATTTCAGAAGTCACTCTAGTATTATTAACGTTATAAAC
>CAZPUD010000461.1:0-2208 GCA_964589115.1 uncultured candidatus Brocadiaceae bacterium | reverse complement strand
GAAAAAAAGTGCTTGACATAGAATGTCTAACCCCTCTCAAGAGGGGAATTGGAGATGTTCTCAAGAGGGGAATTGTAGAAGTCCCCTCTTGAGAGGGGATTTAGGGGTGGGTAATAGGGGTGGGTAAAAAGTCGTTGGGTTTTGTCTTTTAAAACCTAACCTAATTTAAAAGAGTTACCCCGTCACGTTGCCATTAAGAGCAAAGCCTTGGTTTTTGTATATATCATTAGTCAACTAGTGGGACATTTAGATCAAGATATGCTGAAAATAATGCCTTTCGGTCTTTCCTCTTCTTTACTGTATCGAGGACTACACGTATACTTTCATCTACTTTTCCTGAATATACGATCTTCCCATTGATATATACCTGCAATGGTTTTTCCGTATTAATAAGTTTATCGTCCAAATAGAGTCGCAGTGCTTTTACTTCCCTCGTTTTCAGGTATATCTCATTTTTATCTTTTCTTACATCTCCCTCAATGGTTGCATTTACAGAAATCCCTCCGGTTATCACCGGATGTCTTGAACTGTCTCTTAGTATATTTGTTATTTGTCCAACTAATTCAGTGAATTCCACTATTTCAACCCAATATGAAATAGGGTATCTTACCGATTCCGTTGAAAACCGTATCTTGTCTGGATAGGGTGACCTCGTATTTGTCCGGAACCAGTCAAGAACCTCATTAATTTGAGTAGCGGGAAACCGGTGTTTCAGTTCCGGCATCTCTTTGTATATAAAGCGATAGCCGAGTTTCTTCAGTTTTGAATGCGCATCCATTGCTGCTTCTACCGGAATAACCATATCCTTAGCTCCATGAATGATGTAGACAGGTACATGTATTAAGTTGACCAGAAGAGAAGGTATCGGGCATTCACCGGCGATAGGATTTGCTGCTGTGAAAAGCCAGTGATAGCGAATGGCCATATACCATGTACCATGTCCGCCGCTTGAAAATCCGGTAATGTAAATTCTGTTTGTGTCTACATGGTATTCGTGCTTAACCTGATCAAGCACTGAAAGTACCAGTTTTTCAGCCTCCTCATTCCACCAAAGTCCGGGACCGTATGTAGGACCTACAAGAATAAACTCATCGTTGTGTGTTGAAAACTTCAACCATGCCATTATCTGCTCATAACCAATACTTCCTACTCCGTGGAGTGCCAATATAACTGGCCAGGATTTGTCCGGTGTATACGAAGGCGGTACATATACAAAATATTCTCCCTTTCTTTCCCCAACAGGCGCCAATTTCCTGTGTAATCCGGGTTCCTGGGGTAAATAGTTCCCTGATGCCGCAACCCATTCTTTTACCTTGTTTACATCTACATTCAGTTTATTGATAGTTTTAAGGATATCTTCCATCTCATTTGTATCTGTACTTCTAAGGTATCTGCTTACTAGTTGCCTCCCATTAGATTCAGAATCTTCCCCAGTACAGGGGTATGAATATATGAGTAAGATAAGAAGAATAAAGATGAACGAATATTTATACATATAGAAATGTTGTTCTCTATACATGTAGTATCTTCAGAGATAAATTTTAATATTTTCAGCAAAAATTGTAGCGCCGATCCCTTGTGGTCGGCATTGGGCGGGGGATGTATCCAATTATAGATTTGGGACTGCGGATTGCGAAATGAAAAACCAAATTAAAAAATCCAAAATCCGACATCTAAAATCCGAAATCCAAATTTCCGCGCTACACATTCCGATTCATTCGGGTTGGGATTTATGAGAATTTAAGTCCTATAATTCCAACTACAATCATAGTAATGAAAATAATACGGGGTATATCACGGGATTCACTAAACAGAAGTATACCAAGAATTACAGTGCCGACGGCACCGATACCCGTCCATGTTGTGTATGCTGTACCTACCGGGAGTGTCTTTAGTGCCTTTGATAGAAAAAAGAAACTCGCTATCATAGCGACTGCGGTACATATACTTGGCCAGAACCTGGTGAATCCTTCAGTATATTTCATGCCAATTGCCCATACAGTTTCGAAAAGGCCGGCGATTAAAAGATATATCCAATCCATAAAATTTATTGGAAGAAAAATAATTATTGTTTAAGTTATAGAGTATAAAAGATATTACTGGAGAATTAGATTAAGGTCAAGAAAAAGTCAAGCAGGTTGGGTTGATCGGAGCAAAACCTAACTCGATGCATAGGAATTTCAAAGATTCGGTGTTGGTTCAATCGTC
>CAZPUD010000460.1:0-2226 GCA_964589115.1 uncultured candidatus Brocadiaceae bacterium | reverse complement strand
CATGCTAAACGTTTCGGTTCAATCGTGGACGATTGAACCAACTCTGAAACTTTTATGGTTGGTTCAATCTACAAGATTGAACCATGCGTTTAGTACCGGCATGCACATTTTGGTTCATTCCAGGCGTATGAAACGTGCTAAACTTTCGGTTCAATCGTGGACGATTGAACCAACCCTGAGTGGCCGGGGGTGTTTAAGGGAAGTTAACAGTCAATAGTGAATAGTGGATATTAACCATCTAACCATATTACATTTAACTATTCACTAACTACTATTCACTTTTTACACATTCCCTGTATGTTTCGCGGGGTTAATATCAGAACTTTTCTTTGGAGAATGCAGGATATGATCTTAGCGAATTCGCAGATATGAAGATTGTTGTTGCATTGTGTATAAGGGCTGATGCCACCGGGGTTATTAGACCTAATATACCAAGGGCAATAAGGGAAGTATTAATTCCGATTGCATATTTAAAATTCTGTTTAATACGCGATATAGTGTACTCCGATATCTTCTTTGCTTCGATAATCTTCTCAAGCTTTACGTCCAGGAGCAAAACATCACAAGCCTCTTTCGTAATATCCGCACCATGTTTCATTGATATACCAACGTCTGCAAGAGAGACAGCAGGGGAATCATTGATACCATCGCCGGCCATTGCGACCACGTTACCTTTATCTTTCAGGTTTTTAATTATTTCTGTTTTCCTTTCCGGGAGTACTTGTGCGTAATACTCTTCTATTCCTAATCTTTCAGCAATATTTCTTGCTGTTGCCTCGTTATCTCCGGTAAGCAGGACAATTCTTTCCACACCTGAATCCTTGAGTCTTGCAAAAAATCTTTGGGCATCTTCCCTTAAATGGTCCTCAATGGCAATAACACCTGCGAGCTTATCATCCACAGCGACGTAGAGTATCGAGAACCCTCTGTCCACAAGATTTTTAATTACAGGTTCTTCATTCTCCATGCTAATCTTATTATCCTCGGCTATAAAATGCCTGCTCCCTACCAGTATCCTTTTCTCCTTAATCTTCGATGCAATACCATGAGCAAGAATATATTCTACTTCGGCGTGGTTTTCTTCATGAATAATACCTTCCTCTTCTGCCTTTTTCACTACAGCGGTTGCCACCGGATGCGGAAAGTGTTCTTCTATACATGCCACATTTTTTAACAGATATTCCCAGCTAGTGCCATTAAAGGGGAAAAGATCGTAGACTTTTGGTCTGGCTTCAGTAAGGGTGCCTGTTTTATCAAAAACAAATACGTTCGCCTGTGACAGTTTTTCTATAAATCTGCCACCTTTTATGAGAACCCCATTTCTTGATGCGGTTATGATCGCCGACATAATTGCTAATGGAGTTGACAACTTAATGGCACATGAATAATCTACCATAAGTACAGAAACCGACTTTACAGCATTTCCAGTAAAAAGATACAGAAGTCCGCTTAACAAGAAGCTGTAAGGTACAATCCTGTTCGCGAGCCTTTCGGCGTAGCTCTGTACATCGGCCTTTAGCCCTTCTGACTGCTCAATTACCCTGATTACCCTGGAGATCCTTGTTTCACTGCCGACTCTTATTGATCTTATCGTCAGAAGACCTTCTTCCAGTACAGTACCTGCATATACCCTTACTCCCGCCCTTTTAGGAATAGGAAATGGCTCACCGGTAATCGAAGCTTGATTGACCACGGCTGCACCATCAACCACAATACCATCTACGGGGATACTACTGCCCCTCCTTACCACTATCAGGTCACCTTCTTTTACATCACTGATATGAACCAGTGCCTCGCGGCCATTTCTCTTTGTCCATACCCATTCATCGGGTCTCTGAAACATTTTAGAAAGGCTTTCTCTTGATTTCTGCCTTATTTGCTCCTCAAGGTAATCACCGACTTTCAGAAAGAACGTGATCAGACTGGCTGCCAGATACTCCCCTCTTACAAGAGAAATACCAACAGCAGCAGCATCAAGGGTATCTACATTCAATTGCCTGTTTCTTATTGCCCGGAAACCTTTCCTGATGACAGGAAGGGCGCCGAAGATGGTAATTACCGGCGCGAGCATCAGCGGAATCACTGGCCGTGCAATTAAGAGAACTCCCGCTACAATCACAACCCTTTTTTTCTGCCTGAGGGTACTTCCTTCAGATTTTTCTTTTCTGTCAATCTGGTGGTCGAGGATGCGGATGCCCGTGAGCTCGCGCACCAGCATGCACAACT
>CAZPUD010000459.1:0-2247 GCA_964589115.1 uncultured candidatus Brocadiaceae bacterium | reverse complement strand
TATTTCGAATTTGGTTGCGGCCAAAGGCCGCGCCAGGTTCTTCGTGGTTAAAACCCTTTGGTTGTGGCTCCGCCACACTATGTAATCTAAGGCATCCGGGACCAAATACTACTTCCAGGATGCCTTTTGTGTTATTGTGATAGAAATATATAAAAAACTGCCAAAAACCAACTGTGGTAAATGCGGCATGCCAACCTGCCTGGCCTTCGCTGTCAAGGTAAAAAATGCACAACTTAATATATGGGATTGCCCATATATCAAAAAAGATGATAAAGGGTTGCCAGCAGAAAAAACCATTACCACTATGGAAGATAATTACGAGCGTGTAAGTAATGAATTAGAAGCCGAGGCTAAACGCCTAAACTTCAGAGAAACAGCCTCTGCTATTGGTGCACATTTTGAGGTTAAAGACGGATATGAAATTATAAAGCTGAAAATGATGAACAGGCTTTATGAAATGCGCAAAGAAGGCCTGTTCGAAGATGATACGTATTGCAATGATTCGTGGTCAAAGATCATAATCTATGACTATATTCGCAGGAAGGGAAACAAGGCCTTAACGGGAAATTGGGTAACCCTTGGATACTTTCCAAATACCGCTTCCCATGTAAAGGCATTTCAAAGAAGCGCAGAAGAGAAAGTTGCTGCAGCTTTCAATAAAGATATTGAGCAACTAAAGGCACGCTGCAGTGAGCTTGATGGAATTGAAGTCCCGGGTAAAATGAAGGCGGATTATATCTGCCGTTTTGATCTCTTACCATGCGTACCCTTATATTTATGTTTCTGGGCTGCCGATGAAGAATTTCATGCCAGTTGCAAATTATTTCTGGACAGCAGTGCGGAGGCGTATATAGATATAGAATATCTTGCCTATCTTGTAGAAAGATTTGTAGAACTGCTGAATATGTAGAGGAAAAATACCATGGCCAATTGCTGGAAATGTGGTCGCTACCTTGGAGATAAAGATGAGTGGAAAAAAATGACTACAAGCAAGGGGGACATTTGCATCCTTTGTTATAATAAGGCAAAAGAAACTGATGAACCCCGTATAAAGGCTGATATGGATGACTTCTTAAGAAACAGGAAATAACGGTATATTTTCATTGATTTTACGGATATTCCGTTATACATTCATAATTAAGGCATTTTATCAGATTAGTTACATCTTTTGAGAAAAGGAGGACTATCATGTTAGAATACAGCATGTCCTTTCTGTCGGTATTAGGTATGATACCCTTTGCAGCAGTTGTTCTTTCGGATGTTAAAAAAGATATACCTGCCATTTCCTGGGAAACTACCCTCGAAGATGCAGTTGAAAAATCAGAAGCGACAAAGAAACCAATCCTTCTGGATTTTTTCTCTCCTACGTGAGGGGGCTGCAGAACACTGGGTACCGTGACGTACCCCAATCCATCAGTAACCGATTATATAAGAAAAAACTTTATCCCTTTACATATCAATACCCAGAGTAAATCGGAACTTCTCAGTAAATATCGTGTATTCTGGACACCGACAATCCTTATCCTGGACTCTAATGGTACCGAGTATCACCGCTTTAACGGATTTTTACCACCTGACGAATTCATTCCCCAATTAGAACTTGGCCTGGGCATGATGGCACTGGAAAAACAGGAATATAAATCAGCAAGCGTACAACTAAAGCTTGTTGTAGATAAATATCCACGAAGTGCCGTTGCTCCGGAAGCACTGTACTGGTTTGGCGTTTCAGAATACAAAGCCAGTCACAACGCAGATGCATTATTAAGTGCATGGGGAAATATCCTGAAGGAATATCCTGAAAGTATCTGGGCCGAAAAAGTATCCTTTATAAAGTGATAATTTCCCGAAATCGCTTAACCTATCCTGCACGGCTGTAATGTACTTAACCCTGAAGGGGTGAAATGATTATAGCAAAAGAATAAACCACAGACTAATAACCCCGAAGGGGTAACATTATGAAGCTGTGTTTTGTCGACACCGTTCCGGGTTAGCTGCTATTTTAATTTTTTATTTACAATTATGTCACCCCTTCGGGGTTTAAAATTCTTCTTAGGTCTTTTGCTATAATCATGACATCCCTTCGGGATTAAAAACAATTAAACATAAGGAATCACTGTTACATCATATTAACATCATTAACCTTATAACAATGCCTCCCCGCAAACTGCTGGTACACTGTCAACATAATTGTCAATAACAGATTATATAGTATCTGTCATTGCGAGGGCGTTTTTCCCCGAAGCAATC
>CAZPUD010000458.1:0-2275 GCA_964589115.1 uncultured candidatus Brocadiaceae bacterium | reverse complement strand
TTTAGAAGACATATTCAGAAAAGAAAAAATTCCTTACAGAATTATCGGCGGTTTGGAATTCTATAAAAGAAAAGAAGTTAAAGATATTGTTGCCTATTTAAGAGTGATATCAAACCAGAACGATGAAGAAAGTCTGCTTCGAATAATGAATTTTCCTCAACGAGGTATAGGCAGCACAACTATCAGAAGAATGATAGGTTTTGCTCGAAAGCATAATATCACGCTATTCGATACAATGACACGCGTTTTCGAAGTAATTGATATCAAGGAAAGAATCCAAAAAAACGTTAAGGCATTTAAGGTACTGCTCGATAAATATATCGGATTGAAAAACAAGCTTTCGGTTGGGGAATTATCCCGTGCTCTTGTAGATGAGTTGGGAGTTCTACGTTTGTTTAAAGAAGAAAATACCCCTGAATCTTTAGCACGATGGGAAAACGTTAATGAGCTTCTTGCAGCGTTAAGCGAGTTTTCTAATGAAAATAAAGATGCAAAACTTGAGCAGTATCTTGAAGAAGTTTCACTCATCTCCGATATCGATATACAGGATGATACCAACAACGTGGTTACGTTTTTGACAGTACACAGCGCTAAAGGATTAGAATTTCCGATAGTGTTTGTTTCCGGATGCGAAGAAGATATCTTTCCTTTAGCTAATAGGTTTAACTCCGATGCCACGCTTGAGGAAGAAAGAAGATTGTTCTACGTTGCAGTTACCCGCGCTCAAAAAAAAGTATATTTTTCACACGCGCGCTCACGGTACAGATTCGGTGAAGTAGCTTATCAAAGCCGCTCGCGTTTTATAGACGAACTGGAGCCTTCGGTGGTTACAGAAGTTAATGGAAGCATCGGAAGAAAAACTTCGATAAGAAAATCCAAAAAGGAAATTTATTACGAATACTTTCAGAACGTAGACTATCACGACTTCAATCAGGATAATACTTCGCTGCGTCCTGGCAGCCGTGTAATGCACGATAGGTTTGGACTTGGCAAAGTAACGCAGGTTACAGGCTCAGGCGATATGACAAAAGCTACGGTAGTATTCGAAGGAAATAATGTAAAACAGTTAATGCTGAAATTTGCCAAGCTCAAAGTTCTTTAACTTATCGCCTTAATAATTTCGCTATGAAATAGAATTTTAACAGTGAGACAACATCTTCTTCCGCTTGATTAACTTTGTATCGCTGAAATATTTTTATGTGAGATTGATATTTACTACGGAGCGACGTTGAGTCTTAGGTATAATGTGAATCGCCAAATTAATAACTTATGTTATGCACAAAGAGAAACCTCCGGGGTTTCAATGAAAGATTTTTGATTTTGAACTAAAATCAAGTTTAAGAAAATACTGATTGACAAAACCTCGTAGGTTTTACACTCATTGCATAGTGTGAGTTAATGAATTCAATTTTCGTTCATTTAGAATCTTAATGCTCAATATTTAAGAAATAATCTCTCAGATTTTAAGTTATATGTTTTTACAAATAATAAGATAATCCATAGGATCTAGGGATAAGGTTAAAGGAACTGGGGATTACTTTTTGTTACTAAGGTTGTCCAAGGGACTCCTTCGGAGATTCACTTGATAAGGTTTTCCTTACTATAGGTAATCCGAACCTTATCTACTTTCTAACCTTAGTAACAAATCTTACTTCTAACAACATAAACCTTATCCCTAGATCCTATGGATTACCTTATCTGATGTATTGACTCATTAAGAAATCGAAACTTTAGTACAAATTTCTCAATGAGTCATTTGACAAATATCTTCGGTTAGACTTTAAATAGATAACTCAGTTTAATAAATTCTTTCAAAGAGGAAAATAAATTAATGTCAATTGCTCCGAAAAAATTAGCAATCCTGGTCGGCGGTGGACCGGCTCCTGGTATAAATAGCGTTATTGGTGCGGCAACCATTCGTGCAGTTGTGGAAGGTGTAGAAGTATTAGGTATAAGAGATGGTTTTAAATGGATTATGCAAGGAGATATATCTCACTTCAGAGAGCTGACAATTCACAATGTAAGCCGAATCCATTTTCGCGGCGGTTCCTACATAGGTATTGCGAGAGATAACCCCACTAAGGATAAAAAATTCCTTGAAAATACTGTTACCTCTCTGCTGAGATTAAATGTAGATAAATTGATTACTATTGGCGGCGATGATACTGCATACAGCGCTTTGAAGGTAGATGATATGGCTGCGGGACGAATTAGAGTTGTTCATGTTCCTAAAACCATCGATAATGATTTAGACCTTCCGCATGGTATCCCTACT
>CAZPUD010000457.1:0-2291 GCA_964589115.1 uncultured candidatus Brocadiaceae bacterium | reverse complement strand
ATGAAACATGCTAAACGTTTCGGTTCAATCGTGGACGATTGAACCAACTCTGAGACTTTGAATTTCCTATACATTAAATTAGGTTGGGCTTTAAAAATCAAAACCTACGGCTTTTCTTTTTACCCACCCCTAAATCCCCTCCCTAGAGGAGACTTTTATACTCCTCTCTCGAGAGGGGTTGGGGGTGTGCTCCATCCCCTCTTGAGCTTATCCTTACCCACATCTTTTATGGAGTGTGTAAGAACAGGGTATTTTACCTTAGTATTCCGTAAGGAGTAAATGATAGTAGACAGGCAATTTATTGCCTGTAATTGAATGATAGAATACAAGTCCCATAGGGACGATTGAATTGTGCCTGTTTCTATCGTCCCTAAGTGTCTAAATTCGAAATCTGAATATCGAAATTCGAAACAAATCCAAAATCTTAATTTTCAAATGTTCGAAACGAGGTTTTTGTCATTGAGATTTTGTATTTTAGAATTTGTTTCGTATTTCGTGCTTAGTATTTCGGATTTCCTTTTCACAGCGCAGTCTGCAAAAAAGGCTTAGTATCTTATAACTTATTTTTTAACATTTGCGGCAAAAATATTAGAGTTTAGGAGTTTGAACTCTAAACTTGAAACTCTAAACTCTAAACAATTTCCATTTCATTCGGGTTAGGGGGTGTGTTAAAGACATAATGAAAAAACTTTGAAATTCTTAAGTATTAAATTAGGCTGCAGATTAACACGGTTTCCGGTTCCCATTTTCTGGTTTCCGGTTCTTCCTGGTCACGGATCACGGTTTCCGGACCACCGGCCACGATTCCTGTTCTATCTGCAGCTAACAGAATTGAAGTAAAATAAATCTTTCCAAAAAGGGATAGTAAAATTTGTCTAGTGTGGGAAGGATGGAATACATATGGAGAATAAAGAGCTCGAGGACAAAGGCAGGGAAGATAAAAAATTTCTCATAAGTATCAGGGATATAATTACGAGTTATGCTCCGCTATTGGGGAGTGTAATTGTTGCACTATCCATAGGGATCTCCGGTTTTCTGGGTTCCAGTTATCTCAAGGAAAAGGCTGCCGTTAAAGCGCGTACTGAAAAGAGCTACTTAACTATTGAGGCGTTGCGTATTTACTCGGAATTAATGAGCAAACGAGAGGAAGCGGAAAGCATACTGCGGAAAGGTATGTTTGATTCAATCATTAAATCATTTTCTGAAACAGAAAAAGTATCTGTAGAAGAACACCTGTTAAATCTTAAACTCCTTGCCTATAATTACAGTGAATCGTTTAATATTAAACCTTTTTTTCTATTCCTAAGAGATAAAAAATTAATTTCCTCTAACATACCTAATGAAGAATACCTGGAAGAGTTAGAAAATATTGCACAAAGCGTTATTACCAAACAACTATGGATTTTGGAAGGAGATGGTAAATGTTTTTTTAGGATAATTGACCTGGACCCACTTCTCCAGGAACAGGCCTGTCTTCTGTTAAAAGATGAAAATCTTGCATTGGGAGGGGTGGAGAGAAACTTTAGGATTGCTGTACTGGAAGTTAATATGAAAAAGAAGGAAATAAAGGTTAAGTTAGAGATCAGCACACCAAAGGGACCGGGTCATGAATTGGACATAAAAGTATTAGAATTCTGGATAGGCTTATTTGATTTCCCTATGATTGACAATATCCGCTTATCCCATGACCAGAGATGTGCTATTGTATTGGAACAATTCTCGGATACAACCGCACATATTGTTCTCGTGATATTTCCCGGTGCCTTTGCAGGTATAAAAGAAAAACCGTACTATCAGGAAGCAGTACAACACATCCTTGAAACAGGTAAATTTTTAAACGAGGAAGGGTTAAAGAAAACGTGGTCGCTTGAATAAAACCATCGTTAAATATTTGGTTCGTTTTGTTCGGTTTCATCCCTCGAATACTACAGTTAAGTTTTCCAGCTATCTTTTATCTTTTTGCTGTTTTCTCTGAGACCTGCTACCGGGGTTAACATTGTTATTTTGCCTCTTTTTGTTTACACCACCACCCTCGTAGTTAATCAATTTGACATTATCCTCCAGTACACAGCCTCCTTGCGATGGCTGGCATTTCTTTCTTAACCTGCTGCATTCATCACCTATCATATATGGACAAACCCAACTCATCTTTTCCCCTTTCATGTGCTTATAAGTTCAATAAGTGAAACTGAACGGCTGAACGATTGATTATGGAAAAGCACTGCAGTAGATACTGGTACACTGTCAACATAATTGTTAATAATAGATTATATAGTATCTGTCATTGCGAG
>CAZPUD010000456.1:0-2295 GCA_964589115.1 uncultured candidatus Brocadiaceae bacterium | reverse complement strand
GTTTACATTTTTGGAAATTTTTTCCACAATAATATAGTGTATCTTCCACACTAAGACTGTCTAATTTAACACAGTAACACTCATCACTAGGCGGGTGTTGGACGAGAGGACATTGTCTTTTTGAGGTATTTCCTCTTATTCCTTTTTCCATATTTCCCTCTATACTTTTATAATAGGTAACAGCCCACTGCCGGGGTGTTAAGAACGAGAGAAACAAAATAAAGCGTGTAAATTCCAGTGATTCGGCTTTCTTCTCTTCCATAATCACACGATCTTAGCAGTCTCTGAGGTAAACTGGAATATTCAGGTCATTTTGTGCCTTATTATATTGGTGTGTTTGCCGTCTTAGGTTTCTTTAGGGATTTAAGATATTTTTTACCATGATCCATTGCAATGTCATACTCAGATTTTTTATAACATAATTGACATTCAACATAGTTGTCTGTTTGTCGTAAGTTAGGCAGAATGCCACTCTCACCTGTGCATATCCCATCGTCGGGAGATTGTATAACGATTTGGAAGTTACTGGTAAATATTTTAAATTTTTTAACATTACCGCAGCTTGGGCATACAAAGAATCTATTTGTTTTCATCTACAGCATCCTCTGTTATAGTTAAATAAAATCAGCATATTCTTTTGCACGGCTGGTTCGATTACCGCGACCGAACCGCATGTTTTTCAATGTTCAAATGGCATTAATTGCCTTTATATTTCTATATATGGAAGGCCAGGATCTTCTGGCATAGATAATAGGGATTCCTCTGGTAGTAGAGAATCTCTTCATCTTATAAGCAAGGTTATGATTCACACAATCATAGAGTACCAGAATAAAGTCTATTACCCTTGGGATACCATCATGGATTTTTTGTCCTCCCCTGCCTGTTATATGATGTATCTCTCTAAATCCAAGCTGATCAAGTTTTTCGGGAATATTTCCCAGATAATCGCCTCCTACAATTAATATAGACATCTTTTTACCTCCTTTTTAATAAATAGATAATTTACTATTTATTTCGGTTAGAAAGCTTAAGAAACATACATCAATTTCGTTTTTTAACTTCGCAATAGTTTATTGCTGTAATCAGTATGGAGAAGCAGACTGCCTACTGCCTACTAATTTCATCTTCTGCGATTTAGTTATTCTCCGTTATGAGCTGAACTACATCACACCTTTAACAGTGCATCTTCAGATAATCCGGCACCTGTGTAATTCTCTTGTTCAAACCGAAATCCTTTTTCATGAAAAACAATCATACAAGCATGGACTACGTTGAAATCATAAAGGATGCCTCTGTTCCTGGATATCTCATCCAGTGCCTTATCCAGACCAAAGGAAGTTCTGCATGGATGAGGGAAAAATAACGTCTCTACCACATCGGCTACTCCAAGAATCCTTGCCTCAAGCAGTATATCCTTCCCTGGCAGACCCAAGGGATATCCTGAGCCATTCATCCTCTCATGATGCTGGAGCACTGTTTGAGCCACAGGATATGAAAATTCTATCTCCTTGAGTATATCGTATCCGGTACGGGGATGACCCTTAAATACTTCAAGCTCAATCTCTGTTAACTGATCTGCCTTACAGAGTATCTCTGCCGGTATGGATACCTTACCAATATCATGAATTGCCGCTGTAAGACTTATTCCCTCAATACGGTCCTTTGAAAGTCCCATCTCTTCGGCAATGCTTCGGGCAAGCCTCGCTACACGCCTGTGATGCCCTGATGCATAAGGGTCTTTTGATTCAACTGTCAGTGCAACACTCTTAATCACCCCTTGAAGAGATTTCTGTAACTTCTCAACGTCACGCTTAAATGTCCTTTCTAATTGTTTCCTCTCATTGACCTCTCCTGCGAGTTCTTCATTTATTTCCACTAGTCTTGCAGTATGTTCAGCCACTCTTTTTTCCAGGGATTCATTCAGTGTCCTCAATCTTTCTTCCTTATATTTGCGTTCAGTAATATCTCTGGCAATTCCCATAACTCCAATAATATTTCCCCTCATATCTCTCAGTGGAAAACTCTTATAATCACATACTATCATGGTATTTTTAAAAGAAAGTTCATAATGAGTGCTTTCTCCCTGTAGTGTCCTTGTATAGGCTTCTATAGCTTTTTTGAGATTTGGTTCATCAAAAAGAGGTGAGAAAGGTTTCCCATAAAATTTTTCAGGCCTGTGTCCTGTAAATTTCTCGAATATCTTGTTTACGAATAAAATATTTCCCTCCGTATCGTAAATATAGGTAAGATCAGTTACCTCAGACAGCAATAACCTCACTGCCTCATCTTCCATTA
>CAZPUD010000455.1:0-2306 GCA_964589115.1 uncultured candidatus Brocadiaceae bacterium | reverse complement strand
AATTACCGGTTGTACTTGTAACGGCATTGGATTCCCGCGAAGACAGGGAGCGGGGTATAGATGTAGGTGCCAATGCTTATATCGTAAAGAGCAGCTTCGACCAGAGTAATTTGCTGGAGATTGTCAGGAAGCTTATTTAGTGGATGGGTGTGTGAGTATATGGGTAGATGAGTGAATGTAAGGATTGAACTATAAAAACTCATTTACCCATATACTCATCTACCCATATACTCATTTACTCACAGAGTGGAGATGTACATGATCAAGGTGCTAGTCGTTGAAGATCTGGCTGTTATGAGGGAGTTTCTGGTATATATTCTTAGTTCCGATCCTGAGATACGGGTAATCGGAGCAGTGAACAACGGTGAAGAGGCCATCGAGGTATTACAGAAAATAAAGCCAGATGTTATTACTATGGATATCAACATGCCAAAGATGAACGGATTTGAAGCGACTCGCAAAATCATGGAGACGAACCCTATTCCTATTGTAATTGTAAGCGCAAGCTGGGATCCAAAAGAGGTATCGACTACCTTCAGGGCTGTTGAGGCCGGCGCTGTTGCTGTCCTGGAGAAGCCTAGAGGTATAGGTCATCCTGACTATGAAGAAATGGCAAAAAGTTTAGTGCAAACGGTTAAACTGATGTCAGAGGTAAGAGTGATAAAACGGTGGCGGCATGTACAGCGGCCGGAAAAGGTTTCGTCAATGGAAGTCGTTTCTACAAATGGAGAGGTGGAAAATATATCAGCACCGGCTAAAATCAAACTCGTTGCTATTGGTGCATCTACAGGGGGCCCCCTTGCCCTTCGAACGATTCTCTCCAAACTTCCAAAGAATTTTTCAGTACCTGTAGTCATCGTACAACATATGGCTGTAGGTTTTATTCAAGGGTTTGCAGACTGGCTTGGTCAGGCTTCTCTCCTGCCGGTTTTTGTTGCATCACATGGTAGTGATGTTATACCCGGACATATCTATATTGCCCCTGATGGTTTTCAAATGAGGGTTGAAAGAAGTGGAAAAATAGTAATTACAAAGGAAGCACCGGAAAATGGGCTTCGTCCTTCAGTGTCTTATCTTTTCCGTTATGCCGCAGCATACTTCGGAAAACATGCCATTGGTATATTGCTTACAGGTATGGGTAAAGACGGTGCAGAGGAATTAAAGCTGATGAAGGAAAACGGTGCCGTTACCATTGTGCAGGACAAGGAAAGTTCTGTGGTCCATGGGATGCCTGGCGAAGCAATTAAGCTAGGCGCAGCATCTTATGTATTACCGCCTGAAAAAATTGCTGCAGTGCTTGTTAATTTAATAAAGAATGGAGGGTATCATGAACAACCGCATCCTGGTTGTTGAAGATAGTCCGACTCAGGCTTTAAAAACTCAGCTATTACTCGAAGAGTCAGGTTACCTGGTTGAAATAGCAGAAAATGGTCAGATCGGGCTTGATAAGGCACTTGCAGATCCACCTGACCTTGTGGTGGCAGACATCGTTATGCCTGTGATGGATGGTTATGAAATGACCCGCCAACTAAAATCCAACCGGTGTACGGCAAACATTCCGGTACTTATGCTTACTACAAAAGACCAGCCGATGGATATCATTCGTGGTCTGGAGATGGGTGCTGACCATTTTATTGCCAAACCTCCTGATAACTCATTCGTTCAGAGGATAAAGGCAATTTTTAATTATCAAGAGGTGGCAGCAGCAGGCTCTCTGCCCGAACAACAGCAAATAAACAACTTCTGCCATGAGATAGTTATTACTGAAAGTAAGGAGCAAATTCTTCAGTTACTGTTACAATCCACAGCCCGTATCGTGAACTGCCAAACTATGGCCATCCTTCTTCACAATGCTGCGGGCGGATTAACCCTGTTTGTCATTTCTTTTCAATCTTTAAGCGCTGCTGCGGTGGAACAGTTAGGGAAAAGGATGTCAGGCCTTCTTGATATGCTGAGAGTTGAACCACCGGCCCCCATGCTGACTCGAAAAGTGTGTATTGTTGTTGAACCTGAGAGTTATTTATCTGTAAGTCAGGACGAATTGCTTAATTCCTTTTTGGAAGTGCCTCTTATCGTAAAAGGCCAGGTAGCCGGTCTTATGGGTGTGTTTAGTGCCGAGAAAGGCGCTTTTGATATTAAACATGTAAAATTTCTTTTTGATATGGGGCAAAACGCGGCTGCTGCCTTATGCCGGATAAAGATGGGTGAACATCGGGGAGAAATATGAGGGGTGTAGCTTGTTTTGGACTAAATCAAAATTTAGTACTGAAGTTGTGTGGTAACTGGCATGGAGTATTGGAGTAATG
>CAZPUD010000454.1:0-2340 GCA_964589115.1 uncultured candidatus Brocadiaceae bacterium | reverse complement strand
TTTCTATCTCTGTGCGCTTGTTCTTGAAGACCTATAAATGGCGAAGGATAGAGCCGGTTCCGTGGGCGCCCCTGAAAAAACCTCTTAACAAATGCCGGGTAGCACTGGTTTCGAGTGCAGGCCTTGTTCTTCCGGGGCAAGAACCATTTGACGAATCGATCCGGGGAGGCGATCCGAGTTACCGGGAAATACCAAACGATGTCAATGTCATGGAGCTTATTGATACTCATCGCAGCAAATCTTTTGACCATACGGGAATTCGACAGGATGCAAATCTTGCATTTCCCATAGACCGGATGAAGGAACTCGTGAAGTGTAATCGCATAGGTTCTGTTAATCACCGGCATTTCTCTTTTATGGGATCAATTACCGCACCGGGCCGCTTAATACAGTTTACTGCACCTGAGGTTGCACAGTTACTGGTAGAAGATGAGGTCGATGCGGTTCTGCTCATTCCCGTCTGACCTATGTGTAACCAGACCGTGAGTCTGGTAGCGGCGGAGATGGAGCGACAGGGTATTTCAACGGCAGTGATCCAACTGCTGCGCGAGGCTGCTGTACAGGTGAGGCCGCCTCGTGCCTTGTTCGTGCCATTTCGGCACGGTTATCCGTTAGGTACACCGGGAGACCCTGAATGTCAGCATGCAGTACTCGATGCCGCCCTCCGGCTGCTTGAAGAGCCATTATCCGGCGAGCCTCCAGTTCTCAGGGATTTTCAGCAAGGGAAATAGAAATAATCTTGGATAGTTATAGTTCACACTGATGGAGTAATGGAGTGGTGGAGTAATGGATTATTGTTGTAAAAACTCCAACACTCCAATACTCCATATCTATCCCTGTTCATCTTTTCTATCTTTAATTTTCCCCGTCTGTATATCCCTCTGCAGCAGTTACTCTCTGCTTAGGATACGGTTCCTCCTGCCAGGCCTTGTAACGAAAGAGGAAAATGAGACCCGGAATAGCAGATATGGCACAAAAGACAAAGAAGTAAACCCACCCCAATTTTTCAGCCAAAAATCCTGTTGGTGACGAAATGATAACCCGTGGAATACCCATGAGACTACTCAACATCGCATATTGCGTTGCAGTAAATCTTTTGTTGCAGAGGCTTGACATAAAAGCTACAAAGGCAGAAGTACCCATACCGGTGGTTAGATTTTCGAAGGTAACAGTAGCCATCAATAAATAATGATTAGCACCGGCAGAGGCAAGTACAGAGAAAAACAAGGTCGACAATGCCTGGAGAACTCCAAAAATCCAGAGGGAGTGAAAAATCCCTAAACGTATCAAGAGAATGCCTCCGATAAGGCCGCCGGTAATCGTGGCAACTATTCCAAAGGTTTTTACAATAGTTGCCAGTTCCGTTTTTGTAAATCCTATCTTCAGTATAAACGGAGTAGTCATGTTGCTTGCCATAAGATCTCCAATTTTATAAAGCAGGATAAAGGCCAGGATCTCAAATGCCCCTCTCTTTTTGAAATAATCGGTAAAAGGTTCTATGACTGCTGCCTGGAGTGATTGAGGTGGCAGTATATGCCCATCAGGGTTTGGTGCCAGGATTGTCGTGATAATACCTATAATGAATGATGATGCTAAGAGGAGATACACGTAATTCCATGGTATTTTGTCAGCCAAAAACAGGGCAAACGCCCCGGATATAAGCATACCGATACGATATCCGTTAACGGAAAGGGAGGATCCCAGACCCAGTTCTTCGTCTTGCAGGAGCTCACGGCGGTATGCATCTATAACGATATCCTGACTTGCACTGAAGAATGACACAAGCACGGCCAGGAAAGCTATAGTCCATGGAGACTGTGCAGGTTTTGTCAGAAAAAAAGAACCGACGGTTACCATAAGAAGGATTTGGGAAATAAATATCCATCCCCGCCGCCGTCCGAGAAACGGAGGTACATACCGGTCCATGATAGGTGCCCATAGGAATTTGATAGTATATGGGAATCCTACAAGGGAGAACATTCCTATTACTGCAAGGTCTATATTTTCATCTGTCATCCAGGCCTGAAGTGTTGAACCAATAAGTAAAAGCGGAATGCCGGAACTGATGCCCAGAAAAAAAGTGACAAGCATACGCCAGCTAAAAATAACGCTTATTATAGAGAGTTTCATAGTCTTTAATTGCCTTACATGCAAAGAAAAGTAGAACCAACCATAGCTGCTGCATGAAGCAGCCTAATTTAATGTATAGGAAATTCAAAGTTTCAGAGTTGGTTCAATCGTCCACGATTGAACCGAAACGTTTAGCATGTCTCATACGCCTGGAGTAAACCAAAACGTACAGGCCAATGCTAAACGAATGGTTCAATCTACAAGATTGAA
>CAZPUD010000453.1:0-2351 GCA_964589115.1 uncultured candidatus Brocadiaceae bacterium | reverse complement strand
ACTGCAGAAAAAGGATCCTACAGAAGATGAAATTACAGTTGGTGTGCAGAGGCAGGTCATCAGGCTTTCTCTTATAAGGGCCTTTTATATAGCGGTCCTTCGAGAGGTTGAGGCAGTCCTGGACAATAGAGATACAAACACAGATAAAGCTCTTGAGGTGCAAAAAGAGGGTGAAGTTTACTATCGGATAGTAGAGGAATATGTTTCAAGAGATAATCCTACAGGTAGTGAAACAATTAAATCACAATTTACGGGTGATTTATCAGGTGTAGACGCCGATACTATTGTTAGTGAATTAAGCAAGGGCTTTATTGGCCGTGTGGAGGGCGAATTAGAATCAAACGAATCTGTCCTTAATGCAGGTAACCGTTTAGACGCAATGGTAACGGCTGAAGAGGCACTACTCTATTCAAGGGTATTCTTAGAAGATCTTGAAATACGTTTAGGGCTTGAAGAGAAGGAAGAAATAGAAGATGCCCTCCATGATTTAAGGAATGCCAGTGACAGCGAAAACAAAGGGAAAGCTGATACTGCAAGTCAAACTATAAGAGGCATTCTTGATAGCTATGAGAATGAACTACTTTGAACATTTCCGACTTTTTAAAGAAAGAATTTTTCAAGGTATTATAACAGTAAACTGCCCCTTTCTCCTTTCCTCTCCCTCCTTATGAATGGAGGGACTAAGGGCAGTTTACATTCAGTAGGTTAGGTGAAGCGAAGTGCTCCAACACACAGCCTAAACGGCTTAAACTGTTTAAATTAAACCGTTTTTTGTGAACTTCGCTTTACTGGCCTACATGTTGATGTTTTATCCGTACTACTATCCATCAACTTCTTGTTTTTTATGCTCGTTTTTTAAAATACATAGCCGTAAGACGTTGATTATATAAGGCTTACGTAAAGTTTGGAGCATTGTGTTTTTTTGTCATTTGGAATTGTTTCGTATTTCGATATTCGTATTTCGAATTTTGTTGCGGCCAAAGGCCGCGCCAGGTTAATCAGTTGTTGATTTTGTTTATTGAAAAAGGAGGGTTAGGTTGAATGAATAAGAGTAAAAGAAAATATATTTCTCTTGCTGCAGGGATTGCTGCCTCTGCCGTCTTAGCTGTGGGTATTATACAAATAAGCAGTGCAAGTAATCAGATTTCAGAAGAAAGAAGTGCGGGAAGTAAATTTTCTAAAAATAAAAAAAAGACAATAAGTTTTACCGACGATATCCTGCCCCTTTTTGTAAGAGAAAATAAGGTCGGCAGCAGTGAGTCAACTCCTTGCATTAAATGCCACTTTTCCAGCCTTACTATAGAAAGTGATGGTATTCCCGAAAATGCCTTTGCCGAGTTTAGTATGGGTTCATTTAAAGATATCATGGCTGGTGCAGACGCAGGGACCGAACCTATTATTGATACCGATGACCCCTCCGGCAGTCTCCTCTTGCAAAGACTAACGGGAAAGGGTCTGGAGCAAGGTGAATCCAGAATGCCTTATGGTGGACCCTTCTTTAAGAAGAGAGATATCGCAAAGATCAGGAAATGGATTACACAAGGGGCAGAAGATGATACCCCTTCACCTGACTTTAAACGTGACGTACTTCCGTTGTTAACAGAATCGGTAAATGGCGGTGTTCCTTGTAAAGTGTGCCATTACAATAATAACGACGCAACATCTAAGGAACGCGCACCTTCTATTGCCTGTATGGATTTGACGAGCTGGGAAGGCATAATTTCAGGCGCTGACGGAACCGTGCATGAAGCACTGATAGATCTGGATAACCCATCAGAAAGTTTGCTCATAAAACGCCTTAGGGGACAAGAAACAGAGGAAGATGTTGAAAATGATCACCGCATGCCTTTCGGCGGACCATACTTTAGCGAGTACGAGATTCAGAAGATAGAACGATGGATAGCCAACGGGGCAAAGGGTCCGAACGGTGAGGATCCGTCCGAGGCAGATATCAGTGACGCAGGTGAATGTCCGGAAGGAAGTGGAAGCGGAAGCGGTTCCGGGAGTGGTTCTGGTAGTGGTTTCTAATGTACTGTTTTCCGTTCGGCAAATAGTTATATAGCTATCGGATATGGGACTGTTCAAAAAGTCCGTAAATAATACAAAAGTAAGGGCTGAAAATCTCCAGCCCTTACATACAGTACGTTTATAAAACTTTTTGGATAACCCCATAGAATTTGCCGGAAGTTGACAAGTACACTGTCAACATAATTATTAATAATAGATTATATAGTATCTGTCATTGCGAGGGCGTTTTTCCCCGAAGCAATCCCTTTTGAAGTATCCAGGAGATTGCTTCGGAAAAGACCCTCGCAATGACATGCTATACCTCTTTTGGTTATTCACATACT
>CAZPUD010000452.1:0-2357 GCA_964589115.1 uncultured candidatus Brocadiaceae bacterium | reverse complement strand
ACTTCTTTCAAGCAATATACGGTTCACCAAAGAAAAAATCCGAAGCAGTAAGAGACATTCTTAGAAAAGAAAAAGTAAAACCTTGTAATACTCTATATATAGGCGATGCCCTCAGTGACTTTAACGCTGCCCGGGACAATTCTGTACATTTTATTGCAAGGATAAACAATAACGAAATCATTTTTGATAGTATACCATGCCCAAAAATGAGGGATTTAAGTAACCTAAATACAATTATAAAGCAATATGATAATTATAGCACTACCTGACACACGTAAAAAAATAATGAAATTACCTAACAAAGCGGTAAATTGGTGCTATATTGGCAAAAATATAGATATACGAGAAAAATTTGTTGATGTTCTTGGTAAAGAAAATAAGCTTTATCTCAAAGATAAACTGCATAAAGTTGCTGAAGAGCTACGCCAGCCTTTTTTAGATTTCGTGTCTGATATTGGTAAGTTGCAAAACGATAAACGAAACTGGTGGGCAAGCAGGTTTGCTTCAAAAAGTCCTTTTCAAACTGATTTTTTTCTACTCCTTTGTTATGAAAAACTAATAGAGAAAATTATACAGGAATTTGATGACAAAATGGAAAGTATATGTATTATAGTTGAAGATCCATGGCTATTTACCCAATTGAAAAGGATAAATTTCAAAAATCAAAAAATAGTATTCATTGGTCATCCGTATTTGCTGAGAAAAAAATTTCTATGGCTGATAAGGGGAATAACATATCGACTTATGCTTCTTCTGTACCTTATAACTCAAAAATGGATAACATATTATTTTTATACACGAGAGATACTTGATGCCATCAGAAAAAAGGGAAAAACGGTAGCACTTCTCAGTTATATAGATGAAAGCACATTTAGTAACAAGGAAAATAAGTACAAGGATAAATACTTAAGTGGAGATATGGAAGACTTTCTATCATCGAAAGGAATCGCAGTAGTACGTCTTTCTTACTTACAATTTCCATTAAAACTCATATCAAAATGCAGAACGAGTACAAATACTATTTGGCCTCTCATACTTGATCTCAAACTAAAAGAGATGATCGTATCTATTCTGGCATGGTGGCAGCCTAAAATACGAGATTATACTAAAATATTTGTAAACGACACTCCTATAGACATCTTATTTCAAAGAGAAAGATGGATGGAGTTTGGATTAATGGTATTTAACTTAAATCTAATGTATTACTATTGCATATCAAACTTTTTTTCCAAAGGTTGGTGTAAAGTATTAGTTTATACCTTTGAGAATCAGCCATTCGAGAAGATGATATGTATGGCGGGTGATAATTACCCAAATATTAAGCTTATTGGATATAGAAATTCTCATTCGCCATGGTTTTATTTAAGTTTGTTTTTGGGTAAAGGCGAATATGAAGCAGTACCATTGCCTGATAGGATTATTACAATGGGCAATCATACGTTCAGGACGTTTTACGAAAAAGGCGGCTACGCAGAAAGTATTTTAAGAAATGGCGGCGCCTGGAGGTATACCTACTTATGGAAAAATGATTTTAAAATTCAATTAACCAAAGAGCCAAAGACTGTACTTGTAGCAACACCAATAGATCCTTTGATTGCAAAGGCGCTTCTTTTAGATCTTAAAAGGGCATTTCACAACACATATATTGATATTAAATTTCTTATAAAATGTCACCCTTCAACTCCATTTTCTTCATTAAAGATCGAAATGTATAATAACTTATTTCATATAGTTAATGATTCAATTGAACAATTATTTGATACTGTAGAAACAGTAATCTATACAACAAGTACAGTAGGTATTGAGTCTCTGGTAAAGGGGAAAAAAGTTATAAGGTTTATTCCTGAAAATTTAGTAACAGCAGACCCCCTGGATGGAATTACAAGTGATTTATACTTCACTTGCTATGAGGGAGACTGTCTTTCAGTAATCCTCAACGCACTGCAAAGTACTATAACGGAAAAAAAGAAAACAGCAATAACGCAGCTCAAATGTGATTACTTCGATAAGGTAAATCATGATCTATGGTTAAAAGAAATCAGTACAAGCAATTAATAAATCGCAGGTTCAGATTAATAAAAAATTAGGCTGCCTTTAATAGCAACTTTATCTGATTCAGTCATTCCTGCGAAAGCAGGAATCTATACCTCTGGATTCCCACTTTCGTGGGAATGACATGTAGTAGTACACTGTCAACATTATTTGTAACGGTATGGGAATATCCAAAAGAGGTATAGCATGTCATTGCGAGGGTCTTTTCCGAAGCAATCTCTTGGATACTACAAAAGGGATTGCTTCGGGGAAAAAACGCCCTCGCAATGACGGATACTCTATCACCTATTATTATGAATCATCTT
>CAZPUD010000451.1:0-2359 GCA_964589115.1 uncultured candidatus Brocadiaceae bacterium | reverse complement strand
TGGCAATGGTAAAGGTTGCTCCAGTTGCACCTGCCATCTGTAGGAAAGTCCTCCTTGTCAGCTTCATATTCCCTACTCCTTTCTCTATCAAAATCATTTATATAAAAAGTCTTAACTATCAAAACTTTACATTAACATGCAGGGCTTCGCAGTTTATATACCTCGAAGCATCTCTCACAGATACCATCTTCATATTCCCAATCGGGAAAATCTTTCTTAATGCTATCTATAAGATAAGGTTCCTGTTCAAGATTCTCAACCCAGTTATAAGAACGGAATTGGCATAACGGGCATTGTGCTCCCGGAAGAAGCGTCTTTTTTGCTTTCTGAACATTATGTAGCGGTAAACCTTCGGAAATCTCCATCACCTTGTTTACATCTTTTGCTAATTCCAGTATACGGTCGTGCGTCAGGCGATTATCTTGCCAAAGAACATCGAAAATAGCTATTTTTACTTCAGAAGGAATTTTTTTGTACAGCGATTCAAATTCCATATAGCGACTTTCTCTGTCCGAAACCGTTTCCTTACCTTCCCTAATGAGACGACTATCCACAAAGATATCCCAAAAAACTCCATAGCGTTCTTTAATAATACTCTCTTCCATAGGATTGCATCCAAGACGTTCATCCCTATAACCAAAAGAGTCATTAAGCATATCAGAGACATGTATCAACTCATGGCGCAGCAACTTTTTTAAATAAGTAATTTCCTGGAAGCGGTCGGATAACAGTCTCACAATAATCCTTTTTTGCTGGGGTTCTTCACTCGGTCCCTTTGTAATGCTGGAGCCTTCGTCAAATGGATTTCTCGCCTTTGCTATTACTCCACCGGCAACCTTTTCTTCAAGTTCAGGAAATTCATCGAAGATTTCCTTTACGAGATTAAAAAAACCAAACTTTCTAAAAAAGTCCCATTCGATTTTTTTGAACTCTGCCGGTCTTTCATCCAAGGGAAAATTCTCATAAACAGGATCCATTAGTGAGTGATATTCATTTGTAAAAGTAAAATCGCCGCTCTCTTCTTTTGTCTTTAATTCCCTGAATATCACTTCTTCAACCAAATTCGGATCAAATTCAAGCTTCATATAAACAAACTCCAATCAATCTGCATTAACATCGTCAGAGGAGGCGCAAGACAAACATTCGTCCGGTGCGCCGGCAACTACATCCTGATTTAAGTCAGACTCTTTAAAGATCTCTGTTTTTACGTTCATTAACTTCATCTCTAATCTCATGAATTCCTTTGTTAATGCAGATAAAGCATTGTAAAAACCCTCTTCCGCCTTTCTACCAAACAGGATTACAAAAAGGGGCACCCATTTACCGACGTGCTCCTTCAAAAACTTCTTTTGTGCATCTACACATATCTGTACCTTCTCTTCCCCATGATTTTCTAACGCAAAGGCTTGCTTGTACAGCAAAAAGTGCATGAATTCAAATTCTACACTAACGTGATCACTTCTCTCTTTTTCAACATCTGAGACTTCCAAGCCAAAAGCCTTATAAAAACCCTGGATATCGGCCAGTTCATGTGTCTGCTGGAATACATGTGCGGTACCATATTGAGTCTCATATAGCGGGCACTCTTTTGATATTGTATGGCCAACGATACGCTGATACACCTTCTGTAAAGCTTCAGCAGAGGTATTTTCAAAGTATCTCTGAACATCATTCAAACATCGCAGCAACTCAGCCGTATCATTCACATCCTTATAACACGAATCCAGACTTTTCCCGAATTCTTGAAAATTCAGATCCTTCAACACTGAAAGTCTTTCTTCAGTAGGATAAAGGAAACATGCAGAAAGTATCTGATACGCAGCGCTGCGAGTTAATAAACTTTCCACTTTAGACTCAATATGCTCATCTAAGAGTTTACTACTGTCAACCATCATAATAACCTCAATTCTAAATTGAATTGTAATGTTTCGGATCACGAATATGGATTGGTTCTTCTACTGTAGTCCTCAGAATCTCCTTGCCATCCTCTCCGTACCCGATTACTGTATCATTAAACATCTCAAACTTCTTGCCATGAATGACTGTCTCAAACACCTTTGGACCTTCTTCTATCTTGTATTCAAAGATAATACTCTGCGACATCCTGAATAAAGACATCACAGCAAGCAGCTCTCGAGATGGAACCATAAATTTCTCTATAGCCTCATCTACCCCCGGACCAAACATCTGTCTGAGATATGCCCTTGGTGCCCATCTTGGCGGAATATAATAAATATTTGGTTCTGTACCAAACTGCGGATATAACGGCAATGCAACCTTCTCATGCCTGATCAACCACGTGACTGGATTCTTTAGGTTATCGTCCAGAAATCCTTGTAAACGGATTTGACCTACACAG
>CAZPUD010000450.1:0-2366 GCA_964589115.1 uncultured candidatus Brocadiaceae bacterium | reverse complement strand
CTTGCCCTACATCTTCACAACAGATAAAAGTTGCTGGAGGCATAATTTATGGATAAAAAACCACATCAGGGTAAGACTGAAGCGGTAATATATCCAGTCCTATATCTTTTACTACTTTGGTATTTATCGTTATTTTTAATCTGTCTGGCTTTTCAATATCCGGGAAATAGGTTGTTTCTTCTTGCCGTCCTATATAATGTTGAACGGCTTTTGGAGTTATTAATAACGCTTTTGCCATCCGTGCCGCCTGGAGGCCTATAGAAGTGTAATCCGGAGAAATAGATAGCATGGCCCCCTGTTTCACTATTGCACTTGAAGTAGAAAATGTTGGTAAACGATGTTTTAAAGTCAACTTATAAATTGTACTTAAAGAATCTTTCGTAACTACCGTATCATCGGGGAGTATCCAAAAGGCATGAATATTATTGATAATGTTTTTTAATACGGATGCTACCTCTGCTTCCGATGTAACCTCTTTTTTTATCAGTTCAAGCCCGAACTTTTCTGCGATGATAGCTGCCTCTGAAACAATCTTCCCGGTGTGTATTGGATCATAAATAACCCCTATCTTCTTCTTTGTACCAAGAAGTTCTTTCATAAGGATCAATTGATCTTCTACAGGCGCATCCGAGGAAATGCCGGTAATGTTAGGTTCATGTAAATCAAAACGCTTATGGTTAACAACCATGCAAAATATAATAGGAACGTCAGCAAACTGATCCTTTGCAAGGACGGTCGCAAGTATACCCACGGTTACTATAAGATCTGGTTTTTGCACATCGTTCTTAATATATTGAATGACCTTCTTGCCCTCGTTTATATCTCCCTCCATATCATAAATTCTTCTGATGGAAATACCCTGACCCTTGCACCCTTCTTCGAACCCCTTGATTGCTTCATTATAGGCTGCAATCTCCTGGCTTCGGATAACGATGACGTTTTTTTCACCGGCAATGGATTTGGGTATATAATGTGCATTCAGGGAAAGAAAGATAAAGACGAGCCAAAACGCTATGCCCTTCCATACATTGCCCATAGATTCGTTCAATATTGATTTTCGCTTTTTTGTTCTCATTGATTCATGAGAGGTTAAATTTCTTGTAACAATTTAACTTTTTGTAAGTTTTTCCTTTGCATCTTTGCGGTGAGCTGAACTGCTACGAACTTTCTGCGGGTTTAAATTAGGTTGGGTTTTAAAGGTAAAACACAACGGCTTTTCTTTTTTACCCACCCCTTAGTCCCCTCCCGGGAGGGGACTAAGGGGTGGGTTTCCCTCTCAAGAAGGGACTTCTCAAATTCCCCTCTTGAGAGGGGTAGGGGTGTGTTAATGGCATAATGACAAACTTTGAAATTCATAAACGTCATGTTTGTAACTTGCACCCAATATTTTATGTCGTCAATTCCGTAATTGATTATTTACAACGCCAACGTCAGTATAAAACTATGGGTTCAGGTTACAAACCTGAACCCGCCGAGTCCCGCCGGGGATTGATTAACCTCGCTTGACCCATCCTAATCATAGAAATTCCACACGTTAGATTAAAACTGATAGCTTAATCCAACAAAAAACGTCCTTCCGGGTCTTGGGAGATCGTCAGGGACAACGATAGGAGCCGGATCGCTGTAGTCCTTATCGAGCAGATTAAACACCGTCCCCTGCACTTCCATCGTCTTAAAGAAATTTTTACCGATAATAGAAAGATTTACAAGTGCATATGCAGGCAGATCATCCCTTGTGTCGTCTGCTTCACGGGAACGGGGCCCGCTGACAAAGGTACTTATATTGGTGTTGATGTATTTTGGATAGTGTACATTTACCCCAAAATTGCCGTAGTGTTTTGCAACAAATGGCAGATTATTTCCGTGATTATCCTCAGGATTCTGGAAGGTATAATTCATGAAGATGTAATTACCTTTAACAATATCCACTTTAGTTTCCATTTCTATACCTTGAACATGTGCATTCCCAAAATTTTCAAAACGCAAAATGTTTGGAGAGGTTTGTAGAGGGCGTAGAGTAATAAGGTCCTTGATGTCATTGTAAAAATAATTAATGGTACTTGTAACATATTTGTTAAACTGGTAACTTAATCCAATCTCGTATGTTCTGATTCTCTCTGGATTCAAATCCTCATTTCCCTGAATTGGAATTGCGGGTTGGTTGCTGGTAAACATTTCGTTGAAACTGGGTGCCCGGAATGCTTCTCCGTAGAGTAGTTTTAGTGACGCATTCTTTATAAATGCCCAGGTTAAGCCAAACCGTGGACTGGTCGCACCGCCAAAATCACTGTACTGATCATGTCTTACTCCAAGGGTAATGTTTATGGTATTGGTAATATCCCATGCATCCTGTAAGTAAACAGACC
>CAZPUD010000449.1:0-2385 GCA_964589115.1 uncultured candidatus Brocadiaceae bacterium | reverse complement strand
AAGGGGGATTTAGGGGGTTGTTTTGATCAAATAACTCTTAACTTAATGACATTGGTTTGTAACCTGAACCTTCGAGTTTATGTGGATAACAACGCTATGTGTAATCGAAAGCGTGATCGGCAACATAAAACATAGGGTTAAATTTTATAATGCGTAGTTTATATGCGGCCTATCATCACAAATGACTCAGGTTCTCAATGCACAATACATGATGCACGATATCATGTATCCCACATCTTACATCTTGCTCTTCATTGATTTTGAGATTCCGTCCTAGTTTTAAACGGGGATAGTATCGTGTCGATATTCGGCAAGCACAAAAATAGTCTCAGGATAATGATGACACTTGTGTGCTTCTTCACCTCTCCCTCCCTGGAAATATACGCATCCGGGGGAATCAATAACAAAAACCTCATTATCATCCAAAGCCAGAAAATCGCAGCATACGATGAGGCAATTAAGGGCTTCAAGGATGAATGGAAAGGGAAGGATGTTACCATAAAAGAAACTTATGATTTGGGGGGGAACGTAGAAGAGGGCAGGCGTGTTATTCAGACAATCAAAAATGACAGACTCAAACCTGATCTTATCCTTACAGTAGGCATACTGGCAACAATCCTTGCAAAAGAACAATTTCCGGACATTCCCATCGTTTTTTGTATGGTTATTAACCACGAGCGTTTCAATTTACAGGATGACAATGTTTTCGGCGTCTCTTTAGACGCAGCAGTAGGGGATCAATTTGCTGTCTTCAGAGAACTTATTCGCAGTTATAAACGGATAGGGATCATTTACGATCCGGTTAATACGGGAAAAATCGTTTCAGAGGCAGCCCTCGTTGCCCGGAACACAGACATGAGACTCCTGATGGCAGAAGTCACATCGCATACAGAGGTCGAATCGGCCCTGAGAAACATGATCGGCAAAATCGATGCATTATGGATAGTACCGGACGTTACCGTGATTACAAAAGATTCGTTGGATAATATAAATAAAGTAGCCTTGAAGCACCGGCTGCCCACGTTCTGTACATCGGATATTCTCGTAAAACAAGGAATACTTCTTTCCGTTTCCGCTGACTATACAAGTATCGGCGTTCAGGCAGCACGGTTGTCCGGAACATTGTTGAATAGCCCGGCCATTATGCCTCAAGGTATCCAACGGCCGGAGAAATTGAGGATAACGATAAATAGAAAGACGGCAGAAAGGATTGGGGTGGACGTATCGCCCTTTCAATCACGTTCGGATGTAGTCTTTTATCCCTAACCCGAACGAGCCGGAAAAGCCTAAATCCGAAGCAAATGAGTAATGGTTTACCGCAAAGGCGCAAAGGACGCAAAGAAAAACTTAAAATGATAAAATTGATTCGGGAACAGACTTGACGTTAAGGAAATTCTTCCTGATGGTTCAGGTTTGTAACCCAATGTCATTAAGTTAAGCTACCTGCCGTAAAAGTCCCCCTTAGCAAAGGGGGATTTAGGGGGTTGTTTTGATCAAATAACTCTTAACTTAATGACATTGGTTTGTAACCTGAACCCACAAGTTTATGTGGATAACGGCGCTATGTGTAATCGAAAGCGTAATCGACAACATAAAACATAGGGTTCAAGTTACAAATTTGAACCCGCCCAGGACCTATTTTAATTGTATAGGAATTTTAATTTTATTTAAGCGACTTTGCTGGTGGTAGCATGCATAAAATCCCCCTTAGAAACATGTCCTCGTGAAAACGGGGAAGGGAGATAGGGGGTTGTAAAAATGCCAGAAAAACACAACCCCCTGAATCCCCCTTTGTTAAGGGGGACTTCGTAAGGTATAACTTGTTTAATCTGAGGCTTTATCTCGCTAACTTTTATGATAAGCATCCGTACAAGACTCGTTATTTTTATCAGTCTCCTGATAATCGCTGGCAGTGTACTCAGTTGTTTTCTCTTCATAAAATTTTCAAAAAAACACTGTGAGGACTCACTCAGAGAATTGGGCATATCCCTCGTAACACTGCTTACTCAGGATGAAGAGGTAAGACTTGCTTTAGGCAGTAACCAGGAAAAGCTTCTGTATGCCCCGGTAAGGAGAATGCTCGTACTCGACAGGGACAAAATAGTAGGATACTGGCGGATATCGAATAACCATGTAGTTATGGCAGAAAAGACGTCTTACTGGGTGAATGCAGATATAAAGGAAATTCCTATCCAAAAGAATTACCAGTGTCCTTCAATTCCACGGATCAACCGCATAACCACCGCTTCCCGCGAGGTATTTTATGACTTCTCCCTGCCAGTCATTGAAAAACAGTTTTTCTCAGAAGAGGCATTTGCCACACAAATGCTGGACGACATTCCCCCGGAAGCCGGGCAGGACATCCTGGGCTTTGTCCAGATTGGT
>CAZPUD010000448.1:0-2398 GCA_964589115.1 uncultured candidatus Brocadiaceae bacterium | reverse complement strand
GACTGGAGTTTCCACTGGCGGCGCAACTCAAAACGGCCATTTTCCTGACCCTGAGGTAGCAGAGAAGGCCGCACGGAGGAAATTCACCGCTAAATACAAACTCCGCATCCTTCAGGAGGCGGATGCCTGTGCCACGCAGGGTCAAATGGGAGCGCTTTTACGCCGTGAGGGGCTCTACTCGTCCAACCTCACTACGTGGCGTCGTCAACGTAAACAAGGCGCGCTGGAAGCGCTTTCCCCAAAACATCATGGCCCAAAGACGAAAAATATTGACCCTTCTGTTTGTCGTATTACTGAACTGGAAAAAGAAAACCATCGGCTTAAAAAAGAACTCAAACAGGCGGCAACCATTATTGACGTCCAAAAAAAACTCTCGGAAATACTTCAGATACCGCTCGATCCAACAGGAGAGAAGATATGATGCGCACCGCTGAATCTCTTGCTCAAAATGTGAGCATCCAAAAGGCTTGCAAGGCGCTGGATATACCGAGATCGAGTTATTATTACTACCATAAGTGCAAAAATGGCATCGTGAAAAAAAGAGAGCATTCGACTCCGCCACTGGCATTGTCAGAACAGGAACAGCAATCGGTTCTTGATATCTTACATAGTGAACGCTTTATTGATAAGGCCCCGCTTGAGATTTATGCGACTTTGCTTGACGAAGGAACCTACCTGTGCTCCACAAGAACCATGTACCGTATCCTTGAAAAACATGGTGAAGTGCGTGAAAGGAGAAACCTGTTACACAGACCCAATTACCAAAAACCGGAACTTCTTGCAACGGCTTCTAATCAGGTATGGTCTTGGGATATAACAAAACTCAAGGGACCTGCAAAGTGGACATATTTCTATCTGTATGTCATTCTCGACATCTACAGCCGTTATGTCGTCGGGTGGATGGTTGCACACCGCGAGCAGGCCACATTGGCGCAACGACTTATCTCGGATAGCTGTGAAAAACAGGCCATCAAGCCGGAACAACTGATAATCCACGCCGATCGCGGCTCAAGCATGACGTCCAAGCCCGTGGCCTTTCTTCTCTCTGATCTGGGAATAACAAAAAGCCATTCCCGTCCTTACGTCAGTAACGACAATCCCTATTCGGAGTCACAATTTAAAACCCTCAAGTACAGACCGGATTTCCCCGCCAATTTCGGCTCAATTGAGGACGCCAGGGTATTCTGTAAAAGCTTCTTTACCTGGTACAACAAAGAACATCATCATTCCGGCATCGGACTCCTAAAACCGGAAGACGTCCACTATGGTCGCACGGATCAAATTATGAAAGAACGTAGCCTTGTCTTAAAAACCGCCTTTGAAAATCATCCTGAACGTTTCAAAGGTATTTCACCTAAACCACCAAGTGCGCCTGTGGCTGCCTGGATTAATAAACCAAAAACGTAAAATACTTTGTGATTAGAGTCTAAATTATTTTTAAATGTGTCTAATTTTCATTGACATATTCCGGTTACCTTTAGTAATATTGGAGAATATATGGATGAACGGGTAAAGAAAAGAGCAGACTGGGTTCTCGGGAATTCCATAGAGTTAAAGACGGATAGGCCTTCGGCATGGACAGCGGAGAAGGAACATACGTATTATGGGCATTTCCGGAGGCTTATAGATAAGGTGTCTCACATATCTGTTCTTGTAGCAGTCGGTTTATCCTTCGCAACCTTTGTCTGCTGGTATTTTTTCTTTTATAGCCTTGCCGGAGAACATCCCTTTTTATGGGCATTGAAGATGTCAATTGCAGTGCTCATCATTGCATGTCCATGTTCTCTCTGCTGGGTTACCCCTGCGGCTACTATGGTTGCCAGTAGAAAAGGGCTGAATCATTCTATCGTTGTCAAACATTCCACTTCATTTGAAAAGATTGCACGACTAAGTGTGATTGTATTTGATATAAACGGGTTAAAACAGGATGTACAGGATGCTATATTGCACTTGAAAAGAATGAATATGAGGATTCTCATTATGACGGAGGATCGCGAACAGGCAACAAAATTTACAGTATCAGGAACAGGTGTTGATGAATACTATAGCGGGATATCACCTGATGAAAAAAGAGAGATTATAGAGAGATTTCATCGGCAGGGCATGAATGTTGGTGTAGTTAGCAATAATGTCTCCGGTATTTCCTCTTTAACACAAACTGACGTGAGGATTGTGCTTGGCGCAGGAATGGATGTCACAAAGGGGTACGGTGATGTTATACTGATAAAGAATGAATTAATGGATGTTATAAAGACGATCCAACTGGGACGCATAACAATGTCAAAAGTAAAGCAGAATGTCTTTTGGACCTTTTTATTTAATGCATTAGGAATTCCCGTTGCAGCAGGGGCCTTGTATCCGATTTTTGGTATAAGTCTTAAATCAGAACATGCGGAGC
>CAZPUD010000447.1:0-2424 GCA_964589115.1 uncultured candidatus Brocadiaceae bacterium | reverse complement strand
AAACGCCCTCGCAATGACAGATACCATATAATCTATTATTAACAATTATGTTGACTGTGTAATAGTTTAATGTCCCTATATACACTAATATTGTCAGACTTCATCGAATAAAAGAACTTATCCCGACATGATCAAATATATTTTATGAATAAGTCTTATAAAAAGAAAAACAATGATCTGCTAAGGAAATCCGAGAAGTTGCTATCAGAAAATATTAAAAATATTCCAATTGAGGTCGCGGAAAATACCAGGAAACTCATTCACAGGTTAAACACATACCAAATTCGTCTGGCTAAACAAAAACAATTAAGGAAGAAAATGAAAGGTATAGTTACATTCCCTGAGAAAAATCCGTGTCCGCTATTGTGTATTACAGGAGATGGTACTGTTGTTTACGCTAATCCTTCGGGAAAAGCTTTTTTACAAGATTGGCATTGCGATATTGGTCAATTTGTCCCTGATTTTTTACGTCAGATAGTTATTAATATCCTTCAAACAAAAGTAATAAAAAGGGATATTGAAATTAAATACGGTAACCAGATATTCTCTTTTACGATTGTACCGGCAACTAATACTTCATATGTTAACCTGTACGGTGTTGACGTTACTGAACATAAACAGGCAGAGGAATCTCTTAAATACAGGATCAATTTCGAAACGACTGTGGCTAATATTTCCAGGAGATTTACTATCATTAAGGATTTTGATTATGCTGTTAATAAGTCGTTAGCTGATATTGGTCAACTAAGCAAAGCAAGCAGGGCATACTTATTCTTTTTTCGGGATAATGGTAAATTTATGGATAATACCCATGAATGGTGCTCTGAAGGCGTATCATCTGAGATCAAACATCTACAGAACATCCCCTCTTCAAGATTTCCCTGGCTTATGAAAAGATTTCATAACATGAATATAATTCAAATACCCGATGTATCCAAAATGCCAGAAGAGGCCTGCGCAGAAAAGGAGGAGTTTGAACGGGAAAATATAAAATCGGTATTACTTATTGCAATCCGTATCGAAAGGGAATTGGTTGGGTTTATCGGCTTTGATAATATAGCCTCTCCCGGTACATGGCGGGATGAGGATATTAATCTGTTGAGTATTACTGCCGAGATTATTGGAAATACAATTGCACGGAGAAGGACAGAAGATGCATTGCGTGCTAATGAAAGCAAGTACCGATTGCTTCTTGAGAATATCCCTATGAGGATATTTTACAAAGATAGAAATTCTGTGTACCTGGCCTGTAATGAAAACTACGCTGAAGGCTTACGCATAAAGCCGGAAGAAATAACAGGAAAGACAGACTACGACTTCTTTCCCAAAGAAATCGCTGATAAATGCAGGGCAATTGATAGAGAGGTTGTAGAGTCCGGGAAAAGAATGGATGTAGAAGACAAATATTTTAAGGACGGACAGGAATTTATTATTCATACCATTAAAGTCCCTATAAGAAATGAAAATGGCACTATTATCGGTATATTAGGTTCCTCCTTAGATGTTACTGAAAAAGTACACCTTGAAAGGGAAGCTGTAAGGTCAAGACATCTCGTACTACTGGGTGAACTGGCGGCAGGTGTAGCTCATGAGATCAATAATCCCATAACGGGTGTTATTAATTGTGCCCAGATATTATTGAATAAAAGCCGTGAAGGAAGCATGGAAAAAGACCTTGCCGGCAGGATTATAAAAGAAGGGGAACGTGTAGCTACTATCGTCAGTAAACTCCTTTCCTTTGCCAGGCCCAAAGAGAAAAAAAATATAGTGAGCGTACATGAAATACTATCCGATACCCTTATATTGATGAGAAGACAACTTGAAAAAGATTATATTCAAATAAAGCTGGATATTCCTAAAGATTTACCGGAGATATTTGCAAATTCCCAGGAAATTCAACAAGTTTTTATGAATATTATCAGTAATGCAAGGTATGCTCTCAATCAGAAATATCCGGGAGGACATGAGAACAAAATCCTTGAAATCTTAAGTGAGAAAGTAACAGTAAACAGACATTCCTACGTAAAAGTTACTTTTTGTGACCATGGTACTGGCATATCTGCCGTGATAAAAAGCAAAATTATGAGTCCATTCTTTACTACAAAACCACCTGGCAAAGGAACAGGGTTAGGACTAAACATCAGTCATAAAATTATTACCGATCATCACGGTAAGCTTACTATTGATAGTGTTGAAGGAGAATATACCAGGGTCTGCATTAACTTACCTATAAAAAACTATGATGAGTAAATGGGAATATATCGCTTCTTTGGGGCTATAGCATCCAATAAATGAAACCGAACAGAATATGGAGAAAGTTGAGTCTTTGGTTGTATGCAGGTGTATGGAACATAAGGAAAATCTTAAAAATGTCATTGCGAGGGTCTTTTCCGAAGCAATCTCCTGAGTACTTCAAAAGGGATT
>CAZPUD010000446.1:0-2430 GCA_964589115.1 uncultured candidatus Brocadiaceae bacterium | reverse complement strand
TATAACATTTGTTTGGACATCTATAAGTTGTAATAATCGCTGCTTCCATATTATCTCGCTTTCTATGTACTAAATATGAGTTTCTGTACCTTTTTCATTAATATTGTCAGAGGGTTAATATTGCCGGAGTTGGTTCAATCGTCCATGATTAAACCGGAACGTTTAGCATGTCTCATACGCCTGTAGTAAACCAAGACGTACAAACCAATGCTAAACGAAGGTTCAATCTACAAGATTGAACCCAACCAAAGGGACACGGTGCTCCGTGTCCCTACATGGGAGAGAAACCCACCCCTTACCCCTCCCAGGAGGGGACTTCTAATGTTCTCTTCCCAGGGGGACTTTTAATATTCCCCTCCCGGGAGGGGTAAGGGGTGGGTAAAAATTAAAGTCACTGGATTTTTTGCTCTTTAAATCCAACCTAACTTAAAGGCCTAATATAAAGGGCCGAATTAATCATTAGGCGCTGGTCAGCACTCGCAGGCCCATTCCAAATTTAGATTTTTTGCAGTATTACTATATTCTTTGATTTGGCTCAGTGTATATTCATACATATCTATTCTTTTATCTTTAAAAAATTTCTTGTACCAATATATTGTGTTTTGTAAGGCATTATCAATTCTGTAGACTGGTTTCCACTTCAGATGAAAAAAGGACTTACTTATATCGAGTTTTAATAGTTTTGATTCATAAAATTTATTATCACTTTTTACCTCATATTCCCCTTTTCCCCATAATTCTATTATTCTTTTTACTATTTCTTCCACTGTTAACAGGTCATCGTCTATTGGGCCAAAATTCCATCCTCCACTATATTTTATACCGTTTTGCAGCATTAAGGCTCCAAGCCACAGGTATCCGGAAAGCGGTTCTAAAACATATTGCCAGGGTCTTAACGATTTGGGGTCTCTTATCACTATTGTCTTATTTTTGCTTAAAGCCCTGATACAGTCTGGAATAATTCTGTCAGTCGACCAATCTCCGCCTCCTATAACATTTCCAGCTCTTACAGAGGCTAGGGCAGTATTATGTCTTTTCCCATACTCATTAGGATTAAAAAAAGAATTTCTGTAAGCTGCCGTTATAAGCTCCACAGCTCCTTTGCTTGAGCTATATGGATCGTACCCGCCCATTGGGTCTGTTTCTCTATAGCCATATATCAATTCTCTATTATCGTAGCATTTATCACTTGTTATATTTATTACAGCTTTTACTCCTTCTGTAATTTTCACAGCCTCAAGCAGGTTTACTAAACCAATAATGTTTGTCTCATAGGTTAATTTAGGTTCTCTGTAAGATAATCTTACTAAAGGCTGAGAAGCCAAATGGAAAACTATTTCGGGTTTATATTTCTTTAAAACTTTTTTCAGGTTGTGTTCATCTCTCGTGTCACCTATTATATGGGTAATTTTTTTCTCCAATTGTAATATTTCAAACATATTTGGATTCGTATATGGCTTTAATGAGTATCCAATGACTTTCACACCTAATTCCGCTAATAATAACGTTAACCACGAACCCTTAAAGCCTGTATGTCCCGTTATTAAAACGCGCTTATCTTTGTAAATATCCTTAAATAATTTCATCATTTTTATAACCCTTCCTGTATGAAACCCTTCCAAAATTTATCGGTATTTTTTCATTATTGACTGATAAATTTGGATGATTTCCTGATAATATTTTTCTGCATTTAATTCTCGCTCAACAAATAATCTGGCATTTTCTCCCATCGTTTTAATTTTTTCAGGGTTTTCCAATAAACATTTAATTTTTTCAGCCAAATCCTTCACATTGCCAGGTTCAAAAGTCAAACCTGTAATATCATTTTTAACCAACTCCGGTATACCACCAATATCTGCTCCAATTACAGGCTTGCCGAGGGCAAATGCCTCCAGTACCGATATAGGGTTATTTTCGTACCATTCAGATGGAAGAATAACAACCTTGCTTTTTTTTATCTCACGGTAAAGTGCTTCACCTTTCAGGTATCCGGGAAACCGGATATTATGTACATTTTCACCTTCCGCATTTTTTCTTAGTGTATCTTTAAGAGGACCTTCCCCGATAATATTTGCCTTTAATGTAACCGTATCATTATCATGTAATAATTTTATCGCTTTGAGAAATGTCAGAAGTCCCTTTTCCCGTGAAAGTCTTCCAAAGTAAATTATTATGTTCTCTTTGCAACTTCCTTCATCACTTCTCTCTTCACAATTTTCAAATTTTGTTACATAATTTGGCAGATGAATAACCTTCTTTTTAAATCCCATTTCCCCAAGCTTATTTTTAAGAAACAGACTTGGAGAAATGAAAATATCTACCATATCGTATATATCGAGCAGTTTATGATGTAGGTACATTTCCATAGCGGCAAGGATACTTTTTGCATATGAATCTTTAACACAACGCCTGGGAACTGCGTTAAAATAT
>CAZPUD010000445.1:0-2438 GCA_964589115.1 uncultured candidatus Brocadiaceae bacterium | reverse complement strand
CGCTGGCAGGCCATAAAAATGTACCGCGATAGCAAAGATATCGTTTTAAAATTAACTCAATTGATTTTGGAACGGGAAAAGAAGAAACGATAAAAAAGGAAGTTATTGTTGATGTCCTTGAAGAGGATAAATATGGTTGTTTCACTTTAAAGTTTGGCGAACCTTTTAAAAGCACCGTGTTAAAAGGATTAAATATAACAATAAGATAATATTTTAAATTATGAAACCGAACATAAATTTTTGGGAGGCACTTTCATGTCATATAAAGGAATTGTTAAGGGAAATGTAGTAATTTTAGAAAAGGATGCGAAGCTGAGTGACGGAACGCAAGTTGTGGTAATTCCAGAAAAAGAATTGGAAAGGAAAATAGATTTTGATGCAGACCCTTTTTTACATGTTGATGAATGGTTGCCTTTTCCTCCTGAAGATGCTCCTAAAGATTTAGCCCATCAGCATGATCATTATCTTTACGGGATAGAGAAACAGTGAGTGAAGAAAAGGCTGTTTTTATAGACGCGGTGGGTTGGATAGCCTTGGTTCACCGTGGTGATATGCTTCATCAAAAGGTTGTTCAAATATATCGTGAAATTGGAAGAGTTAGACGTGTCACAACGGATGCCGTCTTGATAGAAAGTTGTAATGCCTTTAGTAAAACTACTCTGCGGCAATTAGCATTAGCGCTAATGGAGAAGGTTAAAGAGTCCGAGAGACTTGGCATTTTAGAAATTATTCACGTCAACGAAGAATTGATAAATCAAGGTTGGGTATTGTTTAAAAACCGTACGGATAAAGAATGGAGCCTTACCGATTGCGTTAGTTTTATTGTTATGAAGAATAAAGGCATAAATAATGCTATAACTTCTGACCATCACTTTGAACAGGCAGGATTTAAAAAATTGGTAACACTTTAGTATTTTGAAAAATTACTCCGTAGGGGGAAATATAATGCCAGACAATAAAAATAATTTGTTTATTAATGAAGCAATTGAATTAAGGCAGGAGAAAGTTGCAAAAATTACAAACAAAACGGGTAAAATTGAATCAGGAATTGCAACTGACCAATTTAAAAACAAAATTGAATTACGATGGAAATGAAATAACACTGTCGGAAGCATTAGAGATTAGAAAAAATTTGATAAAAGATATTAATATATTAAGTGATAAATTAAACGAATCCGCATACGTGAAAATTATTCACAAAGAAGGAAGAGATATCATAAAAGAACCAAAACAAAAATTTAATGATGTTTATCAGAACTTGGGAGTGGAGATGTCAATTATCCACTTTAAACTAAGTTTGGCAAGTGTTTGGAACACTTGGGTTCGATTCCCTATTTTACAACTTACTATTTTTTTATTACAATTTACAAACTTACATAATACCACTTACAAGATGGCTCCGCGTCTCCTGTTAACAAAAGAAATCTTATGAGAAAAGAAGCACAAGGAGGTAATTATGAAATTTAAGGTTATAATAAGTTATGACTCAGAATATGATGGATATGTAGTTGATGTGCCTGAACTTGTTGGATGCAAGAGTCAGGGTAAGACAATAGACGAGGCATTAAATAATAATAAAGGCGCAATCAGGGGATGGTTAGAGGTAGAAAAAACACGGTAGATTTGAAGTCATAGAAGAAAAGGAGGCATTTATGTCAATATTACTAAAACTCGATATGCCAGAAGGCGCATTTTCAGCACTTCGTAAAGACCCGAATGAGTTCGCTAGGGAATTGCGTCTTGCAGCAGCGGTGAAATGGTATGAAATGGGAATAATATCACAGGAAAGAGCAGCAGAAATAGCTGGATTATCCAGGGCAGAATTTATATTTTCCTTGGCAAAATTTGGAGTAACACCTTTTCAATATTCTATATCTGTAAAGAAAGAAATAGTTCATAGCGAGACGATAGAGTTATGAAATGGAGGATTGGCTACTCAAAGGATGCTGAGAAGTTTATTGGGAAACATAATATTCGTGATGAGGGAGATTAAGAATAATATTTGAACCGAACAAGAATCAGAAATTGGTGTTTGTTGAAAAGATAGATTTCAGGGGCGATGTATATAAATAACCATATCAGTTTATCCTCGCTTCAAAAAGGCCAAAGGTGTCATCTTAACAGGCCGTCCGAGCTTGTGAAGCCAAAATAATAATGGTTTAACTTTTGAAAATTGTAATTTGGAATTTGTTCTTGGAATTAAAAAACAAAGCACTTGCTGATGATATTCCCAATAATATGGAGGAATAACATGGGACAAGAACCTATCCTAAAAGAAATTCGTAGAATCAGACATGAGACAGAGGCGGAATGCCAGAACGATCCTCAGAAATACTACGAACATACTCAGCAAATACAGAAACAGTACAGCAATCGCTTGGTTCGTTTTAAACCGAAACCAGCTTTAAAGTTGATTAAAGCAGAATCAGGATAATAGC
>CAZPUD010000444.1:0-2438 GCA_964589115.1 uncultured candidatus Brocadiaceae bacterium | reverse complement strand
CGTCGTTCAGGGAGTACCGTTTGCAGAAATTATCAAGGCATCGAAGGATTACAGGATCGATCTGATTGTGCTGGGAACGCATGGCAGGACGGGTTTATCCCATGCGATTATGGGTAGTGTAGCAGAAAAAGTAGTACGTAAGGCTCCATGCCCGGTCCTTACAATCAGACATCCGGAACATGATTTTGTTATGCCATAATTTAATGTATGAATTTCAATCGGTGTATAAAAGAAACAGTAGATAGTGAACAGTTGTTAGTGAATAGCTAATACTCTTCATCTACTATATACTATTCACTATATACTGCCTTATCAATGTAACAGCTTTATATATACCCCTGACTCTCCTGTTTTTAGAGTGGAGTCTATAAAAGTCTCAGTTTACCGGCCCATGTCAAAATATATTCTTATAAATCATACAGCAGATATAGGAATCGATATTTTTGGAACCACGCTGCATGAATTATTCGCAAATGCGGCGTTTGCCATGTTCGATATCATTACAGATTTATCCCTGGTAGAAGGTAAAAATGAATATAAAATAAAGGTATCCGGTATAGACAAGGAACAATTGTTAGTCAATTGGTTAAGTGAGTTATTATACCTGCATGATGTAAAAAACGTACTCTTTAAAGATTTTTCTGTTATAGAGGTTCATGATACTCAATTGAACGCTTCTCTCCATGGAGAGGTTTTCATTGAGGGGAAACATGTGATAAAAACAGAAATCAAGGCCGTAACGTATCATAATCTATCAATCACTAAAAAAAACCAGCAGTGGAAGGCTCGCGTCATATTTGATTTATAGGAATTTCAGCCTTCTCGTTACCAGATTCTCAAAGTTTATCATTATACCCTTAACACACTCCTAACCCCTCTCAAGAGGGGAATCAAAAAGTCCCCTCTTGGGAGGGGATTTAGGGGTGGGTAATAGGGGTGGGTAAAAAGAAAAGCCGTTGGGTTTTTGTCTTTTAAAACCCAACCTAATTTATTAAGAAAGCTAGCGTATGGAAAAAGATACATATAAAATCCAAAAAATTGATGACTACCGATGGCGTATACCAAGGGAAGGCAGGATGAGGGTTGATGGTATTGTATATGCCGATGAAAATATAATACAGGAAATCCAAAAAGATGAAAGCCTGCAGCAGGTAATAAACGTTGCCTGCCTTCCTGGAATAGTACAGCATTCGCTGGGAATGCCTGATATTCATTGGGGATACGGATTTCCTATTGGGGGTGTAGCTGCGTTCGATATGGACGAAGGAGTCATTTCACCAGGAGGTGTAGGGTACGATATTAATTGCGGTGTAAGATTGCTCAGGACAGGACTATATCGTGAAGAGATCATTAACAATCTTGAGCCACTCGTGAATGCCCTGTTTGTTAATATACCATCAGGAGTGGGATCACATCGTAAAGATTTAAGGCTCTCGCAGCAAAACAGAAAGGATGTATTAAAAAAAGGGGCGCTATGGGCCGTTTCTCAGGGTTATGGAACAAAGGAGGATTTAGATCATATCGAAGAGAATGGTTGTATACAGGGTGCTAACCCTGAATTGGTCTCAGACCGTGCACTGGAACGCGGACGTGCACAGTTAGGTACGCTTGGCTCCGGCAATCACTTTATTGAGGTTGGCTATATATCGGAGGTTTACAATAATGAAATCGCTGATGTATTGGGACTTAGAATGGATGGGATCACGATTATAATACATACAGGATCAAGGGGATTAGGCTACCAGATATGTGACGATTTTATACGGACAATGATTGACGCATCACGTAAATACAATATAGAATTACCTGACCGGCAGTTATGCTGCGCACCAATAAATTCACCACAAGGAAAGGAATACCTTGCGGCAATGGCATGCGCAGCCAACTATGCCTTTGCTAACCGGCAGATGATTACCCATTGGGTAAGGGAATCGTTTGAAAAGGCACTCAATATAAATCCCAAAGAGTCCCGTATATCACTGGTTTATGATGTATGCCATAATATTGCAAAGGTTGAGGAGCATATTATTGATGGCAAAAAGAAACGTCTCTGCGTTCACCGTAAAGGTGCGACCCGTGCATTTCCCCCTTATCATCCAAATACCCCGGCTGCTTATAAAGAAGTTGGTCAACCCGTCTTAATACCTGGTGATATGGGGCGTTGTTCCTATGTACTGGTGGGAACAGAAAAGGCATATAAAGATACCTTTGGCAGCACATGTCATGGAGCGGGAAGGGTCATGAGCAGAAACCAGGCGCTGAAGACAGCCAAAGGCAGAAGTATCGCACAGGAATTGAAGGAAAGGGGTATACTCGTCCGTGCTGACAGCAGGGCGACGCTGGATGAAGAACTCCCGGATGCTTACAAGGATGTGACAGAGGTTGTTGATGTTGTGGAGCATGCCGGTATCAGCAAAAAGGTGGCACAACTAAAACCA
>CAZPUD010000443.1:0-2442 GCA_964589115.1 uncultured candidatus Brocadiaceae bacterium | reverse complement strand
GGGTGGGTAAAAAGAAGAGCCGTTGGGCTTTGCCCTTTAAAGGCCAACCTAATTTGATTTTTTCATATTTACATAATTATAAATTTCTTGCACCAATTCATCAAATTTTCTATCTTTTTCTGAATCAGAACCGAATATATCCGTGCTGATACATTTTGATACGATCTTTAATTCTGAATGGCCCCGTATCCCAAGATTTAGTTCTACGGCCCTTTTGATCTGTCTCTGCTCCCAGATATCTTTATCATCAATTCTTTTTAGTCCACCAAATGCCTTGATAATACCAAGACCTGTAACATCAGCGGCTATCCTGTCTCCTGTAATAACGATAAGGTTAGGATTGGCAACGGTACCTTTCGTAGGTCCCTTATCGATAAAAATCTTTGTACCATCCACAATGTTGAGGTGGGGTGTGTAGGCTGTATTTAGTTCAGCAACGATTTCATCCCAAAAAATTGGTGCAATAAAAAAGGGACGATAGGTTGGATGAATGGCTCCAATAAAGTTTTTTAGTGCAATAGAATAGTGGGCATAGCTGTGGGTCTTAATGACAGGAACGTTTATTATCTTTTCAACCTGATAAATAACTTCTGATACAAGGGCCTTTTTTACAAATTTCCCGTTAGGGATATCTACCTCTGCCCAGCCGTATTTCTCTAAGGGCATAAATACCATATCCTCATCCTGAATAGCCCTCCAGATACCTGATTTTTCAGCATTCTTTTTTGTAGGGAATGCAAAAATAGCAGACATATCACCAACAAGTACCCGGGAGACCCCATATTCATGCAAGAGTCTTATAAGGTATTTAATGAGGAGTGGATTTGTACTGGCGGGACTACTATAGCGATTCACAATGTTTGGTTTGATAAGGACTGATTTACCTTTTATATCCAACTTTTCAAACCCGCCTAGGAGTTTTACACCCTCCCTGAGCATAGCATAAACATCATCACCCTGTACGATGGAGACTAGTGTTTTGTTCCCTTCTTTATAAACATTATGAACGGCACAGGGAATAACCTTTTTTGTCTTAGGCCTCAGGTAAAGAAGTTTAAATACGTACCGCCACCTGAAGTTTAAGATAAGGTAAATAGATATGCCGATTACATATAAAAACGGATATTTTGTAAACCGCGCAGTGAGTTGTTTGATCATTGTCATTTGTACCTTATTTATAATTGACCCCATGTGCTTTTTTATGTACTATAACACAGTTCTCTGTATGGTTCAAGGTCTGCGGAATTTCGATGTTTTTTTATAGGGGTGAACCTTAGATTAGTCCCTACATATTATAAAAAGTTTCTAGGCTTGTTGAGTTGGTTCAATCGTCCACGATTGAACCGAAACGTTTTGCATGTTTTATACGCCTGGAGTACACTCCGGCGGGTTCAGGTTTGTAACCTTAACCCATGGGTTTATGTGGATAGTGACGCTGTGTTTAATCAATAACGATATAGACAATATAAAATGTTGGGTTCAAGTTACAAACTTGAAGCCGCAGGTTTGTGAACAAGCAGTCAAGCAGTCAAAAAGTTGCTGCCAAAAGCGGGCAACTCGATAACATTCTAATTAATTCACGATACTATGATCCTTATATTATCCGGTACAGAAGAAGGAAAAGAGATTGTAAGAAGATTTCACGAAAAAGGTTTAAATCTCTTAACAACTGTTGCAACAGAGTACGGTAAGAAGATGTTTGAACAGGTGGGGCTAGAGGCCGTCTGTCTGCAAGGGCGTTTGGATGCTGACGGTTTTGTACGACTTATAGAAGAAAGGGGAATAAATACTGTAGTGGATGCTTCTCACCCTTATGCTGTACAGGCATCTAAAAACGCTATGGATGCCTGCAAAAGAACGAATATAAAGTATATACGCTTCGAACGCCATGAGGTAGAGATTCCTGATCATTCTTTGATTCACAGGGTTGAGACACTGCAGGAAGCAGTAGACAAGGCTAAAATGCTTGGGAAAAGGATATTTCTCACAACGGGTATATCGAGTGTATCCAAGTTCATTCATCTGAAAGATGAAAAGGAATTATACGTGCGAATCTTACCTGTGCCCGATCATATATCTCTCTGTCTTGATATGGGAATTCCACCTGCAAATATTATTGCCATGCATGGGCCATTTTCAGAGGATTTAAACCGTGCCATGTTCAGACAATATCAAATTAACACTATGGTGACCAAGAATAGTGGAGATGCAGGTGGTGTGCTGGAAAAGGTTCGTGCTGCGCTCTCTGAAGGAATTGATACAATAATTATTGAGAGGCCTAAACCGGCATTTCAGAAGATATGCTCTTCTATTGACGAGGTGGTGCAGGAAGTAAGTGGATAGTGAATAGTAGTTAGTGAATAGTTAAATGGTTAATAGGCTAGTATACTGTCAACATAATTGTTAATAATAGATTATATAGTATCTGTCATTGCGAGGGCG
>CAZPUD010000442.1:0-2446 GCA_964589115.1 uncultured candidatus Brocadiaceae bacterium | reverse complement strand
TTCGGTTCAATCGTGGACGATTGAACCAACTCTGAAACTTTGAATTTTGAATTTCCTATACATTAAATTAGGTTGGGTTTAAAAGGCAAAACCCAACGGCTTTTCTTTTTACCCACCCCCATCCCCTCCCAGGAGGGGACTTCTAAATAATCCCCTCCTGGAAAGGGACTTAGGAGTGGGTTTGATCCCAAGAGGGGACTTATTGATTCCCTTCCTGGGAGGGGTTAGGGGGCATATGCATCAAGCTAAGGAGTTCCATCGTATAAAAGAATCTCATAAAGTGGCGTAACTGCAACTAAAATACTTTATATGGAGTAATGGAGTGGTGGAGTGGTGGAGTAATGAAGTTTTTTATAACACTACTCCATTACTCCAATACTCCATCATCTACAGGCTTACGAACGGTACAAAAACGTGGAAAGAAAAATCTCTTCACTTAGCTTGATGCATATGGGGTTAGGGGGTGGGTTGAAGGCATAATGAAAAACTTTGAAATTCCTATATATAAGTTTAATCTCAACCCGGCAAGTAAACCAGGTACATTGTTACAAGAAAAGACCTTCATATGCCTGCCCTAAATCTCGAACCCGAATAATAATATCCGAATAACCATAAGCCATCCCAAAACCTGTTTCTGTACTGGATACCCCTTATAAACTCTGTATTCTCAAAAATTATAGATACTAAATTGAAGTTTTTGAATAACTTCTAAAACGCTTCGTACCTTGAGTAACCTATGAAAGGAGCGGACATCATGAGAAAAAAACTGCATCTCTTTTGCTTTTTCATTATTCTCATTGGATCAATTACCATCCAGGAAAATGTTTGGTCACAGGAAAGCTTTGAACAGCAAGCCCGTACCTTGATAGAAAACAAGAAGAATTTGGGTAATACAGAACTCCTGCACCGCATCTTCGACCTTTACATGAAATGGAAAATTACATCTTATCCTGAGTTTGCTACATTCAATGGTTATCCCGGACAAAATCACCGATGGACGGATCTATCAATAGATGCAATTGCAAAACGCAAGGAACAGATTATCCTCTTCTCAGATATCCTGAAGGTGATAAAAAGATCAGATTTAAGTGAATCAGATCAACTTAACTACGATCTGTTCAAAACAAATATTGATTTTGCAAGAGAAGGAAACCGTTTTAAAGACGAATACATGCCGATTGACCAATTATATGGCATTCAAATAGAAATCCCGGAAGTTCTTAAGGCAATGCCGGCCGTTACTCTTGAGGATTATGAAAATATCCTTACCCGGTACCGGGGTATACCGAGGCTTATCAATCAAACAATTCTGCTGTTAAAAAAAGGTCTGAAAGAAGGAATTACGGCACCAAATGTTATTATGCATGAGGTACCACAGCAAATTCTCAACATAATCGTGGATGACCCTTTAGAGAGCCGTATGTTATCAGCCTTTAGACACTTCCCCCATAATATTCCGGCAGCAGATCAGAAACGGCTGCGTAAGGAGGCGGTTCAAATTTTTACCAATGAAGTATTCCCCGCATTCCAGATGTTGCATGATTATATTGTTAAGGCATATATTCCTCAAACCAGAAAGACGATTGCACTGTCTGCACTACCTGACGGCAAGGCATGGTATGCGTTTTATATTTATCAATACACTACAATAAGGTTTACTCCAGAAGAAATCCATAAAATAGGCCTTGAGGAAGTTAAGCGCATCCGGCAGAATATGGAAAATATTATCGCGAAAACTGGTTTTCAAGGAAGCTTTTATGATTTTACCAGGTTTCTAAACAGCAATTCACAATTCTTTTTTGAGAATGCGGGCGATTTGTTAGTAGCATACAGGGATATTGCAAAACGTGCAGATCCCGAACTTATGAAACTCTTTGGAAAACTCCCTCGCCTGCCGTACGGCATCAAACCCGTCCCCTCATATAAGGAAAAATCCCAGCCTACCGCATATTATGAGCCAGGGTCGCATAGTGCCCACCGCCCGGGCTACTTCTTCGCAAATACCTATAATCTCAAAATAAGGCCGAAATGGGAGATGGAAGCCCTTACCCTGCATGAGGCAGTGCCGGGTCACCATCTGCAAATCTCCCTGGAACGGGAGATGGAGGATGTCCCTGAATTCCGTAAATACAGCAGCTATACTGTCTTTGCAGAAGGGTGGGGATTATATGCGGAAAGTCTAGGAGAAGAGATGGGTTTTTATCAAAACCCTTATTATAAATTTGGTCAGTTGATGTATGAGATGTGGCGTGCCGTCCGCCTTGTAGTTGATACGGGCATACATGCCATGGGGTGGAGTCGTCAGCAGGCAATCGACTTCTTCAAGGATCATACAGCAAAGTTCGAACATGATATCATTGTGGAAGTCGACCGTTATATAGCAATACCCGGGCAGGCCCTTTCCTATAAGATTGGCGAGATCAAGATTAAGGAATTACGTTCGTAC
>CAZPUD010000441.1:0-2452 GCA_964589115.1 uncultured candidatus Brocadiaceae bacterium | reverse complement strand
ATTTTAATAATATAATAGTGTTTATTATTCAATTCGTAAAATGAAGACGGAGCAAAGGAAAAGAAAACACAACTGGTACTTGTTTTTACTCTTCTTCTAAACTCCAGAAGGTTGTTCATTAAAACTGTACTTACTTTAATATGGCCGTTTCTTGGCGATACGTCAAGGCTATTTTGTAGAATATTTATAAGCACCTGCCTGATCTTGTCTTCATCTGCAATAAGCCTGTATCCTTTTTCTTTTACATCTGTAATTATCTCCACATCCTTCTCTTCTGCGGTATTTTTGAGCAGGTTTACTACATCCATTATAACATAATAAGGATCTATATGCTGTAAGACAGGTTTAGAAGGCTTCGCTAAATTGAGCAGGTCTTCAATGATTTTATTAATCCTTTCTATTTCCTTTACTGCAACCTGCTGGAAGTCTGTGTGAAAGTCTTTATCGTCCTTCTTGTACGGAAGTAATTGGAAATAAGTATTTATGGCCACAAGTGGATTTTTTATCTCGTGTGCAATATTTGCTGAGAGGGTACCAAGATAAGCCAGGCGTTCGGAATGCTGCTTTTCCGCCCGGAGCAATTTTAATTCTGTTAAATCCGTCAGTACTATTAATGACCCGAGTTTTTTTCCGTCTTCTGTTTTGAGTTTGGTTGTAGTCACATCGCACGGGATATTTTTGCCTCTACCTTCAACAATAGTCTCAATGTTATTATATTCTATATCACTTGCCAGGGTATATTTCAATACCTGGTACGTTTCTTTACCCAGGCTTTTCAATACTATTTCAGTGGCATTTTCGCCCTTCAGTCCAAGTATTCTTTTCGCCTCATTATTAATAAAGACAACCTCTCCGTTATTATCCACAACGATAACCCCGTTTTTTAAACTCTGAAGGATATTATCCCTGAAAGTCTTGGCCTCTATCAGCCCTGAATAGAGGCGGGCATTGTTGGCTGCCAGGGCTAATTGGCCGGAAAAAGCGAGAAACATTTGAATATCTTCCTGGGTAAATATCTTTTTATTAACCTTCTTTCCCAAAAGGATTATGCCAAAGAGGTCATTTTCCTGAAATACAGGGATACAGCTATCTACATCAAGAGAAGCTAATCTGCCTTCTAATAAATGATCGAACTCGCTGTGAGCAAAACGACTTAATTGGTCTTTAGAAAGAACTGTTCGGTTTTGATAGAACCATGTAACGACCGGGTCTTGCACCGGGAAAAATGAATTATTTTCGGGTGAAAAATTTATTGCACCTCTCAAACTATAACACTCGGTTTCTGTATCTTTTATTAGAATGCATATCTTTTCTATGCCTATGGATTCGTATAAATATTGAATAGCATAATGAAGGAGTCCATTAAAGTCATAAGTAGACGAGAACATGGCTGTGGAATCGCTAAGTATCTTTGGGTGACTGTACCTTGTACGGAATAAAGTCTTTTCGATAATATGTTGAACTGATTCCCGGGCAGATACAAACATTATAGCCATTACTATGGTAGAGACAATGGTGGTAATTGTACCTTTATACTCTGACACAGGAAGTATACTGCTCAAGAATAGCATAACAGTAAAATAGATTGCACTAAGAACAATGGATAAAACAGCATATACTGTACTCCGTTTAATTATCAGACTGATATCCATAAGGTGATACTTTATGATAGTGTAAGCGACTGTAGTCGGGATAGGAATGGATACCAAAGGTACAAATCTCTCAATCTGCCATATACCTAATATCGGTAAAAGAAAGTTTGTAATGATCGCTATAAAGAAAAACAAAAAAACTCCCAAGAACATGTATTGAATTTGTAGCCTCTTGATCCCATAATAACGCAAGCTTTTTTTGTAAAGGCCGTATAATGAATAAATCATGCATGGTATAAAATAAAACCAAAAAACAGGAAACATAGGACCGTATTTGGCATGAGGAAATTGGTCCTCAAAATAAACCGAATCAACAATATAGGGAGTAAAGAACGATAGGATTATACTTACCGTGAAGAAAAAAATACTTAAGTACCTGTCAATGGGTCGCTCTACTTTATCCGGGAAAATAGAGGAAAAAAAGAAAAATGAAGAAGGTATAAAAAGGGCTGCACAATAGACAAGCCTGAGTCTGTAGGTAGCCGATACAGGATCTGTAGTACAGACTACAAGAAAAACCAAAAATATCCATATAGATAAAACATGTGAAAAAATACAAAACCTTTTATTAAGAATGTTCACTGGATCTCTTAAAAATACAAAAATTCCGAGTCCAGCAATAAATATGCTTATTAGAATATATACTATTTGAGTTGCAAGCACAATTTATCCTCTTACGGATAATTTCTTAATATAAGGACAGCATGCGTTCCCCCTACACTATGGCTATTTATAAGTGCTGTATCCATGGAAAATCGCCTTGCATGGTTTGGAACATAGTCAAGATCACATTGAGGATC
>CAZPUD010000440.1:0-2457 GCA_964589115.1 uncultured candidatus Brocadiaceae bacterium | reverse complement strand
ACAATATCAGGTCGATGTAGACCCAAATAAACTCTTTGCGTATGGTTTAACAACGGCAGGCGTATATGAGGCTGTCCGGAAAAGCAATGTTGATGTAGGTGCAAAGGTTGTTGAGAATAATAGCATGGAATTTATCATCCGCGGCCTTGGGTTTATAAAGAACGTTACAGACATTGAGAACATTACGGTAGGCAGTTATAACGGTGTGCCGGTGTTCGTTAAAAATATCGGTACAGTCCAGGTCGGAGGTGATTTCAGACGTGGTGCACTCGACAAGGAAGGCGCCGAGGTAGCCGGTGGGATCGTTATCATGCGCCAGGGTGAAAACCCCCTGGAAGTGATTAAACGGTTAAAGAAGAAGATCAAAGAGATCGAACCCGGACTGCCTCAGGGGGTAAAAATCGTACCCTTCTATGACAGGGAGGGGCTTATTTCCCGTGTTGTTGCAACGCTCAAAGAGGCATTGATTGAGGAGATTATTATAACCTCCGTTGTAGTAGCAATTTTTCTGTTACATGTCCGGAGTATTATTATCTGTTGCCTTGGGTTCCCTATATCTATACTTGTTTCCTTCCTGGGCATGTATTTTATGGGTATTGATTCCAATATCATGTCCCTCACAGGTATCGCCATTGCCATAGGTGAGGTAAGTGATATGGCCATTATAATGACGGAGAATATTTTTAGAAATCTTATAGAACAAAAAGACAAAAAACCCAGGGCACAGATCATTCTCGACGCCTCGAAAGAAGTCGGTAGTTCTATATTCTTTGCAGCCTTAACCACCATTTTCATGTTCTTGCCGGTATTCGGACTCAGTGAACAAGAAGGAAAACTTTTTAAACCCCTGGCGTGGACGAAGACCTTTGCCATTGGTGCATCTGTAATTATGTCGATTACCCTGGTACCAATACTTTGTACCTACCTTATAAAGGGTAAACTAAGACCTATGGAAGAGAACTTTACTTCCAGGATGCTGTTGAGAGGGTATCAGCCTGCACTTAAGTGGGTATTAAATCACAAGATGATATTTCTCGCTATTCCACTTGCTGTTGTCATCTCGTCTATATTTGCAGCAAAAAGACTGGGCAGGGAATTTATGCCGCCCCTTGATGAGGGTTCTATCCTTTTCATGCCGGTAATGCTGCCAAGCGTTGCGTTAACTGACGCCCTTAAGGTAATGCAAAAGCAGGATATAATCATCAAATCGTTTCCTGAAATAGACACCGTGGTTGGGAAGCTGGGGAGAGCAGACACTGCTACGGACCCCGCTCCTGTTGAGATGTTTGAGACCATTGTTACTTTAAAACCGGAAGAGGAATGGCGTAAGAAGAAGATCGAATACAAGTTCCTGAATCATGTACCCTCATTTATGCATCCCGTCTTTCACTTCTTTTTACCCGATGAACGGAGGATAACAAAACAGGAGCTTATCCAGGAAATGGATGAGGCGCTGAGGATACCCGGTGTGGCAAATATCTGGACACAGCCAATTGTAAACAGGATTGATATGCTGGCGACCGGTATCCGTACCTCGGTTGGCGTTAAAATTTTTGGACCGGATCTCAATGTTATACAACAATTAGCCTTCGATGTTGAAAAGGCGCTTAAAGATGTTCCCGGTGTTGCTGACCTTTATGCAGAGAGAATTACCGGAAAACCGTATCTTGAATATAAAATCAAACGTGAGGAAATCGCCCGTTACGGAATCAATATACAAGACGTGCAGGATATTATCGAGTCAGCTATTGGTGGAGAAAATATTACAACAACGGTGGAAGGTCGTGAGCGATATCCGGTACGGGTCAGATATATGCGGGAACTGCGTGATAATTTTGATGCATTGAAAAGGGTATATGTACCGAGTTCAACAGGAAAACATATTCCTATTACCCAGGTGGCAGATATCCATTTCGTCATGGGACCCGCCATGATTAGTAGTGAAAATGCACTCCTTAGGGCGTACGTACTTATGAACGTCCGCGGCAGGGACCCTATGAGTTTTGTGGAAGAGGCGTCGAAGGTAGTATCTGAAAAGGTGATGTTACCTCATGGATACTTTATCCAGTGGAGTGGCCAGTTTGAAAACCAGGTAAGGGCCAGAAAGAGGTTGCAAATCCTCGTACCTTTATCAATGTTTGTTGGTTTTATCCTGATTTTTATGGCTTTCAAATCTATCCCACAAACAATGTTTATCTTATTTGCAGGGATACCAACGGCCATTGCCGGAGGTATCTGGCTTCAGTACATCTTTGGTTATAACTTCAGTGTTGCCGTCTGGGTAGGTTTTATCTCGATCTTTGGTATCGTAGATGATGATTCTGTTCTTATTACCACTTATATTAATGACTTATTTGGTGAAAGGAAGATAAAAAGCGTCCATGATATCCGGGATACCATTTTAATGGCAGGTACACGGAGGATAAGGCCCTGTATGATGACGTCTGTAACTACATT
>CAZPUD010000439.1:0-2463 GCA_964589115.1 uncultured candidatus Brocadiaceae bacterium | reverse complement strand
GGAAAAACGCCCTCGCAATGACAGATACTATATAATCTATTATTAACAATTATGTCGACAGTGTAGTAGTAGTAGTGGAGTTTTTACCGATTGTGAGTTTTTGCCATTTTCACGGAGTTCCTTGTTGCAGGCAAAGTAATGATAACCCTGGTATATTCTCCCTCAACACTATCGATGGTAAGCATGCCATTATGATCGTGAATGATTTTTTGACTAATATTTAAACCTATCCCTGTTCCTTTACCTGCGGGCTTCGTAGTAAAAAAAGGATTCATTACTTTATCCTTTATATTGGCGGGTATGCCGGTACCGTAATCACAAAAGGTAATTTTTATATGAGGATATTTATTTATGGTTATTTTCCCGGCTTTAATCTCAAAGATCTTATCCTTGTGCAGCAGCGGGTATTTCTGATTCAGGGCATATCGTGCATTACTGATGATATTCATGAAGACCTGCTGAATTTGCTGGAAATTCACAAATATCTTTGGCAAATTTTCAGGAATATCCAGATTCACAGTAATGCCTTCTTTCCGGAGCTGCGTATCTGTTAGTACAAGTGTATCGGATAATATCTCCTTTATATTGGTTATGTCCTTTATCTCTTCTTTACCTTTAGGTCTGGCAAAAGAAAGAAGTTTACTGACGATATTGGCTATGCGGTCTCCTTCTTTCATAATCCGGCTGGCAAGATCTTTTTCCCTGCTCCCTTCACTACTTTTATTAAATAAAATGCGGGCACAATTAATAACACCGGTTATGGGATTATTGATTTCATGAGCCACGCCTGCCGCCAGTTCACCTATTAATGCCAAATGTCTGGACAGTTGAGCCTCTCTTTCCAGGTTTGCTTTTTCAGTAATATCAAGGGAGGAGCCTAATATGCCAATAATATCATCTTTCCCGTTTTTTATAGGGACTTTAACGGTATGAAAGATTAACTCTTTCCCGTCTTTTATATACCTGCTTTCTATATCCTTTATTTTTCCTGTTTCAATAATCTCTTTATCATCAGCCCTATACTTTTCAGCAATTTCCTTAGGGAAAAAGTCGAAGACTGTTTTCCCTGAGATTTCTTCCGGCTTTATATTTAAAAGTCTTGCAAAATTTTCATTACACGATATATATACCGAATTTCTATCCTTGTAAAACACATTTTGCGGCAGGTTTTCAAGCAATATTTTATACTTATTCTCACTTGTCTCTATTGCCTCTTTAGCCAATACAAGCTCCGATATCTTCTCAAATAACATTCTGTTTGTCGCCAGGAGTGCCTTTGTTCTTTCTTCCACATGCTTTCCCAGGGATTCGTTAAGAACCCTTAATTTTTCTTCAGCCGTCTTTATTTTGGTAATGTCATGAACCGTTCCATTCACCCGAACTGCTTTGCCGTCGTCGTCAAAAACAACTTCGGCTTGCCCATGAACAATACGGACTTCACCTCCCGATAAAACTATGCGGTGGTCAATATCGTATGGTTTTTTTCCACAAAGTGCCTCATTTAGAGATTTCTTTACAAGTTCCCTATCATCGGGGTGAACAAGTTCCAGGAATATTTTAAATGTTACGTTTATTGATCCGGGTGTGAGACCAAAGATCCGATAAACCTCATCAGACCCATACGCTTCATCCTTAATAATATCCCATTCCCAGTTTCCTATATGAGCAATGCGTTGTGCATTAGCTAATCTGGCTTCGCTTTTTCGTAATGATTCTTCAGCCTGTCTGCGTTTTATCTGCTCTTCACGCTCGCCCAGCGCACGGTGAATTGAAGGTACAAGCCTTGATAAATTATCCTTCATTACATAATCTTTGGCACCGCTTTTCAATGTCTCTACGGCCAGTTCTTCACCCCTGTAGCCTGAGACAAAAATAAAAGGGATGCCAGGGCATTCCTTCTCTGCCATTCGTAAGGCAGAGATGCCATCGAACGAAGGAAGTTTGTAATCTGCCAGAATAATATCCGGTTTGAATTCTTTCAGGGCATCCCGAAAAGCCTTTTCAGTCTTTACCTGCTTTAAAACAAATAAAAGGCCTCCTTTTTCTAGTTCACGTTCGATAAGTTCCGTATCAGTAGGAATATCTTCAAGAAGTAAAATGTGAAGTGTCTTGTTCATGTTGAATATTTTGTAACAATTTAGTCTTTAGAAAAATTCAGATATCTTGTGGGAGAATATATAGCGGTCTCAAAACAAAATGTCATATAGCAGGTTTTCCTGGAAATGCAGAGATTCCAAAGTAAACAGGTCGCTACTGACGGAGCTTATAGTATCTGTCATTGCAAGGGCGTTTTTCCCACGAATTAATCCTTTTTGAGGTATTCAGGGGATTGCTTCGGAAAAGACCCTCGCAATGACATGCTATACCTCTTTGGCATCCTCATACCGTTACAAATCATGCTGCTATGTAGTAGTACACTGTCAACATAATTGTTAATAATAGATTATATAGTATCTGTCATTG
>CAZPUD010000438.1:0-2468 GCA_964589115.1 uncultured candidatus Brocadiaceae bacterium | reverse complement strand
TCATTGCGAGGGTCTTTTCCGAAGCAATCTCTTAGAGTTTGGAGTTTGGAGTTTGGAGTTTGAACCCGAAACTCTAAACACCAAACTCGAAACTCCAATATTTTTGCTAAAAATGTTAAAAAGTAAATTTTAAGACATTACTATCCACTATTCACTATCAACTATTCACTAACTACTATTCACTCATTTACGATACATTGCAACGTTCCCGTACTCCTAGCCCGTCATCCTCCGGTAATGTTAATCTCCCTTTATTGATCGTTAATCCCTTGTAAGGGTCGTTTGTGATGAGGAGGTGTCCGTCAAGGTCGACATAATCAACGAGGGGAGTTAGATGTGCAGCCGCAGTGATAGATAATGAACTTTCAATATTACAACCGATCATGATTTTAAGGTCATGTGCGCGGGCAGTATGAATCATCCGGATGGCCTCACGAATCCCACCGCACTTCATCAATTTGATATTGATGCCATCCACTACTTTTGACAACTCCGGTATATCCAGTGAATTTTTTACATCTTCATCAACGAAGACGGGGATTCTTACCTGATGTTTTATCTTCTTAAGTGCGTCAATATTACCGACCGGGAATGGCTGTTCGACGAGTTCGACTCCAAGATCTTCCATACTACGGAACTTTTTTACTGCTTCATCTGCCGTCCATCCTGTATTCGCATCGACACGAAAGACTGCATGGGTAATCCTGCGCAGTTCTTTTAATATCTCGATATCATTCTTTATCCCTACCTTTATTTTTAATATAGGGAAGTCCTTCGCTTCTTCCACCTTCTCACACATCTTTTCCAAAGTATCGATTCCTATGGTAAACGAAGTTACCTTCGCATGATCCCGCTTTAAACCCAAAAGCTTGTAAAGCGGTACATTCAGTCTCTTACTCGTTATATCATGAAGTGCCATATCAATTGCAGCGCGTGCGGCAGCATCTTTGGGAAATCTCTTTGCTAAATGAAAGGTAATGTCCTCTATCTGAAAGGGATCCGCATCTTTTAAGAGATCTGCGGCCTTAGTGAATACATTAGCAATGCTGCTGGTATCTTCTCCAAAAAAACTTGAAGGGGCAGCCTCTCCGAATCCGGAAATTCCACTTTCATCATTTAACGAAATTACCATATTGCTCTGAATATCATGGGTATTCCTGGCTATCCTAAAGGTATGTCTTAGTTTTAAATCCAGGGGATAAAAAGAGAGTTTCATGGTATGAGAGGGGAAATAACGTCAATAAATTTTTCTACACCAAATTTGATGGGATCGGTAGCGGGAAGTTTTATTTCTTTTTCTACCTTTTGGATTTCCTGCAATGCATCATCATCTGACATCCCAAAGCAATTAAGTGAAATACCAAGTACTTTACAATGTTGAACAGGCTGCGCCAGTTTCTCATAGAGTTCAATCAGATAAGGAAGTGGTAAAACAGGAAAATCCGTGAAGTGACGAAGTGTCTTCCGAAGGGGTTGATGACATAAGATAAGGCCTTGCGGCGCTGAACCATGTAACAAACCAAGGGTAACACCGGAATATGCAGGATGTATAATAGAGCCCTGACCCTCTATGCTTAAGAGCTTATACTGTGCACGGTCAAGAACCAATTTCTCAGCTGCACCTGAAATAAAATCAGAAATGATGTGGTCTACAGCGATCCCGCTGCCCTCTATCATAATCCCTGTTTGCCCCGTTGCCACAAAGCAGGCACTAATACCTCTTTTACCGGCAGCGCGTGCGATTTCAAGGGATGTTACCATTTTGCCTATATTACAATCCGAGCCTACTGTAAGAATACGCAGGGTTTTTGTTTCCTTTGCTCTTCCTGTACCAATCGAGATGCTTTCAGGGGACTTCCGGACGTCAAAGATCTCCACGTTATGGTCACGTGCCAGCCCGGAGAATTCATGGTTATCACTCAAATGGCAGTGAAGACCGCTTATGATATGAAGCCCGTGTCTTATGGCATCTGTAATACATTTATGCCATTCAACTGGTAATGCACCGCCAGGTGGTGCAATACCGATAAGGAGTACTGTAGGTTTCAGGCTCATTGCTTCCTCAATATCCCTGACAATCGGAATACCCTTGCCAACACCAATAATTGAATCAAGATCTTTCCCTGCGTTGAAACGATCTATGACTGCAATAACTTCTTCCCGGCGATAACGAATAACACTGACAGCAGTTTTTGCACCAAAGACATCAAGCCTTCCTTCGGCTAATATAATAATTCTCCGATTGCTCATAGTATTACTTTAAGAACATCCATCCTTATTTCTTTATAAATTTTGTGATAAAAAGGCATTTTTAACACCACGGAGAACACGAAGGGTACGAAGAAAGAAAAAATTATAAAACAAATCTTTTGATTCCCTTGGCGGGTTCAGGTTTATAACCTGAATCCACGAGTTTATGTGGATAACGGCGCTATGTGTAATCGAAAGCGTGATCGGCAACATAAAAC
>CAZPUD010000437.1:0-2470 GCA_964589115.1 uncultured candidatus Brocadiaceae bacterium | reverse complement strand
GATGGAATTCCCAATGAAATAGCTTATGGTAATAATAGGCACTTGAAGCCTTTAAAAGGGCAAAAGAATAATACCGTTTATGAAAAGGAGGAAAATTAGATGTCTCAATTGGAATCAGGAAAGGGAATTGATCAAAGTGATTCTATGAGATTATGGCCTTATTTTATTGGTATCGGTGTATTTGTATTTATTCTTTGGTTTTCAGCTCTTTGGATTGTAAAAATACTTCCAAAAGCAAGTCCGGCAGACAGTATAAGTTTTTCTGTTGGTATATATGAAGTAATCAATACTTTATTCTCAGGTCTTGCTTTTGCTGGTGTTATTTGCACAATTATCTTGCAAAGTTCAGAGCTTAGAATGCAGCGCCGTGAATTAGAATCGACACGAGAGGAAATTAAAGGACAAAAGCAACAATTAGAAATGCAGAATAAGACATTGAAATTGCAAAGTTTTGAAAATACTTTTGTCCAGCTTATTAAATTGCATAATGAGCTTATAGGTAGAATTGGAGGAAGTAGTTCTTTCAATAGTTTTCATAAGAGAATCAGAGACAATTTTGAGAAGATCAAGACCAATTTAAATGACAGATTAATGCTAAGTGAGTCGTATATTCAAGCCTATAAAGAATATTGTAGGGATTTTGGAAATTATTTTAGCAATTTCTATTATATTGTAAAGTATATTAATGATAGCGATATTGATAATAAAAAATTTTATATGAATCTTCTTAGTGCTAAATTGACACATACTGAAAAGGCCATTTTATTTTATCATTGCTTAAGTGATATCGGAAAAGATATTAAACCTATAGTAGATAAATATGATTTCATGAATGATGTTCCAGATGACCTTTTAGTTCATCCAGATCATAAATCATTATATAAAAATTCGATTTCATAGAAAGGAATCACCGATATGCAGAAAATAGCAGCAGGATATATAAGGGTTTCTTCAAAAGAGCAAGCTTCCAAAGGCGAAAGCCTGCTGACGCAGCGTAAAGCTATCCAGGATTATATCAAATCTCAAGATTGGAATCTTTACGATATATATTATTGATGAAGATATTTCCGAATACTTTTTCGAAATGTGATTTATACGGGTCTGACAAGGGCTAAAAAGCTGTGTGTGTTTGTTGGAAGCAGAAAGGCGTTATCTATGGCAGTGAGGCAAATTGATAATAGAAAGCGTCGGACTGCCCTTGCCCAGCTTATTTTAGACCTGCATTCGTCAATCCAGGAAAGTATAAGGCGGACATTGTCTATCATAATCAATCCCAAGGCTCTAAAGCAACAAACACCCGAATATTTAACGTAGGATAGTGTCACGCTTACTACCCGATTATCGATTCTTTATCAAACCATTTCGATCCAGCCCTTCCCCCCCACACATGCCTGGCCGCTAATCCAGCATCCGATACACCGGGCATATCCACTCACGAGAGCCTATGCGGCTGTTCAGTACACCGCTTGGTTAAGAGCATATCCGTTGAGCCGTTTGAATAGCTTCCTGCTCCATCGGTGCTTGCGGGTAGCCAAACGTGATGCACTCGTGCAAGTATTGTCGGAGAAATGCTTCAATACTCCCGAGCCGCTCGTACTGTGAGGTGTGAACAAATTCATGGACCAGCAATCGGCGATCACCTTGGCAGTCGAGCCTTATGAAAATACCGTGGCATAATGTCAAACCGGCGGTCTGTGGCGTGACCAACTGCACCATGTCGTTAGCATACTGCTGTACCCCTGCAAGATGAGCATCATCCTGTTCTGCTGAAGACAGCTTCTGACCATGTTGAAAGATGAACCTCTGGCGATCTTCAACCCACTTGACAGCCATCGGAAGGACTATTGCGAACATTTCTGGCGTTAACGCTTGCATAATTCGTTGCTCTTAATGCTTTGCATAACCGGCTGTCAATGGATCTCAGCGGAATTGACAGTCCAAGTTGATGCGGTTGTTATGTGGATTATTCATACTCGATTTCTGATTCATCACTGACAGTTATTTCAGCGTCAAGATTCAGATATTCTACAATATAATCTTCAAGCTGATGCAACTCACATTCGGCATTTCTGTAACCACCAACTTCAACTACCCATCCAGGCTCTGAAAAGCTGTCGCCACCAACGGCCTTATCGTAAACACTGCCACCTTTTAAAATCTCGAATTCAGACTCTGATATCCTGAAATCGATATACCGCATCTCACGGACTCTTCTGTGCCTGCACGATAGACAATACCAAATTCACAAAACGAACCGGGTGTAACAAGTGGCAGACGTTCAAGTGCATACAGTGCGTTCCCTAAGCCAATCACCTGTTGAGGTGTAATGTGTGGACTTTTAAGAAAACGGCGAGCAACATTCTTCGCGATCTCTATCGCATACCAATCGTCATCTATCAGTTCAAACTTTTCCATACTGCTCATTCCTGTTACGTATAACGGAAAGCTCATCGGCGGTTATGCAGCATAG
>CAZPUD010000436.1:0-2475 GCA_964589115.1 uncultured candidatus Brocadiaceae bacterium | reverse complement strand
CGAGGGCGTTTTTCCCCGAAGCAATCCCTTTATTTAGAGTTTCGAGTTCAAACTCTAAACTCCAAACTCTAAGAGATTGCTTCGGAAAAGACCCTCGCAATGACATGCTATACCTCTTTTGGTTATTCACATATCGTTACAAATTAAATTGACTATGTAGGAGTGAGAATATTGTTATTTTGTTACCTGTACAGAAGTTACGATACCAGAGAAGGAAAGTAAAGTGATATGTCGAAAAAGATAAAGAAGCACGATATTCCGATAGAGCACGTTATTGAGGTTTATTCGGGGCTTTTAGATGAGATTTGGCGACGTGTTGCATATTTTATTGGTGGCATTACCCTGCAGGTACTCATGTCAACCGCTGTTCGCAGGACATCTCTTGCTTTTCCATTTATGACCCATGTAACCGTGACGGTAAATGGCGTATCGCTTGAGAAATTGGGAGACGTTTGCCGTGATCTGCCGAAACATGAACCTATGAGGGCGCTCCAAAATCTGGTTACAGAACTTTTCAGCCTGCTGGTAAGTATGAGTGGGGATATTATTATCAGGGAATTGACACCTATGGTAAAAAGTGCTGAGGAAAAACTGGAACATAACAATGAAGGAAATGCAAAATGAGTTTTCCAGGTATTCTTATCGTAAGCAATGAACCACCGATTGATACCACTCTGGCCGATCTCTTTAAGAGGGAAGGATACGAGGTCATGAGCGTCACAGAAGGACAGGCTGCTTTGAGAGTTATATGTCAATCCCAAATAGCTGTCGCATTAATATCTGAAAAATTTCAGGATATGGATGGCATTGATTTTGTGCGGAAATTAACCTCACAATCCACAGATATCAGAATTATTATGGTAAATTCTCATCCCCAGATCGAAAGGGCCAGAGAGGCTCTGTTAGCCGGGGTTTATGATTACATAACATGGCCTATTACTGATACGGTAGCGCTGATATCATTAGTTCAACGTGCCATGAATGAATTTATTTTGATGCAGCGTAACCGGGAACTCCTTCAGCAGGTACAATCTGAAGTAACAAATGGGAATGTTTCTTCACAGATTGTTATGGACCGCCGGACAAAAGAACTCCTGGTACTGCGAACTATTAGTACAGAGTTGAGTACGGTTATGGAAGTGCCACGTATCCTCCGTGTTATCAACAATAATATATCACAGCTATTTGAATACACGGTTATGGCTGTTCTCGTTGAAGTTGACAATAAATGGCATATCTTCCTTTTCTCCAGGGAAAGCCCTGCCCAAACTTTTATTGAAGCCTGTATCGAAAACCTGTTGACGCTCCATAGTATGTTTGTCGGCCGTCCTTGTACCCGGCGTGATATTCAGATTTGCCAGATAGATGATATCGCATCATCTCCTGGTGCCGGGACCTTTCTCCGTACAGATTCCGGGCTTAATTCTAATATTACATTTCCCCTCGTAGCGGGTGGAGAAACACTTGGCAGTGTTTCCCTGTGCAGTCAGATGAAGAAGGCATTTACCGTCATGGATGTGCAGGTGTTTTCGCTCATATCCTATCAGCTTGCATCAACGCTATATAATGCCAAATTATTTAAACATACTCAAAAAATGTCTGTTACAGATCATCTAACAAGTCTATATAACCGAAGGCATTTTGATGAACTTCTCGATCACGAGTATTTTCGTGCACAACGGTACAGACACTCACTGTCACTTGCCCTAATAGATATAGATAATTTTAAACAAATTAATGATACCTTGGGCCATCCGTCCGGCGATCTTGTGCTGCAACAAATGGCTAATCTTCTCCGTAAATCAACAAGGGAAGTGGACATCGTCGCACGGTATGGGGGAGAAGAGTTTGCCCTTTTACTTCCAGATACAAGCCTTGAGCAGGCTGCGATCCTTATTGAACGCCTGCGGCTGGCAATACAGAGCCATTCTTTCGTTACTGCCAGACATAAAATCCTGTTGACCGTCAGCTCAGGCGTGGCAACCCTGGAAGAAGGTGATATAGGTACCAAGGAAGAGCTAATCCACCGTGCAGATGAATCTTTACTTATAGCAAAAAAATGCGGGCGGAACCGGGTTTGTCTTTACTATCCTCAAAAAGGTGTAATAGAAGCAGAGAAGCGGGGGATTAAAGAACAGCGCCGTTTTCCACGAGTTCCTTTACAAATACCTGTCCGCTACATACAAATACCTGAAGATAATATTGATGCAAGGGTGAGTATTTCACATGATATAAGTGTGGATGGGATTTCTTTTGAGGCCAAGGAAAAATTGCCACAGGGAAGTTATGTTATTATTGACCTTACGCTGCCTTTTAAGGGCAAAGAAGAACAGGTGCGCATGCTTGGCAATGTGGTTTGGTCCAATGCCAAAGAAGAAGGAGAAAGAGTGATCGTCGGTGCCCGGTTTTTATCCCTATCAACAGAATCTCGCTGCCGTATTGAGAAATTGGTTGAAAAGGGAAATGTGGAAGATT
>CAZPUD010000435.1:0-2489 GCA_964589115.1 uncultured candidatus Brocadiaceae bacterium | reverse complement strand
GCATTTAATGTTGGTATAAATGAAGAAAATTATCAGATCAGGGATTTGGCAAATATTGTAAAAGAAATAGTTCCAGGATGCCAGATCGAATTTGCTGAAGGTGCCGGGCCGGATAAACGTTGTTATCGTGTGGATTGCAGCAAGATAAAGCAAACACTTCCTGAATTTAAACCAAAATGGAATGCACGTTTGGGAGCTGAACAATTATATTACGCTTACAGGAGGATCGGGTTAACATTAGAAGAATTCGAGGGGACCAGATATAAGCGCATTAGCCATATCAAAAAATTATTAAGTGATGACCTTTTGGACGAGAACTTACGGTGGAAAAAACAAGATATACACAGAAAAATAGCCCAACTCGCGCAGTTGGCTGTTGATTAACAAGAGTGATGAAAGCTGAACATCATTCCGGCTTCAGAATATGGAGATAATAAACTATGAAGCAAACAAAATTAGTATGCCGATCCTGTGGATATACGGGACTCGACTTAATTTTGTCCCTTGGTCACATACCGGTAGCTAATACACTGAGCCCTGAAGAGCAATCAAAGGATCATGAATTAATAGTACCTCTTGATCTTGTATTCTGCCCGGATTGTACTCTCGTACAACTTACAAAGTCGCTGTCTCCGGAAATTCTCTTTGGCAAAGATTATCTTTATTATTCTTCCATATCCAAGACCATTATGCAGCACCATGAGGAAAGTGCAAAGGCATTGATTAAGTCAAGAAATTTAAACTCTAACAGTTTAGTTATTGAAGCAGCAAGTAATGACGGTTCTATGCTTAAACATTTTTTAAAAAGGGGGGTTCCGGTTATTGGTATCGATCCGTCCATAGGGCCGGTCAAAATGGCACAGAAAGCCGGTATTCTTACGCTTAGCACATTCTTTGATAAAAATCTCGCCCTTCAACTGCGAAAAGAAGAGGGGGTTTTAGCTGATGTCTTTCTGGCTAACAATATTTTAACTGAAGTACCGGATTTGAATGGATTTGTCGAAGGTATTTCAATTCTTTTAGATAGAAATGGTGTTGCTGTTTTAGAGGTACCCTATATTGTTGATCTTGTAGATTATTGTCAATTTGATACCATCTATCATCACCGTTTCTCTTATTTTTCTGTTACGGCGTTAAATAATTTATTGAAAAGACATTCCCTTTTTATTCATGAAATAAAACGTTTCCCTGTACATGGAGGATCGCTTCGCCTCTATGTTGGTCATAATGAGTCAGAAAGCGAATATATTAGTTCACTATTGAAGGAAGAAGAATATAAGGGGATAAATACTATTAATTACTATCGTTCTTTTGCTAATGCTGTACAAGAGATAAAGGATTCGTTATCGGGTCTCTTGTGGGATATCAAGCAAAAAGGAAAGAAGATTGCTGCTTATGGAGCGGCTTCTAAAGCAACAACACTATTAAACTATTGTGGAATCGACAAGAGGATTCTCGATTATGTGGTTGATATAAATAGATTTAAACATGGGCGGTACATGAGCGGCAATCATTTACCAATTTTTTCAACGACAAAGATCCTGGAAGAGATGCCCGATTATGTGCTGCTCCTGGCATGGAATTTATCAAATGAGATTATGAAGCAGCAGGAGGAGTATCGATATCGCGGCGGGAAGTTTATCATTCCAATACCACATCCGGCTATAGTATAGAAGCGTATATCTCCACAGTAGTATACATAGACATATATCTTTATTTATCCGAAAAACAAAAACCGAAATTTATAAGATTATCTGAACTTGTTTTTTTAGAAGATAATTGTTTAGTTTTTGGAGTCCCAAAAAGATATTTTACCTCTTCAGTTCCCAGCACTTTACTTAAACCAGAAATGAACTCTTTTGCTAATACCAATGCATCCTTTATGTTGTCTTCACTACTTGGTATGTCGAGGCGAATCATCAATCCTGAACTCTTTTCATGGAGAAATGAATACCATAGCTGTTTTATTTTCTGTTGAGTCCAATCGATAATTTTTTTATCAATACACATCCAGTATATTAATAAATAGCCTTCGGTATCATTCTCTGCATAAAAAGTATGAGCTTTAAAAGTACGATCTAATACACAAAATTCTGTATCTTCCAATTCTTTTACTTTAAATCCGGCACCATTGCAGCAGACCTTTGGATTATGAAAATTCCCGGCATTTAAAAGCAGTAAAAAGAGATTTTTATTTTTTTCATTTATATACTCTCGTTCCAAAACCTGACTGATATAACCATATTCCTCGTCTTCTAACTTCCAGTCTTGTTCTATGTCAGTTCCTATCCACATATCAATTTTGTATGGTATTTCCAGGTGAGAAAAGATGTCCGTACTTACATATTTTGCCTTGGGAAAAGCAAAGCAGTAAATAATTGTTGATGATAGTAAAATTATAGCTATATACGGCTTAAACCTTTTGTGCATTTTATACCTCATTGAGGGTCAAGTAGCATAGGCCAAGGTTTACCAATTAAGTGTTTCCT
>CAZPUD010000434.1:0-2501 GCA_964589115.1 uncultured candidatus Brocadiaceae bacterium | reverse complement strand
ATCTGAACAAATTATGATGCGTTTAGACATATGATTGTAAATATTTAGCATTTAATATTTTTAAAATCAAGGGTAATAAAGATAAAATTTCTTGAATACCATAAAAACACTGGTAAAATCAGGAAAAATCATAAAATACAAAAGTATGAAAAAAGCTTGTGGATTTTCTGAAAAAATCAATTAAAATCTAGCAAAAACAGCTTGATCAATGGAACACCAGAGACCTATAGTACTCTAAAGATGAAACTTAACAAAATGAATGTGAATATCTTAAATATTTTCTGCATCTTTTATTAAAGGACATAAGTAAAAATGCGAGTAAAATATAACGTAATATCCTTATTTATTATATTTATAGCTTCTTCTCTTTCATATGGCACAGATAATGATTTAAACAGAAATAGCAGCGTTAACTCCATAAAGGCTATTGTGGACGATGAGATTATTACATACAAAGAAGTAATTAAACGGGGTGCTGTCGCTATTAAAGAGGCGCAGGAAAGATACAGTGATCAGGAGATGATTGCTAAGATTGAAGAAATATTGAAGAATACCCTTGATGAACTTATTAACAGAAAGGTTTTGGTTAAAGAAGCAAATCGAATATTTGGTACAGATATGATGGTGATGAAGGAGGTAGAAAAGAGCCTTGATTCTTTTGTGAAAGGTGCGGTTAAAGATGTAGGTTCTTTATCAAAATATTATGAAATTGCCGAATCGCAGGGCATAAATCCCATTGAAAAGAAAAATGAACTGAGAGAAGATATCATGATCGATAAGATTATGAGGGATAATGTCTATAACAAAATTAAAATACAGCCTAAATTAATGAGGCAGTATTATTATGAGAATATTGATGAATTTCGTCAAAAAAAAGAGGTGAAGATACGGCATATAATGATTAAATTTTCTGCCCATAAGGGTGACAGAGAAGAGACGTATTCTGCAGCAAAGCAGGTTATGAAACGTTTGAAAAGTGGTGATGATTTTTCAGCCCTCGCCAGGCAATATTCTGAAGGGCCGAATGCAGAGAATGGTGGCTTGTGGAGCTTCGAAGAGGTTAATGAATTGAGGAAAGACCTTCGCGATGTTGTTTACAACTTAAAGGATAATGAGTGCAGCGATATCGTTGAATCACCCATTGGATACCATATCTTTAAAGTGGAACTCATCAGACCTGAGAAAATACTGGAATTTGCAGAGGTACAGGAAGAGATTTACAAGAGACTCTACCGGGAAGAGAGCGCCCGGTTAAAAAACCAGTATATCAATACCTTGAAGGCCGGGGTGTTTATCAAGATTATTAACTAACCCTGTAAACGCAATAAACCCTATAAATTCAAAAACCTGACCATAACGAGTTAGAAAAGTCAAAATCCGAAGCACGAAATCCGAAATAAATTCAAATGTCCAAAATTCAAAAATTGAAACCACAGATTTCGCAGATGGCACAGATGACAGAAAGGACTCTCTATCTGTATTATTTTTGGAAGATACTATTAAGCATCGGGCCTTTCCGTACATGGTTTATCACCTGTTCCCGGTAGCGGCGACTTTGCCCTGCCTGTGGATTCCCCTTCAATGAGGGCTTCCACACTGGGATAAGGATATATGGTTGGTGCATTATGTATCATTAAGCCTCCGGTATCTGCTGAAGGACCGTAAGTGCTGTAAATTTGCCGTCCCAGCATACGCAGCATTATTGTTAATTGTCCACGATGGTGTGCGGTGTGTGCAATTCTCCTGGTCATGACCCATGCCCGTGAGCGCTTAACGTCGAAGAACGGCACGATTTCTTCCCACCATGATTTCTCAGTCTTTTGTAAAGCTGCAAGGCGTTTCCCCGAATCTTCAGCATAACGTTTGATAAATTCCAAACGGGTTTCTTCTGCTGGTAAAGGCGGTGCGCCGACGTCTATCCCCAACATGTTGCGAAACCAGAGATTCTCACTTATACATTGATGAACCATGTGCTCAAGGGCATTCCTGCCGCGCCTGTCATCATGGCGCGGGCGTACACGAAGGTCTTCATCTTTAAACATACTCCAGGCGCTCAGTGTCTTAAGACGTTCGGTCTCATACGTATCGATTAAGAATTTATATTCCATAAGACCAGCCTCCTTATCGTTTTTACATAGTTCTCGATTATTATATCAGTTTAACCATGGGGGTTGTCCAAAAAGTTTTATGAACGTACCGTATGTAGGGGCTTAAGAATGTAGGGGATGAAGATTTTCAGCCCCTACCTTTTGTATGATTTACGGACTTTTTTGACAATCCCAAGGCATTTTCGCTATTAGACACATTCTTCTCTTTTTTGTCAATATAGAAAAATAATTCCGGTAAAAAATCCTGCTGTGGTAGTACAGTATCCAACAGATAAAACCAAAGGTGTTTATTTAATTTAACGTTTAGTAATTTCAAAGTTTCAGAGTTGGTTCAATCATCCACGATTGAACCGAAACGTTTAGCATGTTTCATATGCCTGGAATAAACCAAAA
>CAZPUD010000433.1:0-2516 GCA_964589115.1 uncultured candidatus Brocadiaceae bacterium | reverse complement strand
TATTTAGAGTTTCTAGTTTCTAGTTTAGAGTTTCGAGTTCAAACTCCAAACTCTAGGAGATTGCTTCGGAAAAGACCCTCGCAATGACATGCTATACCTCTTTTGGTTATTCACATACCGTTACAAATAATGTTGACAGTGTAGTAGTTAGTGAATAGTTAAATGGTTATATGTTTGGATAGCTAATATCCACTTATCTATTATTCACTACTTAACTTGTGCTACTTATCTTCCAATGGTGCCCAGGATAAAAACAGGCCCTACGTCACGTTTCTCGAAGTTCTTTCGATATTTTTCTATCGTTGCCCCGGCAGCATAGCCATCGAAGCCGTATACTGGTTCCAGGTTCAACGTCGCTTCAGGATGCAATATCTGGTTGGACTTCGTAAGCCTGACTGATTGCCCATAATCCTTTTCCAATCGGCTTACTGCACAGCCTGCCAAAGAGGCAATCATGATTATGAATCCTAGTAGAATTAATCTTTTTTGTAACATACATCGTCTCCTATGTGTAACCATCTTATTACCGTTCTAAATCACATAATTGTTTGCCGCGGATTTACACGGATATAACAAGAGCCGTGGCTTATAATCCGTGGTCCGTGACCCGTGATCCGTGGTCCGGGAAACGGAAACCAGGAACCGTAAATTTCTCTAAAGTTGGTTCAATCTTGTAGATTGAACCACACGTTTATAATTTGTGTATGTGTTTTTGATTGATGTCAGGCTTGGGAAAACGTGCCAAACGTTTTGGTTCAATCGTAGACGATTGAACCAGCCCAGCCTGCACTATGGTTTTATATGTCCAAAATCTCCTTCTAACCCGCCGTCCTTATTTAATACTGAAGCTGAAGTTATGGTGCCCGAAGATGAAATTTTCCCTTTTCCCAGTCCTTCCATCCTCCCCAAAAGATAAAATTCAAAATCATTTGGCTCGACATATTGGTCTGTGGGTAGTGTTTGTTTTGCCATATCAACAGGCTTTACGAGGTGCGGGGTAACGATAATGACCAGTTCGGTCTCATTTTTTTGGAAATCGCTGCTTCTGAAAAGTGCACCGATAATGGGAATATCACCTAAAAGTGGATATTTCCGCACTGTTTGGCGAACCTCATCATTGAGGAGACCTGCAATTGCAAAACTTTGTCCTTCGGCCAATTCAATTTCAGTTGATACACGTCTGGTGGTTAAGGCTGGTATGGTGAATCCTTCAAGGGAAATGGCGTTAGCAAAGTCTAACTCAGATACCTCCGGAGCCACCTGCATGTTAATTTTCTTATTGCTTAATACAGTAGGGGTGAAATTCAGTGCCACACCAAAAGGTTTATATTGAATGGTAATGGTTGGAATACCTCCTCCTGCTCCCGACTGGGGAACGGGGACCGGGAATTCACCTCCGGCAAGGAAATAGGCCGTTTTTCCGCTTAAGGCGAGAAGAGAAGGTTCTGCCAGGATTTTTATTAAACCATTTTCCTTCAAGGCATCGATAAACATTGTCCAGGTTGCACCCCCTGATAGAAAACGGAAAATTAAATTGATATTGTCTGATGTTCCTAGCGCACCTCCCGCAGAAGCCCCTGGTGCTACCCTTGCAAGGTTATCGAGGAGCGATACCCCAAATTGCCTTCCGCTATCGCTTAGGAAATTAAAATTGACGCCCAATCTTTTAATAAGGGTACGGGACATTTCAGATACACGGACTTCAAGCATTACCTGGTGGACCCCGCCTACCTCAAGAAAATTATACACCCGGGCTTTACCTTCTTTACTTACAGAGGCGTACGCTTGTGCAAGTTCGAGTACCTGAGAGAGATTTGTTGTGCTGGAAACAATTCCCGAAAGGGTGATGCTGTCATGGGTGGTTGTTACACGTATATTCTCTTCTTCTGGAAACATCTCATGCAACTTTTCTTTCAGCCGGTTAATATCAGGTAATACCTCAAGATCGAAGATGGCAAAGGGCTTATCGGATTCATTCCATAAGGTGAGATTGGTTATTCCAGGAACTTTTCCTGTAACGTAGACCTGTTGTGGTGAAAGTACTGTAACGTCAGCTACTTCAGGTGCAGCCAGGGAAACCCGTTTTACAGGCTTTTGGGTTTCGATAATCGTTGATTTCCATACAGGTACCATAATTTTTTTGGGTTCTGTCACATTGACCTTTACCCTTGCAGGACTGGCCGCCCGGCATGGAGTGAAAAAGACAAGGTAGAAAACCAGTATCATGAGAAAAGAAGCCCCGTTACGCCATTTTGCTATTCTAGAAATAACCATTGGATTTATTCACCTCCTTTTTCAAAATTTAATTCTGTCACACAGCTTCCTTTAATTAGTTGTACTGATACAATTGATGGTCCTGGCGGGTCTATTTTTGAAGTATCAGTCCCTTTTTCGATTGTCTCCCTTACCGACCGGCAAGAGGCAAGTAAGGCCGGTATGGTAGCCCCTTTTGTAATTACGCCTTCGATATCTGAAAAATTTCTCAATGCCAGTTGAATGGTACCCTGTGTAGCCGC
>CAZPUD010000432.1:0-2551 GCA_964589115.1 uncultured candidatus Brocadiaceae bacterium | reverse complement strand
CCCGCAGTGGCCAGTATCGGACGGGGCGAATACCAATAACGTGATTCGGGTATTTTGAGTGAAAAAACTTAAAGGCACTATAACCCGGCACGCCCGTTACGCCTGTAATTAAAAGTGGTAAAAAGGATGGTAGAGACATATTATCTTAAAACCTATTTTTAACATTTTCGGCAAAAATTTACGATTTTAGATTTGCGATTTTTAAATCTCAAATCGTAAATCTCAAATCGTAAATCCCATTTATCCCCTCAACTCCCTTTTCAAAACCTTCCCTGTAGGGCCGTGTGGCAATTCATCGAGGAATTCGATGTATTTAGGAACCTTATAGTGCGGCAGTCTTTGCGTACAAAAATTCTTTATTTCCTCTTCACTGCATGTGGTATTTTCATGTAAAACGATAAACGCCCTGGGAACCTCACCCCGAACCTCGTCTGCCACGCCTATGACGGCGACCTCAAAGACCTTTTTATTTTCACTTATAACATGTTCAATCTCTATAGGAGATACATTTTCTCCACTGATAATAATTAACTCTTTTTTCCTTCCTGTGATCCACAGAAATCCATCTTCATCGAGTTTGCCGTAGTCTCCTGTTTTGAGCCAGCCGTCAGGAGTGATTGTTTCTGCCGTTTTTTCAGGAAGTTTATAATATCCTTTCATTACACTGGGACCTTTCACCCATATCTCCCCTATGGTATTGACAGGTTGAGACCTGCCGTTATCATCTGCGATTTTTACTTCCAGATTACGTAATGGACGCCCTATACTACCCGGTTTAAACTTTCCGGGATGGTTTGCGGAAACGATAGCCGTTGCCTCAGTTAACCCATATCCCTCCATTACCGGAACCGGAAATGTCTTGCCTAATTCTTTCAGTAATTCAACCGGCAGATGTTCGCCCCCCGATGCACACAGCCTCAATGAACTTAAATCATGTTTCCTTGATTTGGCAGATCGCTGGATTATCCTGTACATGGATGGAATAGTAAATAATGATGTAATCTTGTACTGTTCAATCAGGTCCAAAACTTTTTGAGCAGAAAAACGGGCAAGATATACTGTGGAAGCGCCTGCACAGATTGTAAATATCATGGTGGTGGTCAGGGCATATGTATGGAAGAGCGGGAGCATACCCAGCGGCATATCCTTTTCTGTAAACTGGAAGGCACTTATGCATTCTTCCATATTGCTTAAAAAATTTTTATGGGTTAACAAAACCCCCTTTGGATTAGACTCCGTGCCGGATGTGTATAAAAGTGCAGCAGATTCTTCCGGGTCTGTTTGTTTGATCTTTGTTTTTTCAATCGGCGGATAAGGGTTTTCTTCTATGGAGAAGATATGTTTAATTTGGTTTCCTAAATGTAGTTTAAGCTGATTATTGGTGAAGACGGTATTTATATCCGCGTCTTGAATTATGTAGGATAACTGTGCTGGTGAGAGTAAAAAATTCAACGGAACCGGCACTCTTCCTGCCATAAGGATTCCATAGAATGCTGTTACAAATTCCTTGCAATTAGGGAGCAGGATTCCAATGTGTTCACCCGTGTCCCTTGATAATATTTGTCCTGCACGTCTTAGAGCTTCTTGGAGAAGGTTATCAAAAGTAACAGCCCCGTTTTGGTCGATAACGGCTGTTTTTCCAGGTAATCTTTTGCACGTGTTCAGAAAAGATTCAACGAGTGTCAGGTTGGACTGATTCTGCATGGCGTGCTAGGTATATGTGTAGAAATTTCAATTTCACAGGTAGATTCACCACAAAGGCGCGAAGGACGCAAAGAAAAACTTAAAATTATAAATTGCAGCGCCGATCCTTTGTTGTCGGTTTTGCTAAATTCGAAATCCGAAATACGAAATCCGAAACAAATTTGAAAAAACAAAATCTCAATGACAAAAACCTTTTCGATTGACATAGAAAGTATTTTTTTATCTGTGAAATCTGTGTAATCTGTGGTTCCCGTGTGTTTTGGTCATTTAAACATTAGAATTTAGGATTTGTTTCGAATTTCGATATTCGTATTTTCTATTTTATATCTGTGTCATCTGTGAAATCTGTGGTTTCAATACTAGTTTTTGGTATCGTCGAATTCCAATTCGATAATCTTGCTTCTCAGGTATTTCTTATCTATCTCTTCTCCCTCAATATTTTCTGAGTTGCCTATGATTTCTTCGAAATTATATGTTGGCTGGGATGCCCTCTCTCCCCATTCCTTTTCCTCTTCCTCTTTGCAGCTTACGCATAATGTAGTAAAGGGGATGGCCTTTAATCGTGCTTTTTTTATTGGGCGTCCGCACTGTTCACAAGTTCCATAATGGCCTGTTCGTATTCGTGCTAAAGCATCGTCAATTTGCTTTAGTTCTTTTACATCCTCTTCTGTAAGCAGCATCTCCAGTTCCCCGTCCAGGACACTTGATGCAATCTCGGCAATATCCGTTAGTTTTCCATTGTTATTGTCCCGGTATTTTTTAAAACGTTCTTCAACTTCTCTTAGCAAGACATTTTTTTTGTCTAAAAGAAGGGTTTCCAGTTGTTTTAATTCTTTCTTTTGCATGA
>CAZPUD010000431.1:0-2591 GCA_964589115.1 uncultured candidatus Brocadiaceae bacterium | reverse complement strand
CCATATGGAAAATTTGCCATTGTTGAAAACTTTTTTCAAACGGGATATGGTATGCCCTCATTCACCCTTCTTGGAAGTGCAGTTGTAAAGCTACCTTTTATTGTTGAAACCTCACTGGGACACGAGATCTTACATAACTGGTGGGGTAATTCTGTCTTTGTGGATGATTCTCAGGGAAACTGGTGCGAGGGATTAACCAGTTATATGGCAGATTATTATTATAAAGAACTCATAGATGTTAGTTCGGCGATTGAATATCGTAAAGACCTTTGTAGAAAGTATACGAATTATGTAACAGAACAGAACGATTTTCCTTTAAAAGAGTTTACTGGCAGAGTTGATAGGGCAACCCAGGCTGTTGGATACGGAAAGACGGCGATGGTATTTCACATGCTAAGGCGAATGGTTGGGGATAAGCTCTTTTACCAATCACTAAGGAAATTTTACGCGGATAATATCTGGCAACAGGCCGGTTGGAAAGATATTCAGTATGTATTTGAAGATATCAATAAAATAGATATGGCCTGGTTCTTTGAACAGTGGATTAATCAGGAAGGTGCTCCATTTATTGAATTGGGTAAAACAGAGACAGAAAAAACTGATGATGGCTGGACTATAATGATAGAAATTCTTCAAAGAGATAAACCATATCGTCTTTCCATACCAGTTCATTTAGAACTGTCCGATGGGAATTTTCATACAACTGCAGAAATCCGGGAGATGTCTAATATAATTTCTATCCATACAAAGTCTCAACCTACAAGCATTTCAATAGACCCTCAATATGATATATTCAGACGCCTCCATACAGAAGAAATTCCGCCGACGATAGATCTGGTATTGGGAGATAATGATAAGATTATTGTATACCCGACTGGTGGTAATTCTTCGCAAGCGTCTTATAAAGAGTTTGCCGGACTTTTTACAGAAAGCGGGGGTGTTATAAAGGCAGATAATGAAATCACCGAAACTGAGTTAGCTAAAAAAAGTTTGTTTATTTTAGGAGGGCCGTTAGAAAATAAGCTAGCGGGCATGCTTCTAAAAAACCTACCGGAAAATTTCTCCATTGAAGGAAGTACTTTTACTGTAAGTAATACAACATATAACAATAAAGGTGATGCCCTTCTTGTATGTATTAAAAATCCAAAAAATACAAAAAAGGGTATCGTATTGTTTTTTGGTTTAAGTTCCAATGCAATTAAAAATTCTGGACCAAAGATTCCTCATTACGGAAAGTACAGTTATCTCACTTTTACAGATGGAAGGAATAAAGATAAAGGGACTTTCCCTGTAATAAACAACCCATTACATCGTGATCTTAACTGGTAAATGAAATTAAAAATTAAATATGAAACCACTATTTCATTTGTGAAATCCATTCTATACCAAATACGATATTTGAAATAAGAATATAAGGACTTATTAATATTTAAGTATTATTAAAATTCACTACTTAGAAGATATTTTAAGTTTTTTGGCTTTTGCAGTTAAGTAGGAATGATTTTTGTTTATTGTGCTTAGGTTATTATTATTTGAATTATAAAAATACAATAAATTTAATGAGATACTTATTTTTTCTTAACATTCTGGTTGGACTTTTAGGTTGGAATATCATATCTTCAAGAGATATATTTGCAGAAAAGGCTTATACTGAGATAGAAGTTACTGAAGGCGGTATCGTTGTTGGAAATGTAAAATATTTGGGTGCTTTGGCAGCAATGTCATTAGACCTCCATGGTGCTTGGGAGCTGCCCGGTGCATCGGAAACTCCTTCTGAGAAGCTCATCTTCAACAAGATCAATCATGGATTGAAAAATGCCGTTGTCTCGATCACAAATATCACCAAAGGTAAAAAAAGGGTAATACCGGACATAAGACCTATCATAGATCAGCAGAGAAATACCTTCATTCCTCACGTAACAGCGATCCTCATGGGAACTACCATTGATATCTTAAATGGTGATGAAGAGATGCATAATGTTCATACCCGGTCGATCAGGAATCAACCATTTAATCTTGGTACAACATACAAGCAGAGAATATCGAAAAGATTTGATCAACCTGAAATTATTAAACTGTCCTGTGATATTCATAAGAAATCGTATGCATGGATTGTTATTCTTGACCATCCGTATTTTGATATAACGGATAGGAATGGATATTTTGAGATTTGTGATATTCCACCTGGTACGTATCAACTCCAGGTATGGCATGAAGAGTTGGGAAATATAGAAAAGGAGGTAACGATACATCCGAAAGAAACTACGAATATAGAATTTGTTTATCAGGATTAAAGTGTAATAAGGAGTTATAAATTGTTAAAGCATTTAATTAGGTTTATAAAAATGCAATTGGAAAGGAGGATAGGCAGACATGAAACCTAAGGTTTTATTGGACAAGATTGGTTTATTGGGTGCTACAGCGGTAGTGAGTGCAGGATTGCTTTTGAATATTGCTCCAACGACTGCTAAAGCAATCGATATACCGACGGAGGTTACAGAGCAGGGGCAAAACACTTATAAGAAATATTGCAGCGCCTGTCACGGTGAGGAAGGAAAAGGAGACGGGCCTCTTGCAAGGTCAATGCTTCC
>CAZPUD010000430.1:0-2604 GCA_964589115.1 uncultured candidatus Brocadiaceae bacterium | reverse complement strand
ATACCTCTGATAAAGTCTACATCTTCCCAGCTAACTCGACCTTCGCAATTCGAAGGGTAGGCAAGCTGCTAAGCCAGTAAATTCAATGGGTCATGTAAAAAGGTCGGCACTACAGACCTACCTGTCCCGATGCATAAATCTTGGGTGGTGATTATTCAGGAAGCGTCAATCCCAATTGTGTCTGTTACGACTGTAATTGTTTATAGTATAACAACTTACTACACATCTAAAATTCTGGCAATTCCGTTCTATTACTTTCGATTCCGTTAGATTCGGTCACATTTTGGTCACAATTTGGTCACAGTTGAATAAATTAAAGAAGCGTTGAAATTTGCAATAAACCGTTAATTATTATCAAGGCTAATAAATTTTACAGAAATAATTTAACAGTACATTTTGTGTCTATTTCTAATAGATATTCTATATAAAAACTTGGTCTTTGACATGAATAAAACATATTGATAAAATCCTTTTTAGTAAGCGATCTGAACTATTAATGAGGTGGAAGTTGATTAATGAATAAAGATATATTATCTGGAGGTAATAGTTATGGCGATTATGGAATATAAGGAAAGGATAACAACGGATCCGAATATAATGTTAGGCAAACCGGTAATTAAAGGAACAAGAATTACCATAGAACTTATATTAAGGAAGCTTTCGGAAGGTATAACCATTGAAGAACTGCTGAAGGCATATCCACATTTGACAAGAGAAGATATTTTAGCGGCTCTTTCTTATTCTGCTGATGTAATATCACATGACGAACTTATCACAATTTAAAATTCTTGCCGATGAAAATATTGATTATCGAATAATTAAAGACCTTAGGAATAAAGGCTTTGATATTATTAGTATTTTGGAAGATTTTCGAGGTATTTCAGATAAAGAAGTCTTAGAACTTGCAAAGAATAAAGATGCAATGCTTTTAACAGAAGATAAGGATTTTGGGAAATGGATTTTTGCTCATAAAGAAGAAACTAAAGGTGTTATCTACTTACGATACTCATGCGATGAAATTAAAAAGATTTGTAATTCATTAGGGTATGTGCTTTCTGAGTACGGAAATATCTTACACAAAAAATTCATTGTTATTAAAGCCAATAAATTTAGAATAAGAGAATTACCATAGAAGAAAAATTTTATGCAGTTAAATAAGTTGCTCTCGTAATTAAAGGCGCAGTTGTCACGTTCCCCTCAAATCTTTAATTATTTCATCAGTTTTTGCCTTCTATATTTTTTCAGCCTACCTACCCACTTATCAAAATGGGATTCCTTTAAAGATTTTTTAATATAGAATGAACCATTTTTTTCTTCAAAGGCTAAGTCTTCTCCTGGCCGAATACCAAGTTTATCCCTAATTTCTTTGGAAATAGTTATCTGACCTTTAGAAGTAATTTTTACCGTCAACATAAAGCCTCCTATCGAGTTCCATTACTCGTTAATAACAATAGTATATCAATCTCGTAATTTTTTCGTGATTTTATTGACACAGAGGATATGATGGAAAAGTTTATGAGAGAGCATGCCCCGAAGGTTTCTGGAAATACACGGCTCAGTTATTTAGCATCGCTAAAACATCTTTCAATGTATTTCGACGATTCAAAGCTATCAGCAATAACACCTAAAAAGATTTCTGATTATAAGGTTTTCAGATACAGTGAAGAGGCAAAGCCTGCAACCATTAACAGGGAACTGGCTATGTTATCAAAGGCATTTAATCTGGCATACAAGGAATGGGAGTGGATAAGCGTTAATCCTGTTAATAAAGTACCAAAAGAGAAAGAGAACAACGAGAGAGACCGTTGGCTTACTGATGAACAGGAAAGAAGATTGTTCGAAAATGCTCCCCAATGGCTGAGAAATATAATCCTTTTTGATCTGCACACTGGATTGCGTCAGGGGGAATTGCTTTCTCTTCAATGGGATCGGGTTGATTTATTTCGCAAAATTATCATTATTCAGGAATCTAAGAGCGGCAAGCCAAGGACGATTCCATTAAACCATATTGCACTGAATATTTTAATGGAAAAGGCAAAAGCCAGGAATCTTAAGAATGACATTGTATTTCTGAGCAATGCAATAACTAAGATTGACCGTCACAATCTCAGAAGGGCTTTTAATAATGCCATAAAAAAGGCAGGTATCCATGACTTTCATTTCCATGATCTAAGACATACCTTTGCAACACGGTTAGCACAAAGGGGCATTGATATTTATAAGATATCGAAGTTGTTAGGACATCATTTTGTAGAGATGACACAACGGTATGCACATCATTGCCCTGACAGTCTTAAAGATGGGGTAGAGGTCTTAGAGTTCGGTCATAATTTGGTCATAATGGGGGAAAACAGAAATGTATCGAATGCCTGAAACCCTTGCAAATAGTGGTCGGGGTGGCGGGATTTGAACCCACGACCTCTTGAACCCCATTCTTTTTAATGGGTGTTAGTTTTTTTACACAATGTCCTCTAATGCTTGATTTTACTTGGAAAGTATGACTTTAAGGGATAGTGATGAGCGACAATTAGAATTCCCGTTCAACGACAATTAGAATTCCCGTTTTTTAGAAGAAACCTATAGACTATCCAAGAAAATGAGTTT
>CAZPUD010000429.1:0-2609 GCA_964589115.1 uncultured candidatus Brocadiaceae bacterium | reverse complement strand
AGGCACATTCACCTGCCGCATAAAGGCCGTAAACCACTTGCTGATTTTCACCAAGCACTTGCCCGTCCAGATTTGTAGGTATCCCTCCCATCATATAATGGCAAGTTGGCTGTACGGGGATGAGATCGTTAACGGGGTCAATCCCCAAATAAATCCGGACGAAGGAAGAAATATCCGAGAGTTTCTCGGCAAGGCGGTCTTCTCCCAGATGGGTAAGATCAAGATGAACAAAATCCCGGCCATCGATCCCGTTGCCTTCCTGAATTTCCTGAACTATCGATCGGCTGATCATATCCCTGGGAGCTAGGTCCTTCAGGGTTGGAGCGTATTTTTCCATAAATCGCTCCCCTTTTCTATTCCGTAGGATACCTCCTTCACCCCGGGCAGCTTCACTTATCAACACACCCATACCATAAATACCTGTTGGATGAAACTGGACAAACTCCATATCTTCAAGAGGTATTCCTGCCTTGTAAGCCAGATACACGCCGTCCCCTGTATTTGCAAAGCAATTGGAAGTAGTTTTGTAAACCTTCCCGAATCCTCCTGTTGCAAGCAGGATAACTCTTGAGTGAAAGACGTGAACAGTACCTGTTGCCAGTTCATATGCCACAAACCCTACCGCTTTGTTTCCTCTTACCAGCAGGTCCAAAAGATAAAATTCCTCATAAACCTTGATCCCTTTCCGGAGTGATTCAAAGTACAAGGTATCCATAATCACCCTCCCTGTCCGGTCGGCTGCATGGCAAGCCCGCTTAACCGGTGCTTTGCCGAAATCACGTGTGTGTCCGCCAAAGGCCCTCTGGGCAATTTTACCAGCACCGGTCCTGTTAAAGGGAACCCCCATATGCTCCAGTTCATAAATAGCCCGGGGGGCGTCCCTCGTCAGGATTTCAGCAGCATCCTGGTCGGCAAGAAAATCACTGCCTTTAATGGTATCGTACATATGCCATTCCCAGGAATCCTGCTCTTCATTACCAAGCGCACCGGCAATTCCACCCTGTGCTGCCCCGGAGTGTGACCGGGTAGGATAGACCTTACTAATTAATGCCACATCTCTTCCCCCGGCTATTTCCACAGCCGCACGCAGGCCAGCAAGTCCGGCCCCCACTATTAAGACATCATGTTTGAAATTCATTGTTTATCTCTATATATAGAAATTCTATTAATAACTAATTTTATGGTTGGTTCAATCGTCCACGATTGAACCGAAACATTTCGCACGTTTCACATGCTTGTACCAATCAAAAGTTCCAAAAAGGAATAAATCGTGACGTTTCGGTGAGACGGCTCACCTAAACATAGACAAGCATGTACCTTCAGTCAGACCACCGCAGGCATAATCTAAAGTTGGAGGGCAACCCTTTAGGGTTGATATTCCCATGTAGATATTTGGACAGGGAGCAAGGCTAAAGCCTTGCCCTACATCTTCACAACATATAAAAGTCACCAAAGGCCTGATTTTACCTCAACGATTCCAATACCTTCGATAAAACCTTCTTCTGGTTTTTTAATGTCTCCCTGAAGTCCATATTATCCGTATCAGCTATTTCCATGCGAAGATCGGAAAGGTTGCTCTCTAAGATATCTATCAGTATCTCTTTTTCACCCTTTGTAAGATCCAGTTGAATCATAATCCACCTCCTTCTTCGTTAAAGACTTTGTAAGCGGTTTATCTTCTTTCACTGATTTTATTGCTGAACCGGTATGGGTGAGAATATTTCAAGACGGGATAAATTGTCAAGGAAAATATATGTAGATGGGATGCTACAAATTATTTAGCCGCTATAATTCTATACTTCTTCTTACATTTCCATTCCAGGATAAATATTGTCTATTACTTTCTGAATTTCAATGGTCTTCTGAATGGCAGTAGCGATATTGCAGTAGTGTTTTATATCATCAAGGGATAACTTTCTCTCTTTTCTGTCTTTTAGCCATTTTTCACATACCTGATAACCGCCGATTTGATACCCAAAGACTTCTGGTTCTATACCTTCAAAATATTGTTCTTTGTTTATGAATAATTTTGCATGTTCATATCTTAATTTCTCAATCCTATTATCACTGTTGCCTTGAAATTTGACAATTGGTGGGTCAAGTTCTGGTGATTTTAGCAGATGTAAATCAGCGAGCCTTTTCCCATAATCACTCATTTTAACGAACAATTTATAGTCTCTTGTAAAAGGTATTCTGGGAAAATCAATCTTCAAGAATTCTGAATATTTTGTCCGATAAATATTTGAATATAGGATGGCGTAAATATAAAAGAAGGCTTGTTCAGGAGAAGGAGCTTTCTTAAAATTCTTTGTCAGTTGTTCGATTATTGTGGCAGATAAATTTGTCTTCCTTGTCCAACAATCTGTCTTTAGCTCAAAAAGCATTAAATTACGGATTGGAGATTGTTTTTCAAGGTTATTCTTTGATGGATAAAGATAAAGTGGGAAGACGTAATTTATTTCTCTTGTCTTATTGGAAACGACACAAGATTCAAGAATAGAATCGCAAATAAAGGCATGATAAAAACCAACCATATTTTGCTGACGACAGGTTAATAATCCTATGTTGTCCTTCAGCATATGTCCCATAACTTCTGGACGAGGCATACA
>CAZPUD010000428.1:0-2664 GCA_964589115.1 uncultured candidatus Brocadiaceae bacterium | reverse complement strand
AAACGCCCTCGCAATGACAGATACTATATAATCTATTATTAACAATTATGTTGACCGTGTACCAGAGAGATTAGACCGTTGTAGTTTTATAGATATTTATATGTCTCAGAATAGTGGTAATGTGTTTCATAAAGAGTTTTGTATCAGATAATAAAAAAGGGGTATCTTTTAAAGATACCCCTTATATTCTGCCGTAACTGTCTGAAAATTCAATTTCAATTGTTATTACTGCCCCGGCGGCGGTAATATCCACGTACCCTCATTAGAACCAACATAAACATAACTATCATTAGGATTCACGGCTATAGCCCATGCAGTGAATTCCGGGCCCAGGTTATACGTAATATTTTTCCAGCTTAACCCTGAATCTGTTGACCTGAAGATTCCGTTGGTCCTTCCCATTGACGTTACAAGCTTGCCTGCATAAACAACATTTGGATTATTAGGATCAACAGCAAGGCGGGATATACCTACTGATCCAAAGCTGTCTGGTGTAATACCGTTGTCCTCATTTCTCAAAATCCATGAGGAACCAGTCCAAATATAAACACCCATGGTAGTTGATGCAAGATATATTCTGTTCTGATCTTTAGGATCTACGGCAATGTCATTGAAAGTTTGTATTCCCGGACTTGGAGTATAGGGCGATGTCCATGTTTCCCCCCTGTCTGTCGATTTATAGACTGTTACAGGATTTGTAGCTACTGAATATACAACATCTCCATTTCCCTGAAACACTGCATCTACTTTCCTCGGAAGCTTTTTCCATGTTACTCCCCTGTCTGTGCTCTTGAACTGACCTGCGTAAATAACATTTGAATTTTGTGGGTGGAATGACATGAACCGATAACTGGCATTAGTCCCGCTGATTATTTTCCAGCTTGCTGCATCATCATGTGATACAATGAGTTCCTGATCATCCCAGCTACCCCTGGCAGTAACGATTACTCTGGAAGTTGAAGAACTGGTGGTTATTGTATTAATTGCTCCTACATTCGTTGAAACCCAAAACGGCTCTTTTAATGGTACATAGATATTTTTAAAAGTATGTCCACTATTTCTTGTGATTATACCACTAAAATCAGTAGTGAATATGACAAACCTGGTTTTATCGTTGGCATCCCAGGCATATGCAGCGGCACCAGTCGAAGTACGTGCAGCGGTATAACCGCTTCCGGAATACGTCCAGCTATACCCCCCATCAGTAGTTTTTTGGGGAATTCCTGCATATGCAGCTACTAATGCTGTGTTCGCATCGGAAGGATGAGGTGAGATTGGAGACCCACCGTACTGACCATTACCGGGATTACGATATATATCGCTAAAATAACCGTCTTTATTCATCACAGACGGTGCATTCCAGGTTGCACCCCCGTCGTGCGAATAATAAGGATGTTTTTCACTTGTACTATATGCACTTACATACAAATAATCCGGGTTAACCGGACTCATAGCCAAATATGCAGCATTCTTTTTATTAGTGCTCCTAGTTACGAATGCTAATCCATTGTTGCTTGAAGAGAAATTCGAGCCTCCATCAGTCGATTTATACACGCCATAAGACCCGACAGTAACATACATAATACTCGGATTTTTATGGTTGACGGCAACCGTCCTTGGATAGACCGGTAAGCCGTTTCCAATTTTCTGTACCGAAACGGTTGTATCATCGGTTATTTTGTATAACCCGGTCATGGACGCTGCATATAAGACTTTCGAATTCTGTGGATGAATGCAAAGTCCTAATACCTTTGCCCCTGTCAAAAGATTCATTGAACTCCAGGTAGCCCCGCCATCGGTTGACTTCAGGAGTCCTTCCTCATGTGTACCTGCATAAACGGTATTTGAATTAGCAAACGCAAAATTGCATCCACCTCTCTCATAAGAGAGTCTGTAGTAGTACGTTTGTTTAACCCTCTTCCAGGTCTCTCCACCATCTGTCGTACGGTATATACCGTCGGCTTTTTCACTCGACTGGGTATGCGATGTTATATTAGCTGATCCCGCAATTAAAACGATCTTAGGATTGCTTGGATTAATCGCTATAGAAAGTCCACCCGATGACAGATAACCCTTATGACTCCTTTTCCAGCTTTTACCACCGTCGCTGCTTTTCCATACGCCTGCAGTATCACTAACCATAAACGCAATATTCGGATCTGACGGTGCATACGTAATATATTCTATCTCCTGCCCCCCTTCTCCGGGTGCTATTCCGGCATCTCTTTGCGCCTTTGTTGCCAGAGGAAACTGCTTCCATTCAGTAGCGGAAGTACCGAGAGCAGGAACGGTAAAGGACATCTCATTTCCATATGCTGTTCCGGCGCTGCTTATAGCCGCTACCCTATAATAGTAGGTTTTTCCTGACGATAACCCGCTGACATCTATGTTCACATCTGTGGCAATCACCCCGCCTACAGCCTTTGTTGTTGTTTTGTTACCAAGGGATTTACTTGCTGTTCCATATTCAAACCATACTGAAGTTGACAATCCATTGGCGTTAACCGTACCATTGAAAGTAGCCGATGTTGACGTCAGGTTTGTAGCTGACTGTGTTTCTACTGTAGGTGGAATTACAGTTCCTATTGTATCAGTAGACAAATAAAGATCACCAAACGATGAGGTATCAAGGTAATTATTACTCGTTCCGATCCACATAAGTTG
>CAZPUD010000427.1:0-2671 GCA_964589115.1 uncultured candidatus Brocadiaceae bacterium | reverse complement strand
TCACCAGTCGTTGCTACCCCGGCTATACCAAGGGCCGCTATCAGACCGATCTTTAAAGTTTTCGATAACATGTTAAACCTCCTTAAGTTGTAAAATTAGCTCCGGATATCAAAATTACCACAAATACGAAAATCTACGGTCAGCTTTTGTTATCTCACCTCCTTTCATTCTTAAGTACTTTATACCCGATTTATCTTTACAAAATGAATTATTGTGGGGCGAGGCATTTGTTGTCTGGTACACTGTCAACGTAATTGTTAATAATAGATTATATAGTATCTGTCATTGCGAGGGTCTTTTCCGAAGCAATCTCCTGTATATTTCAAAAGGGATTGCTTCGGGGAAAAACGCCCTCGCAATGACATGCTATACCTCTTTTGGTTATTCACATACCATTACAAATAATGTTGACTGTGTACTGAAAGTAAAGATTGTGCTCAACCAATATCAGCAGATGCCTCGCCCCTACTTGAATTATGCAATGATGATGCCAAAACATACTTCTATAGTGCGATATTCTCTAACAACTTATAAATTAATAAGTTAAATAAATAAAACCATAATTGTTGTTACTTATGGTAAATCAGATAATACATTGAATCTGACCATGAAACGTCCGGGGTATCTTTTATTGTAGTTTATAAATAACTTAGATGTTGAGAATACTAGACTTAGAGCAATGCCTAAATATAGGCATCATATAGCCGATTCATTGGCAGAACGCCCTGTTTTTGATATGTTATATTTAACGAGCTTGTTTTGAAGTGTTGTGCGGGGTATGCGCAGTATTTCAGACATCCGTACCTGGTTACCATTTGTCTTTTGATATGCCCATAGAAGGAGCTTCCTTTCTGCTTCACCAAGGGTTTCCTGTAAATCGATAGAATCGATTGTAGAAAGTTCTATGGAAAATATACCATGACTATCTTCCCTACCCATTAAATTATGAGGAAAATTCTTAGGTATGATAATGCCAGAGGCACAAAACGTTACCGCATGTTCGATGACATTTTCCAATTCTCTGATGTTTCCAGGCCAGTTGTATGATAATAGTAATTGAAGGGCCTCCTGCGATATTGAATTGACAGAGACACGCTGCTGTGCAGCATATTTCCTGATAAAGTATGCTGCGAGAAGTGGTATATCATCTTTTCTTTCCCGTAAGGGAGGAATATGGATGGTAACCACATTGAGCCTATAGTAGAGATCTTCACGAAAACAACCTTCTTGTGCAAGTTTTTTCAGATCCTTCTTGGTTGCACAGATGATGCGGACATTAACGGGAATTGTCTCTTCGCCGCCGACACGCTCAAATTCCCGTTCCTGAAGGACTCTCAGCAGCTTGACCTGCATTTCTAAGGGAATATCATCAACATCATCGAGGAATATTGTACCTCCGTCAGCGAGTTCAAAACGCCCTCGTCTCGTTTTTATTGCACCGGTAAAAGAGCCTTTTTCATGCCCGAAAAGTTCGCTCTCCAGTATTTCCTTATTGAGGGCTGCACAGTTGAGCTTTACAAAAGGTCCTTCCCTGCGGCTGCTGTGGTAATGAATTGCCCCGGCCGTAAGTTCCTTTCCCGTACCGCTTTCACCCTGAATCAGCACCGTCGTATCCCGGTTGGATACTGTACCGATAATATCAAATACATGTTTCATGGCGTCACTCTTCCCTATCATATTATCGTAACCATACTGGCTAAGCATTTGCTGCTTCAGTAAGGTATTTTCTTCGATCGTATTTTTGTGCTTAAGCGCCTTCTGGAGTTTCACTATCAATTCTTCAAGGGAAAAAGGCTTCGTTACGTAGTCATACGCCCCCTCTTTCATAGCTGTAACAGCATTTTCAATAGAACCATATGCAGTCATGATAACAACAACTGTATCGGGAGATATCTTTTTTACCTCCTTCAAAAAAGTTACACCATCCATTCTGGGCAGGCGTAAATCAGTTATTATTGCATCAAAACTTGCAGACTGTAATACCTCAAGACCTTCAACGGCACTGGATAAAGAAGTAACATCGTATCCCTCCTTCATCAACTTATCCTCAAGGGACATACGCATTAGTTTTTCATCATCAACAATAAGTATTTTACTTTTCATCTAAAAACCCGTATTCAACGCAAGGAAGGCATATCGTAAAAGTAGTACCTTCTCCAACCTTGCTCACTACAGAGATTTCTCCATGGTGGTCTTCTATAATTCTCTTTGAAATAGCAAGCCCCATCCCAAGTCCCTTCTCACCCTCTTTATTCTTAGTAGTAAAGAAAGGCTCAAATACCTTGTTCCTCATCTCACTGCAAATACCATGGCCGGTATCCACTATACTAACGACAACGCACCTTTCGTGGTTCCTGCAAGTGTCAGTCCTTATCGTCATCGTCCCCCCGTTTGGCATACTCTCAATGGCATTAACCATAACATTGATAAACACCTGGGAAATATGGTCGGCATCAACAAAAACAGGAGGAAGGAATTCGTTCATTTCTTTCCGGATGGAAATATGACCAGTGTCTATTCTGTGTTCTATAAACTCAAGAGAACTATCAATAATTTTATGAATATTATTTTCGGATATGCGAAGTGTATACGGCCTGGAAAAGGTTAAAAGCCGCTTTACGATCATCTCGACCCTTTTGAGCCCTTCCAGCATAAGGGCTGCATATTTCTC
>CAZPUD010000426.1:0-2678 GCA_964589115.1 uncultured candidatus Brocadiaceae bacterium | reverse complement strand
TCTATATTATAATAAGTTCCAACCTTTCTAAAAAACCTGTTTTGGAGACACTTCAGGAGGTTATTCATGGAGGGGCCGATGCCGTGCAATTACGCGAAAAAACAATGCCTGACAGCGAATTCCTTGCCCTTGCTAAAGAATTTAAGAGGATAACTTCCCGCTCAAAAACCCTTTTTATCGTGAATGACCGTGCTGAAATTGCAAGAAAGGTTGAAGCCGATGGGCTTCATATTGGGCAATCAGATATCAGTGTCCATACTGCAAGAAAAATTATGGATAATAAAATATTAGGAGTTTCAACCCATAATATATATCAAGCGCAAAAAGCACAACAAGAAGGGGCAGATTACATCAGTGTTGGTCCGATTTTTTATACAGAAACAAAGAGCTACGAGCCTCCGGTAGGTCTCGACTATCTAAGACAAGTTAAGAGAGAGATTACCATCCCCTCCGTTGCTATTGGCGCCATTAATCTTAAAAATCTTGACGAGGTATTAAATGCCGGAGCATCGTGCATTGCAATTTGCTCCGCAGCCATTTCAAGTGATAACACTTACGAAGCTGTTCAATCTTTTAAGACCAAACTCACTCCCCATGCCCTATTCCGGTAACACGGTATTGTATTTGCATAAACTATTACACAATAGAAGTCCGGTAAAAAATTAAACTAAGCAGAAGTCACCTTTCTCCAGCATGTTATGGTGAAAAATACTCAAAACCCGGCAATTGTAAATTTAAATTTTTCACACTAAAGTTGCAATTTTAAACATTTGAAGAATTGCTAACGGCTTATAGCTAATTGCACATCTTATACAATACCAATTATTTCAAAACTTAACTCATTTGCGAAAATAAATCGTATATAAAAGTATTTAAGGTAATGGATCTTAAACATGCGAAAAATTACACTGCAGATTCCTTTGTGTCTATTCATCTTAGCAACTCTGGGTTGTGAGTCCTTTCTGAAAAAGGAAGGCATGAGACCATATAAGTTTAACTCTTCAAAAGAAGTGGAAGCGCCGCCCAAAAGCAGCGGTTATCTAACCGGAGGATCAACAGTTATAGTTGATACAGGGGAAGGAGAAAAAAGGATTTCCGTACTTGAACAATTTGAGCAGACAAAACAGGCTCTTGCAGCATCCCAGGAAAAGGTCATCCTCCTTGAAAAGGAACTAGAGAATGAAAAGACAGCCAAAACTGCTCTTAAAACAGAAATGAATGAACTTCGGAAACAGCTAGAAACTATGAGACAACTCGTTATAGAGAATGAGAAATTAAGGAAACAACTAGAAAACTGCCAGGAACCTTATGAAGAGAAGATTGAGGAATTGATTACGGAATTAACTAAGGCACAAATCGAAGAAACAAAGGCCAAACAGGAACTTATCAGCCTTAAGATAGAGTTTTTAATGCAAAAAAAGAAGCAAAAGCAACAGGAACCCCAGTAAAATTTTTTAAAGGTACAAAGACCACGTGAAGCAAATTCAAGCCCTCTTTATTATACTTTTATTAATCTCCACAGGATGCTCAAGTACACCTCCGAGTCGTTATTCAGGCCTTAGCTATAATAAAACAGATGAATTTAGAAAATTTAATATCCGCCGCGTATTACTTTTACCATTTGAATATAACATTGACCGTGAAGCCGTTATCGACGAGGTAACAGAGGCATTTGCAGTAGAATTAAGAAAGATAGGTAATTTTGAGGTCGTTGTACCACCAGGAAGCAAAACAGCACAAATTCAGGAATACGAGATATGGGTTAAAGGTTCTATTAATCTGAAAACTATCCTGGCATTAAGAAAGAAATATGATGCAGATGCTATTATATTCGGAAACATTACACACTATCGCCCCTATGAACCTATGCTCCTTGGTGTTAAATTGGGTATGATCTCTACTGACACTGGTGAGGTTATCTGGAGCGCGGATGGTGTATTCGACAGTAATGAAAACGAGGTTGCAAAACTTGTAAAATATTATTTTGAGAGCACACACCAAAAAAGCGCCTTATATGGCTGGAAACTTATCCTTCTTTCCATGAGACGGTATTCACAGTTTGTTGCTAATCAAATCACGAAAACACTTCAGTATTAAACTTCTCACTTTAGTACCTTCTAAAATTATTTTGACACTTTTAGCAAAAATTTATGATTTACAATTTGAGATTTAAAAAAATCGTAATTCGTAAATCTAAAATCGTAAATCCCCATCGTAGAACTCTTCCAACTCGTTCGGGTTAAGATCGTTCAGATGGGAAAATATTACATTATCACAGGAAAAAAGTATCCGGAATTTATACCCCTATTTATTGCATAAAATATTTTTCCAAAAAATATTTTACATCTTAAACTAATAACTAACTAATTTTCAGTACCTTAAAGAAAATTATATTTTATTTTCACCCAACTTTTCCTTCAAAACAAACATGGCATATATGTTGCTTAACAATAAAGCGAATTTTTGTTTACACTCATACAAAAGATAACAATAAACCGTATATAAGGTATGATATGAATTTATTTAAATTAGGTTGCCTTTGGCAGCGACCAAGGTTGGTTCAATCTTGTAGATTGAACCATGCGTTTAGCATAGGCCTGTGCGCTTTGGTTTATTCTATGCATATGAAACATGCTAAACGTTTCAGTTCAATCGTGGACGATTGAACCAACTCTGAA
>CAZPUD010000425.1:0-2680 GCA_964589115.1 uncultured candidatus Brocadiaceae bacterium | reverse complement strand
GTATCTGTCATTGCGAGGGCGTTTTTTCCCCGAAGCAATCCCTTTTGAAGTACCCAGGAGATTGCTTCGGAAAAGACCCTCGCAATGACATGCTATACCTCTTTTGGTTATTCACATACCGTTACAAATAATGTTGACAGTGTACTAACATATTTTTTCATATACAAGGAGCCATACTATGAGCACATTAACACCTGAGATGGAATCTTTTAAAGTTCGTTTAAAAGCCACCTGGATGGCTGGTGATTTCACACAAATTGCCAGGTCTTATGAATCAGAAGCCGATGAGTTTATGGAACGCCTCAATCTTGCACAGGGGACGTACGTGCTTGACGTAGCGTGCGGGACTGGTAACCTGGCTATTCCAGCCGCACATAGAGGCGCAGTCGTCACAGGCGTAGATATTGCCACCAATTTACTTGAACAAGGACGATCCCGCGCTCAGGCCGAAGGGCTGACGATCCAATTCGATGAAGGTGACGCGGAGCAGTTGCCCTATAACGATGCGTCCTTTGATACCGTTGTAAGTATGTTCGGCATAATGTTTGTGCCTCGTCCCGAAAAGGCAGCACAGGAGTTGATACGCGTTTGCAGAACTAGTGGCCGTATTGCGCTTGCAAACTGGACACCTACCGGCTTTATCGGTCAAATGTTCAAAACTATCGCCACTAATATGCCACCTTCGCCTCTTATGCCGTCACCTGTTCTATGGGGAGATGAAGAGACCGTGCGCGGAAGGCTGCGGGAGAATGTTTCAGACCTGCGGCTAACCCGGCGGCTCATTTCCTTCAAATTTCCTTTTGCTCCCGCTGACGTAGTGGAATTCTGGCGCATTTACTACGGCCCGACTCAACGAACTTTTGAAGCGCTCACCGCCAACCCTGAAAACAAGTGGCTCTGCGTCGTGATTTAGAGCAGCTATGGTTAGAGCATAACCAAGCAAAGGACAATACAACACACGTTGAGTCAGAATATCTTGAAGTTATAGCAACGCGAAGTTAAAGGTTCAACATATTATTTCTATTACATATTTATGAATGTTTTTGAGCAAGCAGCGATTGAATATGATGAGTGGTTTGAAACTCATAAGTGGGTTTATCAGTCAGAAGTAGAGGCGGTCAGAAGATTCATGCCTAAAAAAGGAAGAAAAGCAAATTTTTTGGGAGTGCAAGATTTTACACTGTAAATCAGGTGCTGGATTGGCTAAAAAAATTAAAGTTCAGCAATCTACAAACCGTTCAAACTATTTTCAAAAAACCCAATGAAATTGAAAGTCTGGAACCCGTTAAGGAAGGTTTCGGGAAGGGATTGTTTGTCATAATCTCGGCGGAAAAGAAAAACAGCAAGTCGCAAATGGAGAAGGTACACTGAGTGTGTCATTAAAAACCACGATGGGTTCGTAATATGAAAAAGTCGATTGTAATTGGGGTCTGGATCTCTTTTAAGGACGCTTACAACAGTGTACAACAACTGGCTAAAAGGTGGCTCATGCTTAATATTAGCAGGTTCATTTCACACCTCCGTTTTAGTCATAATATACAAGGAGAGATGGCGAGGGTATTAGTCTTCACCCTCGCCCCTCTTGGCAAAGCCGAGTCTAATGTGTCTTATTTTGACTCGTTTTTGGCCTTGGCCTTCTTTTCGTCTTTCGTGGTTTTGGTGCTATTCTGCTGCAACGAAATACATCCACAACCACAAGAGATCTTTTTGTCAGCCATTTTCATCACCTCCTTTCTGCGGGTCGTAATTTATATATTCAGCTTATTGACAGAGGGGCTAAATACAAAGATGCCAGTTAAGTATTTAAGTATATACTTAATTATAAAAGTAAAAAAATTTACCTACTTTTTGCGGTATTCTATCTCTTTAATTCTTTCCTGTACATTTCTAAGTTCATTTTGCAATTCTTTCTTATATTTTGTAAGTAACTCTAGACTTGCTCCACGCAGTTCTTTCTCTTTGAACTTACCCGTTCCACGGCATCCGCATGTGCAAACTTCGTTTAATATCTGCCGGCAATTTTCCAGTACTTCTTCATCTATTGAATACGGTATCCAGTATCCCTTTCTTTCACTCCTGACAAGACCAGATTGCCTCAGTATTTTTAGATGTTGTGACACGGCAGCAGGTGTTATACCAACCAGTTCTGCAATATTTTTGACACCAAGTGGCCCCTTGGATTTCAGGAGATCAATTATTCTAATCCGTGTTTCCACGGCCAATACCTTAAAAATTTCGGAAGGTACTAACTTCATTTCTTTATGTTCCTATTCTGTTAAGTATTTTAGTAATTACTTAATTAATATTATAAAAGAGCGAGTTTGTCAAGTGTTTTATGAAAATAATTTATCACACGAACTTTTGAGTTTTCAACATATCAAACAGAGATAAAGATAAAAGATTAGAGAGTGTAAATCATTTTTTATACTTTTCAGTTCTCCGTTTTGATATATAATAAGTTTTCAGATCCCATGAACTTGGACGTAGATTCTACATGAATTATATTATGAACCTCTTTAACAGATCTGAGGAGCTAAAGCTATGAACATGCCTAAGGTTTATTTAAAACGATTCGAGACATTATGGTTTCAGGTAATGGGTAATCAATGTAATCTGCAGTGCTCACATTGCTTTATCTCCTGTGGGCCAAAAAGTAATACTCATCATGTGATTAACAGAG
>CAZPUD010000424.1:0-2684 GCA_964589115.1 uncultured candidatus Brocadiaceae bacterium | reverse complement strand
TGTAAAACCCGCGCCCGTATGGGCTACGTTGGTTCGAATCCAACCCTTGGCACCAAAAAGGAATTATTGGCAATCGCATCCCGCTGAGCGGGACGCCCGTATGGGCTACGTTGGTAGAGGAACGCAAATTATTGTTATCGTTATGCATGGCGAATCCAAACCTTGGCACCCAAAACCTTTTAAAGTACCAGAAGCAATCCGAGCAGGAGTAACACACTTCCTACTGCTGCCCCCATAATCAAAGGAGTACTGATGCCTGAATCCGGCACATCCGGGGGTAATGTTGGGGATGTTGTCTCACCTTTTGCCGGACTTGTGGGTGTAGCTGTCGTTTTAGGAGTCCCTGAACCGGTCGGAGTAGGTGTCATAGTCGGTGTGGCTGTAGGATTAGACCCGCCTGCACCAGCTGGGGTGGTGGGGGTTGTCGTAGGTGTAGTCGTTGGGTTGTCTGGTGGCGTTGTAGGTGTAGCAGTAGGTATCGAAGATATGGTATATGTGCCAGTACTTTGTGGTATAAGCAAAGTATCATCTCCGGTACTTTTTTGCGTTATAACTGTTAAGGCATTATCAAAACTCATGGTAACGGGGTTTACAGACGGAACAGTGCTGGCTCTAAATGTAAGTGTTACCAAATCTGTAGTACCCGTAGAAGTAAAGCCCCCAGTGCTTGTGTTTATACAAGCAAGGTCAATAAAAATTGAATTGCCCTGCTGTTGTGATGACGGCTGCACAGGACAGCTCCAACTGCCCGTCGCCAATAATTCCGGATTAATTTGTGAATTTTGAAGCCGCAATTCCGGTGAATTATGAACTAAACGTACAGAGATTCCTGATATCACTTCCCCATTTGTGTTAAATCTCACTTTTACATCAAACTCTTCGCCTGCCTCAAAATTACCGGTAGTTGGAGTTATTTCTATGGTTGCCTGCCCGCCGGGAACTGCAGCCTCACGGCGAAGATCTTGCTGCCTTTGCACCAAAAATACTCCAGCTACTACACCGACGATCGCAAAAATTAAAAATACTGCCGAAATGATAATCTTGGTTCTGCTCATTATTTATATATTCAAAAAACCTATTGCTTTATTGTGTACTAATTTCACTGACAAATTCAAGTGGGTAAATCTTACCGTCTTTACTAACAACCTTGGAAATGCCTTCATCTATATTTAACTCGGTGTCTAGATTCTCCACCGTTAACGTACCCAAAATTAACTGCCCTTCTGTAATCGGATAGGCATCGGGGCTGACATAAGCCGCAGCCACATCTAGCGAGCGTTGTTCGTCTTCTGTAATTTCATTAACAGGAAATGTCCAACCCGCCTGAACCAACTCATCATTAGGGGTAAACACCACATCACCCATGCTTTCGCTTACATAAACGCGAAAAGCAAAAGCATTTACCTCAACATCATTAGCCTCAATAAAAACCGTGAATTCACCACTTTTGCCGGAAGTGGCAACAAGCCTTAAGGGCTCTTCAACTTGAAGCATGTCTTGCGGCTCGGTACCATTTTCAATTTGGTTGTTTTCAGGGCGAGTTGGCGAAGATTGCCGCGAAGCACTTCTAAGCGCAAAGGTCAAAGCTATCACAACAACACCCGTCATTATAACGACTAAGGTAAGTATGAGGGCAGAATACTTTTTCATTTTTTTATATTAAACCCGATCACCATCAATCACAAGATCCGTATAATTACTAAAAACCGGTGTAACATCGGATATTCCAATATCTTCATTTTTATTTATATCATACTTTTGGTTACTTAAGTCAACAAGAACTCCCAAAGCTCATCAAAGGACAATGTCTTAGTTAGCCTTAATTACTGGCTGTGCCCATTTGTCCATATAAATATCTATACTTTCTTCTGAATCTATATTTTTGTTTTTATAAACTATTTTTACAAGCATCCCCCGCCTAGTTTCTTCAGACCACATCTGGTCAAACACCAAATTTCCCAAAGAATAATAAACAGGCACACCGTTAATATATTCATTTTCTTGAACAACATGCGGGTGGTGGCCAATTATCAAATCAGCACCTTCTTTTACCATTATCTTTGCCCACTCGCGCTGTGCATCAGTGGGACTGCCATACTCCACACCCCAATGAGGACTTACCACCAAAACGTCAACCAGTTTATCTGCATCACGAATCGTGGCATAATCGCTTTCAGTTGGCGCGTTTGATAAAAACTCAAAACCTAAAAAACCAAATTTAGTTTTAGCCTTTTCAATTACAACTAATTCACCCATTCCGGTTGCTAATATTTCTTTTTGAGCCAATACTTCAAGGGTTTTATCAATACCTGCTTGACCGTAATTTCTGGCGTGGTTATTTGCCAAAGTCACAACATCTATCCCGGAAAGTGCCAAGCCGTCAGCCATTTCAGGGAGAGCACAAAAAACCATGCTGTTGTAATCGCGCCTGCATCCATCCACAAAAGGATTTTCCAAATTTACAAAAGCAATATCAGCCTCTTTGAGCGTATCCGCTACTAAACGGAATGGGTATAAATAGTCATTAATATCCAGACTTTTAGTCATCACTGTTCTACCAAGCATTACGTCCCCGCCAAATATTAAACTTACCTGTCTTGGCGGATCGGGTTTACTGGATACAAGACGATTTACAGCGGTCGCCAAATTTTCTGAGGGCTTTTCCTCGTTTGTGGTTATTGGTA
>CAZPUD010000423.1:0-2703 GCA_964589115.1 uncultured candidatus Brocadiaceae bacterium | reverse complement strand
GAATTAACTTCTTCCATCATTAGTTTAAAAAAAATACTTTTAGAACAGATCGAAAGACTGGATTTTTCAGATGAGGAATCTAAAGGGGAACTGTTAAAAACCATTGGAACGTTGGAAAAATTTATAACACATGAGGATAAGAAAAAAGAGAAAGAGTCTCTTCCTATGCCTCAAATGCAGGAAGATACAAATACATTACCTGAACTAAATTTATTCCAGGAAAACACCGAAGATCAGGATGCCGAAGAAACAAGTATAAAAAATTACGAAAAAGAACTTTACGAAGTTGTCCAATCAATAAATTTCGGTGAAAGAAATGCAGAAAAAAAGCTGAAAGAACAGATTAAAATTACCAATCCCTACATTCCTTCGAATATCAGTTTGAGTGCTTATTGGTATAAACAACAGATAATGCACTTTGTCGAGAAAACTAGTTTTGGATATATTGGTGCAATCGGACTTATTACCCTTATCTATACAGTAATCAGGGTATTAGGGACAATCGAAACATCATTTAACGATATCTGGAAAATTAAGGTATCCCGCTCATTTTGGAGAAAATTTAGTGATTATATCAGTATGCTCATCATCCTCCCTATTCTTCTTCTTACATCAACAACAATTACTGCCGTTCTGACGAGTGAAAAACTGGTCGCTTTTTTAAATAAGCTCTGGATCGGCAAGGCTTATTTGTTTGTTCTCGGATGGTTTCTGCCACTTGTGGCACTCTGGATTGCTTTTATTGCCTCTTATATACTAATTCCAAACACCAGAGTTAAATTTATTCCTGCAGTAATTGGTGGAGTAACAGGAGGAACGATTTTTTATATTTTACAAATTTTCTATTTTAAGGGTCAGGTTGGTCTTGCAGGCTATAATGTAATTTATGGAGCGTTCGCAGCAATTCCTTTTTTTCTTCTTTGGGTACAAATAAGTTGGATAGTCGTTCTTTTTGGTGCAGAACTTTCATATGTTGTCCAGAATATTACTGGTATAAAACTGGAAAGACGCAGAATAAGCTATGCTACACGGGAACTATTAGGCCTTATTATTATGGAGAGGATTACTTCACAATTTATAGACGGGAAGGGAGAACGGTGGTCCGATGAACGTTTATCAGAAACACTCAATATTCCAACCGGCGTAGTACGCAGTATTATTCGTGAATTCTTAGAGTCTTCTCTTGTTTTGGAAGTTCCAACGAAACAAAAAACATACTATGCACCGGGCCGGGATCCAGATTCAATTTATGTATCTGAAATCATAAATGCCATGAGAAATTATGGAGAAAATTTCAAGCCCATCCGAATGACGGTCAACGATCAAAAAATAGAAAAGCTAATTGATGGAATGCAGAGCGCTATTAAAAATTACACACAGATCACCATAAAAGATATTATTCAAAAATTTGGGGATACTAAAAAACTCCATCATCTCCCTCAACCCAATGTTCGAGTGCTATAGCCGCGCAGAGACGCCCACATAAAAATGTCCTACATAGAGACGCCCCACCAAAGGGACGTCTCTATTTACAAATTTTATAAAAAAAACTCACAAAAAAGAGGTTTTTATACTATAATATTGTTTTGAGTCAAAATGTTTGTACGTTTCATACTAAAGGATGTGTTTTGATTATAAAGAATATTGGCTTTTGTATTTTAAACAAAAACAGAAAGGAGTCTTAAATTATGAAAAAGTCCTCGGTGTTCTTTACTATGAGTTTATCATTGCTGACTGTATTTTCTGCGCATGGCGTTTATGCTTATTCAATGAAACCTGTTTCACCTCAGCAAAAGACAGATACGAAATCCCAGGAAGAAATACTTTCCGGTAAAATTGCAGAGACGATGAACAGCGGTGGATACACATATATACTTCTGGAAAAGGAAGGACAAAAGACATGGGTAGCCGTACCGGAAATGAAGGTAAGTGTCGGACAAGATATTGATTTAAAAGATGGACATCAGATGATAGACTTCACCAGCAAGAGTCTTAACCGGACGTTTGACAAGATCATCTTTTCTGCCGGCCCTACCACCGACCATATCCATGAGGCGGCGGGCGTTGGCAGCAAAATAGCCAAAATCAATCCTCAAGAGAAAATAGAGGTAGAAAAAGCATCTGGCCCCAACGCATATACAGTGGCCGAACTTTATGGTAAAAGCAGTTCTCTCGATCAGAAAAAAGTTAAAGTAAAAGGCAAGGTCACTAAAGTTTCTACCGGCATCCTATCAAAAAATTGGGTACATATTCAGGACGGCAGTGGAAACCCCGATACAGGCAATCATGATATCGTTGTAACAACCCAGGATCTTCCTTCTGTAGGTGATACGGTAACAGTAGATGGAACTTTATATAAGGATAAAGATTTTGGAAGTGGTTACAAATACGACGTTATCATTGAGCAGGCTAGCATTAAGAAATAATTTAACTATTCAAGTAACCATAACATCATCCCGCTCTTATTGTATTAAGGGAACTATGAGAATGTTATGGATTTTTCGGTGAGTCCCTCTCAGCGAAGAACAAATTATCATCCGTACATGTTTCAGTGTGAGGCTACACCGAAACATCACAAATCCGTGTTTAACCCTGTGAATCCGTGGCTAAAGAAATTGAATTACAGAAAAGTACTTAGGCCACGGATAAACCTGGCGCGGCCTTTGGCCGCAACCAAATTCGAAATACGAATATCGAAATACG
>CAZPUD010000422.1:0-2717 GCA_964589115.1 uncultured candidatus Brocadiaceae bacterium | reverse complement strand
TAGTCCATGTAGTTACTTACATGCTTGGATATGCAGCCTTTGGTATATCATTTGTCACAAGTATTATCTATTTGGTAGTAAAACCATTTTCTCAGAAGCCAAAGGTGGATAAAGGTGATAGCGATGATGAGGGAAAAGAGATACTGCCAAGGAATTTTGACAGGTTAAGTTATAAAATAGTTGCATTCGGGTTTCCATTTCTCACACTTGGAATGGTTACCGGTGCAGTATGGGCAAAGAAGGCATGGGGAGACTATTGGTCATGGGATCCTAAAGAGACATGGTCGTTAATTACATGGCTGGCGTATTTGGTCTATTTGCACACACCGCTTGTCTTACCAAAGATGAATATTAACAAATCAAAGGCCTCCGTTATCCTGGCATTCTGGTTACTTATCTCTTTCGGAATTGTAAACTTTACATTCGTAGGTCTGAACTACTTACCTTCTGCTGCCGATAGTGAACATATTTACGGTGCTAAATAATGTATTGAATATGATGCATTTTTTGTAATTTCTTACTTAAAGTCCATATTCAGTGAAAATTACTATCTATAAAGGAGGCCATATATGATAGTAAACACATTTTTTGTGTGTTCTAACTGTGGAAACAGAAAAATATTTAAAATTTTTACCAGTAATTTTCAAATCATCGAACAATCTCCGGAACTCGGGATACGCATAGAAAGTGGTGTTTTACCTAATTTGCGTGAAGAGGACAATTACATTGAATGCCAGTCATGTTCAAAAATATTTGATTATAATAGTGCAATGGCAACCGGTAAGATTTATACAAAAAAAACAAAAGAGCTTTGCTAAGCATTTAATTATTATGAAGAAATATCATATACCATTTCTTGCTCTCATAGTAGCTAACCTGACTTATATGCAAATCCTTTTCGCAGATAGATACGATGAAGTAAACAAGTATTACCTGGATGCTTATAACCTGTACAGAGTAGGTAAAACAGAACAATCATTGGAATTATTAAAAAAGGTAATAGAGATCGACCCCAATCATGCAGAAGCATATTTTGGTATGGGAAGTATTTACTTCCGGCAGAATATGCTTAATGAGGCAGTCAGGGAATTCAACAATGTTATTCGCATTAAACCCGAATACGCGCAGGCATACGAAAGGCTCTGGCTGGCATATAGAAAACTTGGTATGAACAATGAGGCAGAAGAAGCGCTTCAAAATTACAGGCAGGCAATTACGGCACGCATGCAGGCTGTAACGGGAGAAATACCACAAGCAGCGAAACCTGTTACTCAACCTTCTGAAGAAAAGCCTAAAGCAGGAGAACCTCAATCTCAGGAGAATAGGGTTGTAACTAAACAGGAGGAAAATAAGGCCGACCAATCAACTGCGACAACAAACACACCAAAAGCACATGAATCTCAACCCCAGAAGACAAAGATTGAAGCATACCGGGAAAAGATTGCAAAACAATCGGCAACAACTACTGAAACAAAGATTAGTAAGTCTAAACCGCTAACAAAAGAAACACAAAAGAGCGAACCTTCTATCGTAAAACCCGCTGTCTCTCAAAAAGAAAAACCACAAAAACAAGAGATCAAAGGATCGGAACCATCGGCGCAACCTTCAAAAGTAAAGTCCGGGATACTATTTAAGAATCCCTTTAAAAAATATTTGGAAATATTGAATAAATCATACATTGGCAAGATTGTGAAAAGCTTCCTTTATTATATCGCAATTGTTCAAATCTGGTTGTGTGTTGTCACTTCCGTATTTATTTATTTTCTGAAGATAAGGCTATAAATGAAATTTCTTATACGATTAAATTATAAGATACGAAATACTCATTACGCATATATTGAAGTAATTTTATAATAATTTCAAATCCTTCTGATAATGAGTACAGGGTATCATTCAACTCGTGCTGTCTGGCTATATCATGCTCCGATGCCAGCCCAAAATATGTTTTCCCAAAGTCAATATAATAACGGCTGTCGATAAGGGTCTTTTTATATTTGAATTTATACTCAATATATTCGGGAAACATACCGGTAAAGAATAAGGAATAGTTGCCTATGTGGCAATAGATATAAAATTTACGGGCATTATCAGAATGCCTGATTTCCTCGACCATATCAACTATATATTGATATTGCTTATCGTCATTTTTTTCCAATTTGTACAACCGGGATGTCTGGACAAAAACCGCAAGCATATTTGCAAGGTAGTTAGATACATCGGTACTATTTAAAATTCTTATGACCTTGCTCCTATTCCACGGATAGGTATGTGCAGTACTATTCAATTCTTCCACAATATCGTCAATAAAATCTTTATCCTCCTTTTTTAAGGTAAATATCCTCCTCAATAGCAATGTAAATAAAAAATAAGGTGATGTATTAAGGATTGTATTTCCTTCACGCATCACCTTTTCAAAAACATGGTCACTATCGGCCATCTGTGTAATAATATCTACATCGCCTTTTATAAGACTTGCAATATGCTCATAATCCTGTCTCTTTGTTACATAATTTTCAATAAGAAATTGCAAATCCCTATCTGATAATTGCTCTAATTTGTATTGTTTTAATTCGTTATCTTGCTTATTCTGTCTTCTCTTTTTGCTGCTCATTGATTACTACCATTGAGAATCTGGAAAAGAGGTTTTCCAAATACATATAACATATATTATTATTTCTGGGTTCCAAATTTCTATAATCCTCATAATGCTAAAATGG
>CAZPUD010000421.1:0-2737 GCA_964589115.1 uncultured candidatus Brocadiaceae bacterium | reverse complement strand
CCGGACTTGAATACGCCATCTATATATTAAAGATGGATAAATACGGTACTGATTCCGTAGTTTATAATGGTAACAACTATTTATACTATGGCACAACCACTATGGGTACCGATGAAAATTATGATGCATATACAGAAGAATGGCTAGGTACGGGAGAAGGAAAGATATTTGGCAGCGCCACATCCGGCGAAAATGCTGTTGACAACAATGGTGACGGCTCCAAAGATTCCAACTGGCTTGACGTCCCTTTTTCCCTTGATAGAGGCTTAAAGGCACAATATGCTATCCTTATTGAGGACATTGGGGCGTCACGAATTAATGTTAACGCTACTGGAAATATCGTTGGAACAAATTCATCATTCGTATACGGTACCGGTGCAACTACCTATGATATAAGGTTACAGGATATTCTTGGCATTACAATCGCAAAAGACGTTGTTGTTGGTACAAACACTGCACGGTGCGGCCCTGATGGTATCCCCAATAACGCAGGAACAATGGCATCTCAATTTCTCCCTAGAAAATGTATCAATGATGATCGCCCTTTTAATGTCCTTGATGCGGCCGATTTCTGTTTTGGGACGTACACGCTATTTTTAACTTACCAATCAAGGCTGCGCAAAATTATTAATGACGAAAATTTATTCAAGAATAAGAGGAATTTCCTTACCTCATATTCATTCGATACCCTCATGACTAATAACGGTATAACCAGCCTTCTTTTACCAGACGAAAAGAACTACTATCGTTTAAAACTGGAAAATACAACCCCGATTGGCAGCATAACAGCACAATTGCAAAAGGTAGGATTCAGTGAGGGAACAGCTACACAACTTGCTACTCATATAAAAGACTATATGGATACGGATCATGATATTACAATGTACGGTACACCGACGAAATATGGTCTGGAGGCGCATCCATTTATTAATGAATTATACCATAACGGTACTTATTCCGCTTATTCTTGCCAACATCGCATTGAACTATATAATCCTTTTAATGTAACTATCGGAAGCAGCACCATGAGTATAAACGGCTCACCGATGGATTTAGTGTTGAAGGTTACAAAGACTCAGTATTATACAACAGGAAGCCCTGGATGCGACTGGTTAACGGGTACTGTTACCACAGGAATATACACAATTAATACTGCAAGCTTTAGTATACAACCCCAAGGATATGTTATTTTAGGTTACGACGAGCCAGGTCATCAAGGAAACCTTCCATCACTCAGTGGCACACAAACTGTTACAGGATTTAACATATATGATTACGATAGTGGCAATATACCACAGGCAGTCACGATTACACTCATGGGTAGTTCGTCAGCACTCAGCAGTGGAAGTTACCTGATCCTTGACGAAGCTGAACCGGCAGCCAGTTATAATAAAATACGTGGGGAAGATGTGCTGTGGCTTTTGTATAAATTAATAGCTTATCTTCGATATAAAACACAAGCACCTGGAAGTGGTGAAGACGACAACGCATTTGAATCTTTACTGGCAAAATCAGGAGATGGTGAATGGGATGGCGTTTTGGGAACTATGGAATATGAACACACCGCTACACCTTCTACTTCAAGTGCTACTGCCCTTAACTATCTTACTAATCAGGTAGACCGTTTATCCGGAAATGTTTATGTTGTTGAATGGAACCCAGGAGCTACAGGGATTGATAATGCAATTTCCGAATTAACATCACTTATAAATGCTACAAATGGTAATCCGCAAATCAACGCCGATACTGAGAATGAAATTATAAACCAAACGAATGAGATTATAAATCTATTGAACAAAGCAAAATGTAACAGTTCTTTAAGTGTAAGAGCCTCAATCGGTGAAAGGAAAAACCCAATCATAGAAAAGTCTAATAACTGGGGTACGGCAACTACATCAGGTCACACACTAGGACTTACAAATTACCAGTACAATAATGTACTTCCATCCAACGAAAAAAAACAACTTAAAGTAGCAAATACAGAGATGATTTCTTTAGGTGAAACAGGAAACCTGCTAACAATAGGATATGGAACCCAATCGCCTTATACAAAAGATCCTATTTATAATGTAACAGGCAGTGCTACTGTTGATAATGCAAAATTAGATCTTACCAGTGGTACGGCAACTCTTATTTCTGAATATTTTACCATCATTGATCCAAAAGATGATAACATTGATGATGATGCAGATGGTGCTATAGGTACCAATGATACCGGTAAGCAATCAGAAGATATTGATGGCCCTGAAATCCAAGTACCGGGACGTATCAATATCAACACGGCAACATCTACCGTACTGGCAGCCTTACCAGGCACAGATACCAATACCTCTCTAGGTACATGGAGCACATTGACGGGAAATTCACTAATTAATAATATCATAAATGCACGCCCCTTTACTACGATTGGAGCATTAGCAACTATTCCGGGAATGGATTACTTTGGAACGGATAACGTTGACAATGATGGTGATGGATTTATTGATGAAAAAGATGAAAAAGATCTTATCTTCACTGCTATTTCAAACCTTATTACGACTCATACGAATGTTTTTGCCGTATATGTTACCGCCCGTATCGTTAACAGTAATGCATCACAAACTTTTGCAGAAAAGAAATTAGCAGCCATTGTTGACCGGTCTGTTACACCTATTAAGATACGATATTTCAGGTGGATAACGGAATGGTAATAACATAGCATGGCGCAGGTGCAACCAAAAAGATTTTAACCACGAAG
>CAZPUD010000420.1:0-2737 GCA_964589115.1 uncultured candidatus Brocadiaceae bacterium | reverse complement strand
GCTTGATTTAAAATGAATTCACCGCAGAGGACACAGAGTCTTCAGTAGAAAGAGAAAATTTAAAGAGGAAGTTTTTGTAAGATAATACCTTATATTATATATAACGATTCTCTCGATAATGGGTATTTAAAGGTTTTTTTCATGACTTAATGAGGCCCAGGTAATTATTTTTTCCTTTTCAGTACCTTACAATTATTGAATAAGTGCGGTTTTTTTGCCGCAGTATTCTTGAATTAATTGCCAGGAATTTCTTGAAATATAGGGAAAAAAGAGCGAGGATTATTTGCCGCAGGGGATAGAATTGCCTGCCGCAGTTTTGCTCAAGAATCTTATCAGGACGCAGATGTACGCAAATGAACAGGATAAAATTTTAGGCTTGATTCCGTTAGACGTGAAACAGTTTATTATATTGCTTTCTGGAAGGCATTACGATCGAGGCCGTGTTTTTGGAGGAGTCTCTGAAAGGTGCGGCGCTCTTTCCCAGAAGCCTTTGCGGCTTGTGTGATGTTTCCACGGTATGCTATCAGAAGTGCCGTTAAATAGGTACGCTCAAAGTCATTAATGGCAACGGATTTCGCCTCCTGAAAGGAACTATATTTCTGCGCCTTTTCCTGACTTGCCGCAGGAAGATCGAGATCATCCGGCTGAAGCACCGGAAACGATGACATAATCACGGCACGCCGGATCACCCCCTCTAACTCACGAACGTTACCGGGCCAGTGATAATTTAAAAGTTTTTGCAATCCTTCTAAAGAGATTTGAGTTGTGTTACGCGAATATTGGATTGCATACTTCAGAAGAAAATGATTCGCTAAAGAAGGAATATCCCCCATTCTATCCCGGAGCGGTGGTAAAGACAAAGGAAGGGCATTTAGACGATAATAGAGATCCTCACGAAAGAGTTTGGTATCGACCTGATGTTTGAGGTCTGAATTCGTTGCAGCAATAATCAAGATATCTGCAATGATACTTTTAGCAGAACCTAAAGGACGATACCCCCGGTCCTGAAGAAAACGCAGGAGCTTTACCTGTGCAGAAGGACTCAAGGTATCGATTTCATCAAGGAAAAGCGTACCACCTTCGGCCTCTGCAATAAGACCTCTTTCTGTAGCAGAGGCATCTGTAAAGGCACCCTTAACGTGTCCAAAAAGCTCATTTTCAAAGAGATAATCAGGTAAAGCACCGCAGTTGACGGGGATAAATGGCTTCCGATGCCGTTGACCACTATAGTGGATAGCCCTCGCAAAAAGCTCTTTGCCGGTTCCCGTCTCGCCAGAAATTAAAACCGTTGTATCAGAACCGGCTAAAATGGGAATTTTTTTGACTTCTCGCAAAAAGCAATCGCATTCACCAATCAATAATTCCAGATATGAAACGCCTTTATCTTTTCTCGTATGAGCATAAATACTTGCGCCTTTCGTCTTAAGAAGGAGATGCTGAATACGTTGAATAAAATCAATCTCCTTAAAAGGGCACAACAAGAAATCATCTATATCATTGTGAAAGGACTGGAAAATCTCAGGTGTTGTATTCCATTCACCGCAGAAAATACACAAGATAGGTGCCCTGCTCCATTTTTCCTTAATAGAATTAAGAACTGCCGGGAATGTTTCCCTTACCGGACGAAGGATAATTAGATCAGGTGAAACAGTTGTAGAGACAAGTGAAAAGGATGTGGTAGTCTGAAGATGCAATTGCTCAGAAAATGGAAGACGATGAATTAACTCATAAAATTGGCTGCATTCCTCTGCTGAATATGGAGACGGATTTTGATCTACAATTAAAACACGGTGTTTTCCCATCTCCCCCACTCCCATTTATATATGGAAACAAGTATTCTCACCTGATTTTGCCATTCCAGTCTATATCTCTATAGAGAAAACTGTAGCCATGAAAGTAGGAATCTACAGAGTAATATGTCATGCTCTCGAAGGAATGACAATAGAAAAATGCGGTAATGTAAGGTACAAAATGTATACCAACGTAAGAAATTTAACAAAATGGGTAAAAATATGTCCTAAGTTTTTATTGAATTCTTACTTGTAGTATAACTTGTTTACTATGTCAGACTTATATTTATTAGGACATAAGTGTCTCATAAGACACTTATGTCCTGAGACACTTCTGTCTCATAGGACACTTTTATTTCACATTTTTTAACCTTCCTGGCGTTTGCTGTAAAGTTTATTGAGGTAACGTATGCTATGCTTCCTGTGTATTTTTAAGGGTTTAGCTAATAATTTTGATTTATGGATTGTTTATATGAAAAGGATTTAAACTTTCGAAGGAAGGAATTTTTGGTTGTATTTCGCCAGGAACAAAAATGTATATTACTGAACATATTTGTACCATTTTATAGCATCCAACAGATAAAACCTAACAGAATATGGCGAAAGTTGAGTCTTTGATTAAATGCACAAGATATCAAGAAGAGACTACTTGAATAGCACCGTTTACGGTACGCAATGCAGCGAATTATCATGCGGTCCAAGCCAAATGATTGGCAGCAAGTCTTCGGGTGTATCTATACTATAACCAAACGCATTTGCTCTTTTTTCAAATTCTTTAAATTTTCTGAATAAAACAGCAAAGTCACCGAACAGCCTCTTTGAAAGACTGCGACGTTCTGAGTTCCATAATGCAAAGTATCTATCGTTGATATTTGGCTGTACTTCATGTTGAAACTTAAACGGCTCAATTCCAATCCACCTGAACAGTGCTTGAATATGGCGGTTAG
>CAZPUD010000419.1:0-2739 GCA_964589115.1 uncultured candidatus Brocadiaceae bacterium | reverse complement strand
TCGAAACGAGGTTTTTGTCATTGAAATTTTGTATTTTCGAATTTGTTTCGTATTTCGTGCTTAGTATTTCGTATTTCCTTTTTGTAGCGCCGATCCTTTGTGGTCGGCATATGGCGGGGGATAAACCACCCGCGCTACTCATTCCTGTTTATTCTGGTTAGGGATGTTTGATAGTGTTTCCCTATAATAGTGTTTCCCTATAAATGGATCCCATTTCCCTTTAAAAATCTTTATGCATGTATCTACAACCTTTTGATCATAAAGAATACCCCTGCCGCGTGAGATTTCCCTTAGTGCATGGTTTATACCAAGAGCAGGACGGTAAGGCCGATGATTGACCATAGCCTCAACGGTATCCGCAACTGCTATAATCCTCGCTTCAATCAGGATTTCTTCACCCTTAAGACCGGCCGGATAACCCGAACCGTCTAACATCTCATGGTGCTGGAGCACTATCTGAGCTACCGGCCATGGAAATTTTACATTTTTCAATATACTGTAGCCGATTTCGGAGTGTGTCTTAACAATATTGTATTCGTGCTTACTTAACCCTGTCGGCTTACACAGGATTTCCGATGGTGCAGCTATTTTACCAATGTCGTGAAGGAACGCACTTACATGCACACCCTTTCTTTTGTCTTCACTTAATCCAATCTCTTCTGCAATTGCACAGGCGAGCTGGGCTACACGCTTTTCATGCCCGGATGTATACGGATCCCTTACCTCGCACATCATAGCTATGGCTTCAATTGTTCCGTCTAATGTATTTTGTAAATCTTCCAGACTTTTCTTTAGTTCCTTTTCCAGCTTCATACGTTCGGTAATATCACGAGCTATAACTGAATAATACTCCACTGTTCCCTGTAAATTTTTGTGGGCAACAATCACCTGCAAAACCGGTATTTCCGATCCGTCACGGCACCGCAGGACAGCCTCACCAACCCAGACGTTTTTGCTCGTTGCTGCGGATACTGCGTCGTTTATAATAGTATCATACATCCATTTGGAATAGCAGTCAGAGATGTGCAGAAATGGAGTGTTCCCGGTTCCATCGACCCCGGTTAGCCTGCACCCTCCCTTATTTATATATAAAATGCGTCCATTTGCATCAAACATACAAACAAAATCTATTGTAGCTTCAAGAATTGTTCTATATTTGTGTTCGTTTTCCTGAAGTAGCCCTTCTGCTCTTTTCTGATTCATAAACGAGCCGATACGAACACTGATGTCGGCAATGTGATTATAAGTATTTTTATCCAGTGGTCTGACATTTTTGCTAAAGAACACCATAACACCAATTATTTTGCCTCTTTCAGTAATAGGAAATGCCACAGCCCCGCACAAACCCGCTTTAGCTGCAATAGGGGCCCGGGAGAAATTGCCGTCTGTAAGGACGTCAGCTATCCATATCACAGGTTGGCCGTCTGCCCAGACGCGACCGGGTAAACCTACACCAGTAGTAAAAGTAGTCTTACGGCTAAACTCCACGAACTCTGATGCTTCCAGAGATGGAGCATGCCAGATATCCTCTAGCCGGAGCAGGTTTGAATTGGAGTCTACACGCCACAGTTCACCAAGTTCCCAATCAAAGCCTTCACATATGGTTTGAAGAATTTTTGGCGTTGCTTCACTGAATGTGGCAGATTCTGCCAGAATACGGGTCATAGCAAATTGAGCGTCCTGTTGTTTTTCTGCTCTATAAGGCAAATTACAATTTTTACCTGATTTTGTCTGTAGTTTCATGGTTTTTTCTCATCCGTAAGACTGTATATAATGTGATAAGACTTCCCAATTATTCAATTTTTGAACAATGCCTATCCCTTCTAGCTCTTCATTAACTTTATTTCCAATATCCCATTCTTATAGGAATGAACCATTTCATCGTTTGTAAAACATTCCTTCAGTAAGATTTCTTTTTGATACTTTTTGTGTGAAGTTTCTGCTGAGATTTGTAATATATCGTCTTTTAAATCAATGTGGATGTCCTTTTCGTCCACACCAGGCATTTCTGCAACAACCAGGATATGATCTTTCTCTTCAAAAGTATCCACTATAGGTTCCCGTACCTCATTCACTGTTACTTTACCTTCATCGTCTTTGTGTATGTTACCAAATGGTTCAACTTTTATATTATCGATACCAAGGCCCCCAACCTTTATGGAAATACCAAAGAGACCACTTACATTTTTGTCAAGACCTTTGATCTCACCTGTCTTTTTAAACTCTTCTCCTTTTTCCGCAAGGTCCGAGAGTTTTTCAACAATATCACTAAAACCTTTAAAGATCCCTCCTAGTCCCAAATCAAAACTACTATCTGTCTCTTTCTTCGCTCTCCCCGTTTTTTTTGCTGTCATACCGTCCTCCCTTTTTAATTGTGATCAATCCTGTATTTTTTTATTTTGTAATGCAAGGTCTTATAATCAATTTTTAGTATCTTCGATGCCTGACTTTTATTCCCATCTGTCTGTTTTAGCACTTTTTTAATGAGGTTTTTTTCAGCATCCACAACACATTTTGATACTACATCATGAAGAGATACGTCATCATCGTTAATGAAATCCGGAGAAAAGGTATACCCTGATACCTGATGTTCTTTAATGAAAGTCTGCTTTGTCTCACAATCGACGCTTTGTTTCATCTTCAGTGTACCGGTAAAGAGATGCCTTTCCTCAATGGCATCATTAGACAACAAAACTGCACGCCGGATAACGTTTTTCAGTTCCCTTACATTACCAGGCC
>CAZPUD010000418.1:0-2761 GCA_964589115.1 uncultured candidatus Brocadiaceae bacterium | reverse complement strand
TGCTAGACGACCTTTCCCTCTTAGAAGGCTGGCCTGAACGGGTCAAGACCATGCAGGCAAACTGGATAGGTCGAAGTGAAGGTGTTCGTATTGATTTCAGGCTGGAAGAATCGGGCAATATATTGTCCTGCTTTACCACACGCCCCGATACACTTTATGGTGTAACTTTTGTCTCTTTAGCGCCGGAACATCCTGTCATTGGTGAACTGATTTCTGGTACTCCGCAAGAGAAGAATGTCATGGATCTTGTTGAAAAGGCACGTAACCAGGGCATGGTAGAACGCACGGCTGAAGGGACCGAGAAAGAAGGGGTTTTTACAGGAAAATATGTTGTTAATCCCGTTAATAACGATAAGATCCCTCTTTGGGTTGCTAATTACGTTCTTATGGAATATGGGACAGGGAGCGTTATGGGTGTGCCTGCTCATGACCAACGTGACTTCCTCTTTGCAAAAAAATATCACCTGCCAATGAAGATTGTCATTAAGCCGGAAGACAGGGAGTTACATGCCGGTACGATGAAGGAGGCATATGTCGATAGCGGTATACAGGTCAATTCGGGAATGTTTGATGGTATACCGAATACAGAAGCCATGAGGAGGATTGCAGAGTATCTCGAATCAAACGGTATGGGTGCAAGAACGGTAACCTATCGATTAAGGGATTGGCTTATTTCCAGACAGCGTTACTGGGGTGCACCGATTCCTGTTGTTTATTGTGAAAAATGTGGTACATTGCCCGTACCTGAATCGCAGCTTCCTGTAGTACTACCGGAAGAAGTAGAATTTAAACCCCACGGAATGAGTCCTCTGGCAGAGGTGGATTCATTTATTAATACAAGATGCCCTAAATGCTCAGGAACGGCCATGCGAGAGATTGATACAATGGATACTTTTGTAGATTCTAGCTGGTATTTCCTTAGATATCTTTCGCCAAGAGATGGTGCCCGTCCCTTTGTTACGGAAAAGGTGAATAAATGGCTGCCGGTAGATCAGTATATCGGCGGCGTAGAACATGCGATTTTACACCTGCTTTATTCACGCTTCATTACTAAGGTACTCTACGACCTCGGTTACATTGGTTTTAAAGAGCCGTTTGAACACCTCTTTACCCAAGGTATGATTATCAAGGATGGGGCCAAGATGTCAAAATCAAAGGGCAACGTGGTGAATCCCGATATCCTTATTGATAAATATGGGGCCGATACCCAGCGTCTTTATATCCTCTTTATCGGCCCGCCGCAAAAGGATGCAGAGTGGAACGACCGTGGAGTTGTAGGTGCTTTCCGGTTTTTGAACCGTTTATGGCAAAAGATTACTGATTATGAAGATATTTATAGTAAAGTTCAACGAACCGATATTCAGATCCAAAAACTTCAGGCTGAGGCAAAGACCCTTTACCGGCAGACAAATCAAACGGTGAAAAAAATTACAGAGGATCTGGATACCTCCTGGCATTTCAATACGGCTATTGCCTCTATTATGGAATTACTAAACAAGGCAGACTCATTTAATGTTAGTATCCCGCATACGGATGAAGAAAGGCTTAATTTTAATGTCTTTCGTCATACTATGGAAACTATTGTATTATTAATGGCCCCCTTTACGCCCCATATCTGTGAGGAGTTGTGGGAAATCATGGGACATAAACCAACGATCTTTCACCAACCATGGCCTTCTTATGATAAAAATGCTATTCAGGAAGAGAGTGTGGAGATTGTTATACAGGTCAATAGCAAGGTTCGAAGCCATCTGTCAGTGTCTGTTAACATAAGTGAAGAGGAATTGAAAAGGCGTGTGTTAAGCGATGAGCGTATTTCCGTATACTTACATGGCAAGAGAGTAGTTAATACTATTGTAGTGCCAAAGAAATTGGTGAATATCGTAGTAAAATAAATTTTCAGGAAGTTTTCTATATTATTTAGTACTTATGTATTTTTCTTTCTTACCATCAGGATTATTATAACCAGATAGACCAGTACCGCCTGGAACAAAAGCAGTAATGCATCAAGGGTGCTTCCGTTTCTTAATACAAGGGCACTTAATCCAAGGGTCGCCGCAATAAAAAGGATAAAAAATACAGTTTGTTTTCTTGTGAATCCCAGTATCTCCAAGCGATGATGCAGGTGGTCTTTTCCTGTAAAGCTTAACCATTCTACAAAATTAGAGATCTGCTTATTCTTGATCCGTGTAGTTGTGGTATAGAGCATGTCGAAGATAAGTATTCCAAGGATGAGTACTGGCATTGCATATGCCTTGATAGGCTCCTTTGTACCCCATCCGCCCATAACGGTCAGGCTTGCAAGCATAAACCCCATAAAGGTGCTGCCGCCGTCACCAAGAAAAATAGTGGCACATTCCTTATATCTCAGATTGTAAGGAAGAAAACCAAGACTGCTCCCCAAAAGCGCAAAAGAAAGATACATCAGATAATATTGCCGGGATTGTATTGCAAGGAGTCCTACAAATAGAGAGCTTACTATAGTTAATCCTGTTGCCAGGCCATCCATGCCATCGAAAAAATTGAGAGAATTGGTAATACCAACGATCCAAAGTATGGTGATTATTATTTCAAATGACCTGCCCCACCAGGTGTTTGGCAGGAAATCCGCAACGACACCGTACCGTATCATAATAACAACAGATGTAACCTGAACGACTAATTTTAATGGTGCCGGCAGTGATTTAACATCGTCGATGAGTCCTGTAATAAAAACAATTGTTGCACCGATGGCTATTCCCTTCAATTCATGGGAATAAAC
>CAZPUD010000417.1:0-2770 GCA_964589115.1 uncultured candidatus Brocadiaceae bacterium | reverse complement strand
TAACTTTGGCCATGATGCTGCCACTGTTATCAGGCAAGAAGTTTACAATATGATGTACCAAGCCGCTCCGGCAGGCTGCAGATGGCGGTTTTCATCACCTGTGGATAAGCATACTTTTGATAATCCTTTGCTGTTTCCATTAGAGGGACCGATGGACAACTATCGTGATTACAAGATATATTATGCAGAATCAACGGTAGTACCCTATACCGATGCCATTAAATGCCTTACACCAAGTGACCAAACTTTCTACCGAAACCACTACATCACCTTCGTTCAAGACATAATGAATGTAACAAATAAGAAGTTTTACAATATTGAAATCGCAGGAATAAAACAAGGTGGAATTGAGAGTCCAGAAGAGTTATTACACAAACTTGATATTTATGTTGGCAACAGGTATCTTGAGTGTGACCCCGTGCCGGTTGATGATATTTTGATCTATTAAAGCTTCAGATGATGAAAAAGGTGGTAATTCTTTCGATATTTTCACTCCTTTTATCCGTATATACTTATTCACAGGAAAAAGGTTTTCAATACATCATCGACAATGGATTTAGGGATGGACCCGGCCGTTTTGAAGTTGACCACAATGGGAACATGATTGGCCCCATTTTCACCCAACTCACCCCCGACGATAAAGGATATGTGCGGTTGATGAGTATCAATATGGAAGGGGACACTTCGGTAAAGATATTTGCCAAGCAGGATACCACTCTTGCTTTCCACCAGATATTACCTGTTGAAGGGGGGTATTTTGTTATCGGACATATTGCCTTGGATACGGGCTATCCCAGGTTAAGTACCCTGTACACCCTTTTTCTCGACTTGGAATACAATCCAGTTTGGGAAAGGGTGATAAGAACCGGGATAGGCAAGAGTCGTAGCATAGCCTGTCTGCAGACGAAAGAAGGTAACTTTTTGGTAGGTGAATCGGGTCAGGTAGGTGCAACTACCATAATATCGATGCTAATCCTTACATTATCACCACAAGGTGATAGCCTTTCAACACGAATTTTTGATCCACTTGAGGTGGGCTTTATCCAATCAATGGCATTAAGCTCCGACTCTTCCACCATCTACCTTTTTGGGATTAGCTTCTTTTTTCAATCGGGTTTGACCCGGCATTGCATTGCTCTGGACACAGATCTTAAGATAATTAATCATTGGAAACTGGAAGGAAATAGTGTGTTTACAGGAAAAAGATACATTAATAATAAAATCATCGTAGGGACAGTGGATGGAAGAATAGATCCAGAACATGAGACTCCATATGATTTCCTGAGGCCAATCATCATGGACTCTGCGATGAACATACTGCACACCAATGAAACACTCTGTTATTCTGATACTGCGAGCAGTCCTGCAGTAAAATGCTTAGATTTTTACTACCCAGAAAGTATTTACTTTGGAGGTACTTTCAATTCATCCCTAGGTTATCCGAAAAACTGGATATATGTGGCAAAACTGAATGATACACTAGGGTTAATTTGGGAAAAATATATTGGTGGAGATAATAACTATTTTACATCCTCAATTAATGCTACTCCGGATGGTGGCGTTTTGCTTTCAGCAGTTCATGCATACCCGGTACCTGATAGTTATTCAACGACAGATGCGGTCCTAATCAAACTCACATCAGAAGGAAGCATTACAGGCAATTCAGGCGAGTACAAGCCAATGATACAGGAAGCAATAGTCTATCCCAATCCGGGGAAAGAAATTCTGAATGTACGCACAGCCCTTAAGGATTGCAACATACAACTATTCGATGCACAAGGCCGTGTAGTGCGACAGTCCGCACTGAGCAGCCATGTCAGCAGCATAGATATGAGTAATCTGCCGACCGGGAATTATCTGTACAGGATAACCCAATCTAATGATATGCACGTATTATCAGGGAATTGGATAAAACATTAACAAACAATAAACTCAATATTTTATGAATTTTATGAAACAGATTATCGGAACATTCATTTTGCTGGTAGCCTTACAACAAGTCTGGGGGCAGAATTGCGTGAATTGTCCAGGCTCTACACCTCCTACAGGGTCTGCTAGTGTATTGGGTGAACAGGCTTTTGCAAGCGGTAATTCGGCTTTTGCAGCAGGTTTCCAGGCAAGGGCCGAACAAAACGGATCCATTGCGCTTGGATTGTACGCAAAGAGTACGTATTCTAACGCTATGGCTTTTGGTATTAATGTTACTGCAGCAAACTCAAACAGCATTGTGATTGGAAATGGATTCGCACAACTTTCTCCATTAATCAATAACGTGCCTAATAGTTTAATGATCGGCTTCGGCTCCACCAAACCAACCTTTTTTGTTGGTACATCTCCAAGTTCTGTAACTACAGGCCGCATAGGAATTGGCGACATTACCGCCCCTCAGGCCAAGCTACACATAAAGGCCGATGCGGGCGAGCCGGCCACGCTGCGCCTTGAGGCCACAGGCACCTCGGGCGACAACATCTACTCGCGTATGCTGTTTACACCCAACCACAGCATTCAGGCTGCCAACAACCAAAACCTCACCTTCAGCACCCAAAGCACCAAACATTTTGTGTTTCAGAACGGGTATGTGGGGATAGGAGTGACAAACCCCGCCAAACCCCTTGATGTGCAGGGCGATGTGCGTGCCAGCGGCAGCTTCTTCATGGGCGACAACCCTATCAGGTCGAGCCAGTGGGAAAACTTTGAAAGCGATGTTTTTTATAATCAGGGCAATGTTGGCATAGGAACCAATGCCACCAACGGGTATAAACTGGCTGTG
>CAZPUD010000416.1:0-2771 GCA_964589115.1 uncultured candidatus Brocadiaceae bacterium | reverse complement strand
CATTAGTATCTCTAACATCACCTGCAAAAACCTCTATTTCTTTGAGTTTGTTTTTCGGGAAGGTATCAAGCCAGCCCCAGGAATTAAATGAATTGTAGTAGACAAAAGCCTTAATCTGGCAATTTTCTTCTAATAATTTCTCTACTAAATGACTGCCAATGAACCCGTCAGAACCTGTTACTAAAACTCTTTTGTTTTTTAGTAGCATTGATTAAGGCGAACAATGAGATTAATTACAAGGATACTCTCGGCATAGGACAGGAGGAAGTAAACAGTAAGGATAAGCAGAGAACGAGCAAAAGGTAAAACAAACGGACGAGCCGACAAGCTGGTAAGTGGACAAATACCCGTATATAGAGTCAGGGGTGAAGTTGTTCAATTGGTTAAACCATTCAGGAGTATTTTATGAATAAATAATGGTTGCATCCTTTTATTCCTACTAAATCCTTATATCAGCAATTACCGTGGAATATGGTATTTGTTTCATTTTTTCTGCATGCAGCTCTTTTGTTAATAAGAGGAAATGGGGGGAATAGTTGCTTAATTCCTCAATGCCTATAACATAATATCCAAATATCCTGATCTTCATCTCATCATCAACAATTGCAACAAGTTCTATTTCCTTATTCTTGATAACAAGATAGGCTACCTCCATAAGATCCGTAACACCGTAAATTGCGACACGATTTTTATCCCCAAAAGGTATACTCTCTATCTTTTTCTCAACATCTTTTCTAACGGCCTTGTAGAAATGAAAATTTCTGTCGAAAAATTTATATGCAAGCTGCGATTTTTCAGCAATGCCTTTTGGTGTTAAAATGTACCTCATACGCCTCGGATTACTCCCAAGCATCTTTACCAGGCCTCTTTTTGTGAGTTTTTTTAATGCGAAATTTATTGAGGCCACGTTGATACCTAATTGTGATGAAAGCTGGCGCTGCGATATTTGCTCGTCATGCTCAAGCGATTGGAGGATATTGTACTGGGTGATCTCTTCCTGGTCGGTCATGGATTATTACGTCTCAACAGTATAAGAATTAGTAACAATTTAGTTTTTTGAAAATCCTCTGCACGGATGTTATTGTAGGGGCAGGTTTGAAACCTGCCTCTACCCGGCATGTAATAATTATTATTTCTGGAAATTTTTCAAAAAACTAAATTGTTATAAGAATTCTTTATTTTACGGTGTGGGTTAAGAGATTATATGAAGTGTAAAAGGTTTTATATTGATCTATAAGTATCAGTTTGAATAAGTCGGATAACGGCGAATCTTGCGTTTACTTCTTGTATAGTTTACGGACTTTTAGGACAGGCCAAAAACTTTTTGCATGTTTCATATGCCTGTATCATCAATCAAAATGTACAGGCCTATGCTAAACACATGGTTCAATCTATAAGATTGAACCAATCTCGATGTTCGCTTTCCTGCAACAAATGCAAGGCTAAAGCCTCGCCCTACATTTCTCTTCCGGCTCGTTCGGTTGCAGCCCATAGGGCTGCATATCTTGCTGGTGAGAGACCAGTCACGGAAATTGGCTGTTTATCCGTGTAGTTATATTCGACATTATATTGAGGTGACTCAAATAATGAAAGCTCGAAAGTAAAAGCCCTTGCTGGTGAAGGGCAAGCAATCCATCGGGCTGTAGCATAAAGCGAAATTTGCAGCCTCGATAGTCGGCCTGGATGAGAACCAGCGTATCTAGGGAAGTGCGTAAGCTGAGCCTGTCCGAACAAGGGGAAAGCCAATGTAAACGATGAAGCAACAGTCGAAAGCAGTCGTTTAGAGCGCCGGGGTACGGAATATAGCACGATGGAAAAGATATGCAGAGGAAATTGGGGAAGCTCTCGTAACCAGCCCATACGAGGTAGTAGGGCAAAGACTTGCTGGACGAAGAAAATAAGGTAGCAAGAGGAATGAGAGTCTCGGATGAGACCATAGTAAGCGTAGACTCGGTGGGACAACATAACCCATAGGGGAGCCAAGGGTCTCTGGGCTGGAGAAGCCATTGCAGTAAAACCGGAAAATTGTCCGTAAGGGCTAAACGGGATAAGCTCCAAGGCTTTAACCGCATATAAGTCATGGTAAGTGTAATGCATATGTACCTCACATTTAAATTATGCTGGCTATGTCGAAGGTTGTGGTGTAAGTCCAGTTTGAAGCCGTACTGGGGAAAACCCGACGTACGGAATTTTAGAGGGGGAACAGGAAACATAGGGATTATATAGGTGTCTGCGCAGGCACTTAATCGACATTGTGCTTGATTTATATTAAATCATAAATTGGCTATATTATCTGCTATGCGTCTGTTCTCTACTCGGCGTTAGATAGTTAATTACAAAGGATGTGCCCGGACTCCGTCCCTCTCAGTTACATTGGTTCTTTTATGTAACTTACTAAATATAAATAACTTAATACGTACAACAGCTATTCTACCGGATGAATCTTGTTGGGAGGCAATTATTTAAACAATATGCAAAACTGAAGATAACAATCTAACCTGCCGTTTTCTGCCTACTCCCTACTTCTTACTGCCTACTGACCAACGAACCATTATCTGCTCCATCGTACTCTTTACCTATGTTTCTCTAGTCAATAGGTTCCAAATCGGTCGCATAGACTTCTGCTGATGCAGATTTTTGCAGAAGATCTATAGACACAACAACCCGGTAGTCTGTCTTTCTCTTTAATAGAAGGCCTTCTACCCCCATTAAGGGGCCGGATTTGACCCTTACCCTCCTGCCATTCGTTAAATATTTATAAGGGTCTAATT
>CAZPUD010000415.1:0-2780 GCA_964589115.1 uncultured candidatus Brocadiaceae bacterium | reverse complement strand
CAATCGTCCACGATTGAACCGAAACGTTTAGCATGTTTCATATGCTTGGAATAAACCAAAACGTACAGGCCAATGCTAAACGAATGGTTCAATCTACAAGCTTGTCTCGTACTTGATACGTGAATTGAACCAACCTTAGTCGCTGCCAAAGGCAGCCTAATTTAAATGTTTAGGAATTTCAAAGTTTTTCATTATGTCCTTAACACACCCCCTAACCCCTCTCAAGAGGGGAATTAGAAAGTCCCCTCTCGGGAGGGGATTTAGGGGTGGGTAAAAATAAAAACGGTTGGGTTTTTGTCTTTTAAAAACCCAACCTGATTTAATCCCTAAAGAATCCATTTTAAGGAGGCAGTAAGATAATGCAAAGATATGTTTTCCCAGGTTTTAGAAACCTTTTGATATTACATCCAGACAGATTTTGCCTTTTTAGTTTTGTGATATTTATATTTTTGTTATTAGCAGTGTTGTCCGTTATACGAACGTCGTATGCGTCTGTAACCCCGCAGGTCTCAGCTGGTGGTTCTCATAACCTTGCGTTAAAGGGAGATGGTACGATATGGGGGTGGGGATCGAATGTTTATGGACAATTGGGCAGTGCAGTCGGAGACACTTTTACGATAATGAATGGCACTACTGCGCCGCTACAAAGTTTTCCAGTGCCGGTAAGTACCCTTAGCGATGTTACTGCCGTTACATGTGGATATAATCATAGTCTTGTCCTCAAATCGGATGGTACAGTCTGGGCATGTGGGTCGAACTCATATGGGCAGTTGGGTGATGGAAGCACAACAGATAGCAATACGCTTATACAGGTAAGCGATCTCGCCGATATTACTGATATTGCAGGTGGTCAGTATCACAGTCTAGCTCTGAAGTCAGATGGTACAGTCTGGGCGTGGGGATCGAACTCATACGGGCAATTGGGTGATGGATCATATACGGATAAAAGCACTCCGGGACAGATACTTAATTTCGGTGGAATCATTGCGATTGCCTGTGGAGAAACTCATAATCTTGCATTGAAGTCGGACGGGACGGTCTGGGCGTGGGGCCGTAATGATTATGGACAATTAGGAGATGGAACTACCTCGGACAGGAATTCACCAAAACAGATAAGCAGCCTCAGCGACATTTCAGCTATTGCGGGTGGCGCATATCATAGTCTCGCCCTTAAGTCTGATGGTACAGTATGGGCATGGGGATTTAATTTGAATGGGCAATTAGGCGATGAGACCAATACACCTAGCCAAAGTCCCGTCCAGGTAAGTAACCTTAGTGATATTTCTGCTATTGATTGTGGAAGCAGCCATAGCCTGGCATTGGAATCAGATGGTACAGTTTGGGCGTGGGGACTTAATTGGTATGGGCAATTGGGTAACGGAAGTACAACGGATAGTAATACACCGGTACAGGTAAGAAGCATAAATGATGTTACAGCTATTACCAGTGGAATGTATCATAATCTTGCTTTGAAATCAGACGGTAAAGTTTGGGCATGGGGATATAATTCCTACTATGAATTGGGAGAGGGAACATCTAGTTCATATAGTTGGTATAGAACTACTCCTGTGCAGGCCAAGAATCTCAATCTTAACTATATACCTCCACCAACGCCTACACCGTCACCATCACCTTCTCCGTCACCGACTCCAAGTACGGGTGACATTGAAGGTGTTGTTGTAAATGCTGCAACAACAGATCCTATCCCCGACGCGAGGGTAGTGTTGGATGGAACTGCATTTTCAATCCGAACGGGTACGGATGGCACTTATAAATTGCCAATAGTTGAAGCGGGTAATTACACATTAACAGCACCTGCTGATGGCTTTATGCCGGAATCTAAACCAATCGTAGTAGAGGCTTCTGCAGTAACTGTGGCTAATTTCTCATTGCAGCCGGTTGCTGTTCCCACACCAACACCGGTGCTAACACCATCTCCCGTATTGTTACCCAGTCCGGTGCAAAAGGGTAGCATCTCTGGCTATTTAACTGACTTAAAGGATAATCCGGTTAAATCCGCAAAACTGATGATCAAGGGAATAAAGACGAAGGTCTACGAGTCAACGTTCTCTGATGCATCTGGCGTCTTTGAGTTTGCTGATTTGGATGCAGATACTTATATGATTACTGCGCGGAAGAAAGGTTACAGAAAAAACCAGCAGCGGGTGACACTGGAAGATGGCGAATCAAAAGAAATTGAGATTGTGATGAAGAAGATAAGGAAGAGGCTTAAATGATTGATTGTCATGGAGGATGTTAAACAACTAGATTGTATAGGAAATTCAAAGTTGTAGGACGAAGCGATTGTTTCGTCACGAGCGAAGTGGCACTTCGCTCTCCATCATCGAAAAAGTTGCTGGAGACCTAATTTAATGTTTAGGAATTTCGAAGTAGGGCGACCCTTTAGTGTTGCTTCTCGTGTAGACATTCTAGCGGGAAAGCAAGGATAAAGCCTTGCCCTACATCTTTACAACAGACAAAAGTAGCTGAAGACCTAGTTTAAAACCGTAGATTTCACTGATTATATGGATAGAAAAGAAAATTTGCTTCAGAATTGCCGGGAAAATACATGAAGAAAAGGAGAATTGGGGAGTTTTGGGAGTTGGCTGCAGTCAGGGGGAAGCTCCTGACTGTACTCCCGGCGTATGCAGGTTTGTGGCATGAGCCCATTAGTACACTGTCAACATAATTGTTAATAATAGATTATATAGTATCTGTCATTGCGCTCATCCTTACCCACAAGTATAGGAGAGGGAAAGGAGAAAAGAGGGGAATGAGGG
>CAZPUD010000414.1:0-2782 GCA_964589115.1 uncultured candidatus Brocadiaceae bacterium | reverse complement strand
GATTTTAGATTATTAAATTCTACAGACTTTATGGTTTTTATCTGTGGAATCTGTGAAATCTGTGGTTGCAGTAATTCTTTTAAAAGATGAAAAAGGTTCTGCATGACATTAAACTCATTTTAAAAGCCGAATTGCCTCAAAAGCATTTCTCAAAACTCAATAGTATTTCATCAGCGAATTTCATAACTGCTAATGACAGTAAAATGTACAGTACTGACAGCTTAAATGGCAAGTTGGTTTCGTATGGGAAAAGTGCCGACAACAACGCTTATTATATTCCCGTAAACTTTGAGATTGACAATAATGGTGAAATCATCCCTGGCGCATTCGTGGAAGTATTTTTAAAAACTAATGTAATTAAAGATGCTTTAGTAATTCCTTATTCGGCGCTCATAGCTGTAAATAAATCTTATGCCAGGCAAAGTAGTTTGACACATTTAACACATTATGATACTATCTATGCTTAAAATATTCTTTTTAAGAGAATTTTCCGATTATTCAATACTTTTATGAAAAATGGAGAGAATCGACATTGGCTAATGAAAAACAAGTTATCGTAGGTTCAAGGGGAAGCAAACTTGCATTAATTCAGACAAATTGGGTTATATCTGAACTCAAACGGTTAAATCCAGAATACGAATTTCAAATAGAGAAAATAACCACAAAGGGTGACAAAATTACCGATGCACCATTGTCACGGTTAGGTGGTGTTGGCCTGTTTACCAAGGAACTGGAAGTAGCTTTAATTAATAAAAAAATCGACATCGCTGTCCACAGCGCCAAAGACGTACCAACAGAAATACCTGAAGGACTAATAATTGGTGCAACACCGAAACGTGAGGATCCGCATGACGTCCTTATCAGTATCAATAATGCACCCCTGGAGAAACTACCCGATAATGCCCGCATCGGTACAAGCAGTCTTCGCAGGAAAGCTCAATTACTTGCATTCAGACCAGATCTCAAGATTTTAGACCTGCGCGGTAATTTAGATACCCGCCTTAAAAAACTCGAAGCAGAAGATATGGATGCAATTATTTTGGCACATGCGGGGCTCATAAGGATGAAATATACAGGTACAATTAGCCAGATTATACCTTTTGATATTATGTTGCCGGCAGTTGGACAAGGTTCCCTTTGTATTGAGATACGAAAAAATGATGCCAGGATCGAAAAAATCATTTCAGGTATTAATGATACGCAGACCAAAATCGCCGTAGAAGCGGAACGGGCTTTATTGGCAAAACTCCAGGGTGGATGCCAGGTGCCAATTGGAGCGTATGCCCGTATACAGGATAATAACGTGTTCATAGAAGCAAATATCTGCTCAGTAGATGGTGACCACATTATACGGGACGAACATAGTGGTCCCATAGAACAAGCAGCAGAAATAGGAAATGAGCTCGCTCAGAGGATGCTTGAGAATGGCGGCACGAGGATTTTGAATGAAATTCGCCAACAATTTCAGCGAAGTATTAATCACATATAAAAGTACAAATTTTATATTCTATCAGTCTTTTGTTATAATCATGACATCCCTTCGGGATTGGAAAATAATTCTAACGGCTATAATCGTGACGTCCCTTCTGGATTAACAGACAGTTGACATAAAAGAAATACTGTTATATCAAGTTACCATCATTAACCTTACAACACATACCCTCAAAACCGCTTAATTAAAATGAAAATTCCTATACTATCAAGTTATTATAACAACAAAAAAGCCCATGATTTTAATCATCATGGGCTTTTTTTGTTAAACTTCTATAAAAACAACTATTTTGCAGCAGCCGTCTCAATACCAGCTTCTCTGCGTAAACGGGCGGCTTCTGCCTGTATCCTGGTAAACTCCATCATCATAGGTGCCTGTCCCCACCACCAGGAAACATCCTGCTGGGCGTGTGCAGTTCCTTTATAACCCTGGAGCTTGTACCAGAACCATAATCTGTTATACATATTCTCAATGGCAGACGGGTTATCCTGCTGTTGTAAGAACATGCCATAAACACCAAGGATAGGACCTACAACAGGGAACTTACCTTTAAGAGTCTTAAAGGCATTGTAAATAGGCTCACCCAGGAATGCCGGGCTTAGCATCTTTTCAATCCCATCACTCAATGGGTATGGATCTCTTTTTGATGCATCCGGATATAATACACCCTCAGCAATCAGATCTTCGACGATCTTTTGTGCCCGGTCTGCAAGTGTGTGCGCCTGAAACATAAACTCATCTAACGATTTTAGATAGGTATCAGCAAACCGGTCACTATGACACTTAGCGCAGACCTCTAACCAATACGACCTCTTGGCAACATTCTCTTCTGAATAAATATCAATCTTATCGGCGATAATTTTAATTCCATAAGGATAGTCCTTAAGCGAAGAGGTATACTCTATGTTTGACGGCGGTACTGTTCCCATACGCCAGATACCCTTCATTACCGGGTTATGGATAAACCGGCCATGCTTCTCATACATATGACAGAACTGACATGTAGGAGTACGGTAGTCTTTTCCTGGCCTTACTTCCGATAATGGCCGTGTGAAGTCAAAATGTTCTTCCTCTTTGTGATAAATCACACCATGCTTTGATTCACCATAAGATTCAGCATCCGGATGATCAGGACCCATATGACATGTGATACAGGCCTCTGGCTGTCTTCCTTCTGCAGCACTAAATTTGTGCCTTGTATGGCATACATCGCATTTTTCCGCACCTGAATGGCACATATCGCAACCATGTTGTCCATATAAGTAGCCCCTTCGTGCAGCTTCTGCATAC
>CAZPUD010000413.1:0-2808 GCA_964589115.1 uncultured candidatus Brocadiaceae bacterium | reverse complement strand
AGGGATGGAAGCCAAATGATCCATTCTACAAGGTCTCAAGGCTCATGTTGAGGTGCAAGTATAATCCGGCCTATCCGTATGGTGTTACGATGATGAAGCATTCAGCATGGATATCAACAGAGAAGAGTGTAAAGGCCCATGAGACAAGACCAGACGGAAGGGCATTATCAGCGGGTACAGGATATCAATCTAGTTTCCGTTATGGTTCCCAGCAAAGTATCACCAGAGATTGGTCCATGCCGATGCATCAGTTGGACAGCCTATTCCATAAATCAAAAACGAGTATGAAATTTGTTTTTGGGTATGAGGCTGACAACCACGGCATTAACACTGTACCCAAAGAGACATTGGTTAAAATTACCAAGGCTGAGGATGGTGGTATGGGTGGTAAGGGATTATGGGATCCGGCAAAGACAGGATACACCGCAGGAAATGAAAATGACTTCATGAATCGATACCTTAATGGTGAATTAATACGGATAGAGAAGGCTTAAACCGGGAAAAGAACAAAAGGAGCTAATAGGTGTATACAAACACCTATTAGCTCTCTAAATAAAAGATACAAGACATATTTGACTTTTTAAAAATAAAGTATATTATTTGCTATGTGTATTTATCATTTATAATGGAAGGAGGGCCATTATGAGGCGATATTATATTAATAGCTGTGGATTAGCGTTCGGTCTGGTTCTTTTTTTTGGCTGTTATTTATCATGTGGACTACCTCAAAGCTTGGCTGATGAAAAGAAGAAATACGAGCCAATGGTAGGTGGAGTAATGATTGTATCCCTGGATATGCCCTTACGTGCTACCATTGGAGAAAAGGTTAATATTGAAGTAATTATCGGTAATGAAAGGACTACAAAAGTAACGACCATATTAACAATCACTTGTCCTTCAACAGGACAGCTAATAGGACGGGAGGCTGAAACGCTGGAAGGATTATCTTCCCAGAAAATTGTATACGACTGGGATACTGAAGGGCTAAAAGAAGATGTTTATACAATACGGGCAGAGTTAGAGAAAGTACCTCGTGAGACATTTCTTGATGATAATTTAAGGGAATTAAGGATTTTTTTAGTGCCATAGTTGTTATTTCTATAAGTCCACTATATCTGGATATTTATGGCTCATAATAGCAGTCAGCCAACAGATGAGGCAAAAAAGCCTTCTGGTAATAGACTTATATGGAGACATATAATTGTCTATCTCTGTATTTGGTTTTTGATTGTAGCCATTATCTTAGTCTATTTCACCATAACAGGTTCACCTCAGGCAGGCCTCCTGGAGATTGGAATATCGACTTTAATTTTTGTTTTCTCGTTCTACTTCATTATAAAATTTTTCCCCTCCATTTCTAAGATCTTCTCATTAGTGATTGTTACAGGATTTGGAATCGCGTTAGTCTACATGAATTATCACTTCCTGAAGATTGTAAAAAAAGATGCTTCATTTGAACAATTATTAGTAGGGGATCTTTTAACTAATAAGATTGTAAAGAGTATCAAAAGACAATCAATTGCCTTTGAAGCCGAGGAAGGAATTTCTCAAATAAACCAAAAATATGAAAAATCCCTGCAAGCAATATCTCTGGACCAATTAAAAAAACCGGCATCAAATTTTATTATAGCAGAACCTGAATTATCATCTCTTAAACCACCAGCACTTTCTATGAGAGCAGAACCATCGTTTGTAGTAGAAGAATATAAAATTGATGTACCTGTTATAGGAAATATAAGCACAGGAATATATGGTTTAGGATATATAAAAAATGGTAAACCTATGATTTTTGAGCGTCCGGATAGTAACAGCCATATTCTTACATCACATTTTAATCCCATCCGGGAGGCATCAAATATGATATTAAATATTCATAAAATACATCTATCATTGTCCGAAGATCATATAGGAATAATTCCTGTAATGAACTTGAGTAGACCTCTAAAGGAAGGTCGAATATTAATTGATTAGGCCTTGTATCCCTAAAAAAGGAGTGATTTATGAGAACCTGTATATTCGTAATGCTCATAATATTAACTTTATTTAATAGAGCTTATAGTCAGGACCGGGAAAAAGATGAGTCTCTGGATATTTCTATAAAATCCTTTCAGCAAGCTTTAGAAAAAAATCCTAATTTTGCCGAAGCCCATTACAACCTTGGAATTGTATACGGCGAAAAGGGTATGATAGAAGATGCCATTAATGAGTATAGAAAAGCTGTAGAAATAGATCAGAATTTTGTAAAAGCCTATAACAATCTTGGTGTTACTTATTATGAGATGGGCCGGTTGGATGAAGCCGTGGAGTCATTTAGAAAAGCTATTGCTGAGTCGCCCCAATATGTTGAAGCATACTATAATTTGGGCATCGTTCATTATGGAAAGAAGCAATACAATGAAGCTGTAGAGGCTTTTAAAAAGGCTGTAGAGTACAACGCAAAATTTGAGAGGGCATTTTATAACTTAGGTGTTACCTATGCCTCGATGGAGTTAGCCGATGAAGCCATTCGTGCTTTTGTGAAAACAATAGAGATTAATCCTAAATACTCAGATGCTTATTATAACTTAGGTATCTCCTATGCAAAGAAAAGTCAATTTAATGAGGCTATTCAAACATTGCAAAAGGCCTTAGAACTTAACCCGAATGATTACAAGCCGCATTTTGCTCTGGGCGTAGTTTACCAGGCGAAATGGAAGGCACGTGGACCTGGCGAAGATAAAAAAAGTCCATGATGGTATCGTATATAACACTGTTACACTGTCAACATAATTGTTAATAATAGATTATATAGTATCTGTCATTGCGAGG
>CAZPUD010000412.1:0-2823 GCA_964589115.1 uncultured candidatus Brocadiaceae bacterium | reverse complement strand
CCTGCATATCGTACAAAAGAAACTCCATAATAAAAATTTTGTTGCAAGGGCACCAGCGCATATCGTGGCTATGGAACAGAATAGGGAGAAAGAATTGTTAGAACAAATACAAAAAGTAAGGCTTTTGGTAAACGACCTTGAGGGTAAAAATTAGAAGTCATTTCAAAACTTAATTTAGTGCCTATAATTATTTGAAATATAGTATGACATAGTAATTTCCATTTTTTCTAGACGTTGTAACAAAGCTTAATTTGTATCACATAGTTTAATTAAAATGTTTAAGGTAAGGAGCGTATGAAGAAATTTTATTATATCCTTTTGTTTTGTTTTATCGTATCGTGCTTTTTTACTACTTCAATCCCCTATGCCGGGGCACCAGTGTCGAAGGAGATGGTAAAAAAATGCCCTACTTGCAGCAAGACGTACCCGGAACAAACAAAATTTTGCGGCGATGACGGAACTGAGCTAGTTGAAATTTCCGTAAAATTGGTATGTCCGGAATGCAAAAAAGAAGGTACTTCAGGAGAAAAATTCTGCCGGGAGCATGGAAAGGAACTTGTACCACCTGGTGGAACATCCCTTACCACTAAAACAGATGTAGAAACGCAAAAAGTAGAACTCGCAAAAAAATATTATAAAGAAGGCAGTGATTACTGTGATGCAGAATCATATGATTTGGCAATGGAGTCGTATAAGAAGGCTCTAGAGGTATTTCCCGATTTTCCTGCACTCCATTACAACATGGGTTGGCTATACAGCAAGCTTGGGAATGCTGAACAGGCCATACACCATTTGCAAAAATATATTGTCCTCGCACCAACTGCCAGCGATATTACCGAGGTGCAAAGCTATATCATCATTCTAAAACAGGCACTAGAAAAGAGAGAAAATATACAAAATACATTTAAAAACCGTGACGAGACTATGAGGAATGCCCTCGCTGGGCTGAAGAAAAAATCCAAAAGTGTTGTTATTCCGGCAGGTGAATTTCTCATGGGAACAGACGACGCAAGAGAAGACGCATTCCCGGAACATAAGATCTATCTTGATGCATATGAAATTGACTGCTACGAGGTGACAAATGCCCAGTACTGGGAATTTTTAGACTACATAAAGAGGACAGATGACCACAGCAAATGTTACAAAGATGAACCAAGCGGAAAAGACCATACCCCGCGGTTCTGGGAAAATGAGTACTACAACATTCCCGATTATCCCGTTGTACGTATTGACTGGTACGATGCGTACGCCTATGCTGCATGGGCAGGTAAGCGATTACCTACTGAGGCTGAATGGGAAAAGGCAGCAAGGGGACTGGACGGAAGGAAGTTTCCCTGGGGAAATGAATGGGACCCTGTACGCTGCAACCTTACCGGTGAACCAAAACCGGTTGGCAGCGTTGAAAGTGGAAAAAGTATTTATGGATGCTATGATATGGCAGGCAGCGTATACGAATGGTGCGCGGATTGGTACCTGAATTCTTATTATGCAGAGTCTCCATCAAAGAATCCAAAAGGTCCCAATATCGGTGTTAGACGGGTAATACGGGGAGGCTCACGTTTTTCTAAACCATTTCAGGTTCGAACAAACACAAGAAAATCCGAGCAGCCGGAATTATTCAACGTAGCCCTTGGATTCAGGTGTGCTAAGGACGTGGAAGAAAATAAACACTGAAAATACCACAGGTATTTTGTTTTACAAGCAGGGAGAATGCATTTATAATATTGTAATTATTTTTATATTTATTTTGTATTAGTTAGTTTTTTGCTTTGAAAGGAGAAAAGTGTGAAGCGTATTGGATATATTTTGGGTGCAGCTAGTATAGCATTTGTATTAACAGCCTCTTATGCGGGAAATACAATATATGCAGGCAGCAGTTGCTGCGGCTCCAAAGAGACTGCAGCCGCTGAAAATAAGTGTGTCGTTTGCGGAAAGGCTGTAGAAAATGGCAAAGGCATAAAAGTAGAATGCGAAGGCAAGAAAATTACTGTATGCTGCAAGAATTGTGAGAATGCACTTAACAAGGCTTGTAAAGATGAAAAGCACGAAGATCATCATCATGGAGAAAGTCATCATTAATTGAAGCATTAAGAAGCCAATGTTTCGTTACAGGGCAAATATTCTATGTTCATTTGAATTGTAAGTAAAAATGAGGATGCCTTGTAGGGGAAGGCAAACACCATGTTCACCATTACATAGATTTGTAAAAAGTCGCCGAAGACCTAATTAAAATAGGCCTTTGGCGATTTTTGTTTTAAAGATTGGCGCTGTTCAAAAAGTCCGAAAACTATGCAAAAGATAAAAGTTAAGGTTGGTTCAATCTTGTAGATTGAACCACACGTTTAGCATTGGCCTGTATGTTTTGATTTACTTCGGGCGTATGAGACATGCTAAACGTTTCGGTTCAATTGTGGACGATTGAACCAACCCAGGGATAAATGATTAAATGGCCATTAACCATTCAACTATTAATTGTTTCTCCGGGTGGCACTGACAAACTTTGTTTGTCAGTATGGTACAATCCATATCCATGTACGTATTCGAACAATCACGGATAAATCACCTTTGAATTTAATTGAAAATAGTTAACCCAGTGAAAAACTGAGTTCCCCCTATTCCTTAAATTCATTTATAAGAAATGTCCCATCCGGCGGATTTGTAAGGATTGTTTTTACCCGCTCCTGCCACAGATTGCCAAATTCCCCCGATTCTTCTTCGGATACCTTGCCAGAAATTACCATGGGCATTAATTTATCGATACGCTCATTCGCGGGCACCCGCCCGGCATAGTAGGTTACCTCTACTCTTTTGCCATTATCAATC
>CAZPUD010000411.1:0-2826 GCA_964589115.1 uncultured candidatus Brocadiaceae bacterium | reverse complement strand
TTCCTGCCCTGTAAGGGTTAGGTAATCTAAACTTCCGGCAAAGGTAACAGCTGCATGACTTGAAGTACTTAGTGAGGATAAGGTCGAATCTATATTGTTGATTACATCCTGTACGTTCGTACCGGATATAGTCGTGAGATTTCCTTGATAAACTCCGACCAGACTTGAACCGCTTGTAGTAGATGTTGTCCCTGTAGCACTCAGGAGAATGTCATCGATTTCTAAATCAGTAAAAGACCCTGTGTTCTCACCATCAAATACATAAGCTTCCACTTCTGACTCCGACAACTTTGTATCTGTATTCGTATCGGTACTCTTTATGGTAAGAACTCCATTTTCCTCAACAAACGTAACATTTTCTCCCGCAGAAAGAGTTACTTCGCCTTTAAGTCCGTTAACTGACAAAACTCCGGTATTCGTGATTGTAGGTTTTTGAGCGTCTCCCTTCAGAGATATCCCGTCTCCCGAAGTGAGAGAGTACAAAATATTTGGAGCTGTAATATCCTGCAGAAACTCAACAGGTTGTTCAAAAACCGTTTCATAATTGAATGTAATGAGAAGTTCTTCAATGCTATCAGTTTCTGCTAAGACATCATCCAGAGTATTTCGGGATAATTTTTCACTGTGTTGAAGTGCAGCTACGAAAGTGTTATAGCGGGCAATGTTCATTGTTCCCCATGCGATTAGCATAAAGGACAGACCGAAAACGGCGATAGGACGAACATATGATGAAAAAAATCTACTCAAATAAATCATTCTGTATGGGATAAGACAAATACAGACGTCTGTACACCACAAATTCAGTATGACAATTTTTAGCACAATATTCAACACTTAAGGTAATATACAAGTAACAGCACGATTAGGAATTGAATTGTTTTTCATTTCTCTCTACAATGATGGTACATGCGACATTACCAAACTATTATTCCTGGATTTTTCCTGGCGCTTTTTGTAGGGCTCTCTTTCACGACAGCTGTAGTAGCACAAAAATCCAGTTTCACAGTCGCTACCAGTTTTGAGATAGAAGGATCGGATATTCGTCGAGGAATGATCGTGACTAATGCCGGAAACAGAATTACTATCTCCAATCAGGAATATGATCCCAATATGTTCGGTGTCGTGACGGATAAGCCGGCAATCAGTCTTGGGCAAAAAGATGTTGATTCACAGACATACCCCGTTGCAACTTCAGGAAAAGTTCCTGTTCTTGTTACAAAAACTAATGGATTAATAGAAAAAGGTGATTATATCACGTCATCCACAAGACGAGGCTATGGAATGAAAGTCACTGAACCCGGGCGAGTCCTGGGCATTGCTCTTGAAGATATGTCGGATACCAGTGACGGATATGATCTCATCATGGTTTCCATTAATTATGAAACAGTCTCTGCTACCAATCTGGGTAACCTCGGGGGTGGTGAATCTGAATACAACATAACTATTGATGGAAACAGAATTTTTACAAACGATAATGGTGAATCCATTCCTCTTTTGACATTGATAAAGTACATCAGTGCCGGGCTTATTGCCGTTATTTCCTTTTCAGGCAGCCTAATCTATTACATCCAGATTTCGAAAAAAGAAGTTGAGGCTCTGGGACGTAATCCTCTTGCATCCAAAATTATTCACAGAAACATGCTTTTTCACGGATTGGTCATGGCAGTTATGTGCATTGGAGGACTCGCTATGGCGTATGCGGTACTACAACTTTAGACTGTTAATAAAATCAAATCCTTTATTCAAATTTCGTATACAAGATACCCTGTTTAGAGCTAAAAGCCATAAATTCTACCTATAAAGTATATGACATCCTGTTCAAAAAAAAGCATCATATAAAATCCGAGTATAAGAAACGGCCCGAATGCTATCTTCGACTTGGGTTTACCTCTCCGTGATAAAATCAAGAATGCTCCAACAACTCCGCCGGTGATAAATCCTATATATAGAGCCCCAAGCCCTGACCATAGCCCTAGGATGAATCCGGTAATGAATGCAAATTTCACATCTCCGAACCCCATTCCTCTTCCTTTGGTAACGAGGAATACGGTGAGAAGTGGCGCCATAACAATGAATCCGTGAATAAATGCCCATCCAATATACTCTATCCACCGTATCATATTCATATCCTGTTGAAGCATTCCCAACAATATGATCCTGCCTATACCCAAGAGAAATAGAAGCAACTGCATAGAGTCAGGAATAATCTGATATCGTAGATCACTGAGTACCATAACAATAAGTACAGCTGCTATTGCGACATGAATTATATGGAGAGTTGCATCCTGATACCACTGGTTAGATAAAATCCACGTTAGCAAAAATATAACGCCCGTAAATATTTCACTGATAGGATACTGTATAGATAATGTGGCTTTACAATAACGACATTTCGCTCTAAGTTCAATAAATGAAATAATTGGAATTAGGTCTCTCCATGATAACTCATGATGACAATTATCACATTTTGAACGTCCGAGCAATGTTCTTCCCTTCGGAAGTCGATCAGCAAGAACATTGAGAAATGAACCGAAAAAAAGCCCTAAAATAAAAATATATGTTTCTATCATTTCTGTTGAATCACAACATCATCGTTATGGTATGGTCCGATAAGTGCAATATTTAATCTATCCTTAGTAAAAAGATCCGCGGCAACCGAAGTAATATCGTCAGCGGTGACTTTGTCGATCAACGCGATGATTTCTTCAGGTTCAATGGTACGTTTTTCAAACAGATATCGAGATCCCTGAAGTGAGGCAACACGGTATGAATCTTCAAGCGAAAGCAATAATCGACCCTTTAACAGCTCTTTCGCTTTTACTAACT
>CAZPUD010000410.1:0-2835 GCA_964589115.1 uncultured candidatus Brocadiaceae bacterium | reverse complement strand
TAAAACAAACTCCTCGTAACGAAGTACATAAACCTTACTTAAAGCAGGCATATCTTCCCTGAATCGCTCATAGCAGCGCAAACTGTGTTCAATGAGAGAGGGTATGTTGGTTTTGCTCCACTTTTTTGTTGCGTACGCCACTGCTACCGGATGACGGAGGATTATAATAAACATAGACTCAGGAAAAATCCCGTGTAAAAACCTTGTCCGCACCAAATTCGGAGGGGATTTCTCTATCAAATACCTTTTAGTAATATCCCAATAATTGCTCCATTCATGGAATAGTCTTGCTGCGCTTTCCGGTGTTGCAAGAGGGTGATGTTCATCCATAAAAGAGGCCTCATTGAATCCAAAACGGCCGGCACCACCAAACACCTTGGCTGTAGGGTAAACAGTCTGTAAATGTTGTCCTTCATCCTGAGGAACCCCTGTGTTAATAAATCCACTGATTTCAGGATGGGACCTAAGAATCTCGTGTATTAGAGAGGTACCACTTCTATGGAGCCCACCTACGAATATGAATTGCTTATCATTCATGAACGTTCCTTATTTCATAGAAGTTTTTTAAATTCTTCAATACCAAGACCTGCGTCCTTTACGATACCTGCCATGGTAAAAGCATCAATCGGATTTGCCCTTGGAATAGTAATGATACGGTTTCCATCTGTCATTACAATGTGCTTCCCTTGCCGTGTTATCCAAAAGCCAGCTTTTTCCAGGGCTTTCACTGCCCGATGGTGATTTATGCCTGGTAGTTTGGGCATAAACTATTTCACTTCTACATAACGGGATTCTTTGTCTTTACTCAATTCATCAACAGTTTGCAGATATGCCTGTATGGCATCTTTTATATTCTCTAAAGCCTCCTCTTCCGTTTTACCCTGCGACCAGCAACCTGGCATACCGGGAACCCAGACTGCATAACCCTCTTCTGTTTTTTTAAGATTAACTTTGTATTTCATCTTAATTGCCTTTCACGAAAAATATCGTAATTGTAATATCTTTAAAAACTTTATAAGTCGTCAGTAGTCAGCTTTTCAGCTATCAAGGCAGAAGCTGAAGGCAAACCCGCTGATAGCTGACTGCTTATGATCTCTTTCATCGGTCTGAGGTTTCGCCTCACTTGTGTTTTATTATAATCATCCTTGTCCCAATTTGTCTATTTTATCCTTATCAGACCTGTCATTACATAATCCCTTTATCCTTAAAACTCACAAAACAATCATTGCCTATAACAATATGATCCAGGACCTTAATGCCGACAATATCTCCAACCTCCAGTAACCGATGGGTTGTTTGAATATCTTCTCTGCTAGGCTCCGGGTCTCCTGAAGGATGATTGTGTACAAAAATTACTGAGGCCGCCGATTCTTTGATAGCGGGATTGAATACCTCTCTGGGATGGACAATACTTGAAGTTAAACTACCGGTGGAAATGGTGGATTCCCTTATTATGCGGTTTTTGTTATCAAGCAGAACGGCCAGAAAGACTTCTTGTTTTTTCCCGCGCAGCCGCTCATGGAAATGGTTAAAGATATCTTTGCTGCACTTAAACTGCTGGAAAGGTCTTACTGAGATGGTAGAAAAGCGCTTGGCAATAGCCATTGTCGCCTTAATTTGCGCAGCGCGCGCCGGACCTATCCCCTTCACTTTACATAATTCACTAATAGAAACTGTACTTAATTTTCTGAAATCACCATACTCCGACAGAAGTTTCTGAGCTAAATCAACGGCGCTATAGTTCGACGTTCCATCACGAATAATAATGCCTAAAAGCTCGGCATCTGTCAGATACTCATCACCATTTTGGATTAATCTCTCCCTTGGCCGCTCGTGAGTGGGAAGCTGCTTTATTGTAGGCCGTTTCTTTTCCCCTTTCATAACCACAGATTATACTTTCTAAACTGCATCTGTCAATGAAATGTCTTTCCATACAGACCATTCCCTGAATTTCATCACGTTAGGCTGGCTTTGTCAGCAACTATGGTTGGTTCAATCTTGTAGATTGAACCATACGTTTAGCATTGGCCTGTACGTCTATTAGGTCAAGTGACAAGGGTCAAGGGAAAAAAGACCTGCAAGCCATGATCCTTGACCCTTGCCACTTAACCCTACTGGCATATGAAACATGCTAAACGTTCGGTTCAATCGTGGACGATTGAACCAACTCTGAAACTTTGAATTTCCTAAACATTTATTTATTAAAGGAATGTATATAGAAGTATCGAAGATAACTTTAATTCGGAAAAAATATTTGATTAAACATTTCACCTCGTTTATAGTACACTGATTATCTAAGAAAATTACTGTAAGGAGACTACATATGCATATTCAGGGTTCGCCTGAGTCCGATGTCCGGGGTTCACTAGCCTTGCACCAAGATGCCAATGACTGCTATAATATCCTGATAAAAAAAGCCGTGGAACTAGGCTGTGAACAAGCAGTGGTAATACACACAGAAACTATCGCCACGGGACGATGGGTTCAATTGAAATGCAAATACGGATGTGAAGAATACGGGAAAAAGCTTACCTGTCCTCCCCATTCACCATCATATGAAGAGATGAAGGGAATCCTTGGAGAATACCACAAGGCATTGCTTCTTCACGGGCATATGAGCTGGCAGATGCGGTATATTACTGCGGTGATTGAAAAAGAGGCATTTTCCCTTGGGTTTTATAAGGCCTTCGGTCTTGGTGCCGGCCCTTGTAAATTGTGCGAAAACTGCACAACAAACCCGGCCTGTACCCGCACAGAGGAGGCCAGACCATCCATGGAAGCCTGTGGTATAGATGTTTATCAGACGGTAAGAAATCACAACTTAAAAATAAAAAC
>CAZPUD010000409.1:0-2840 GCA_964589115.1 uncultured candidatus Brocadiaceae bacterium | reverse complement strand
ATAAACCAGCCATTTGGCTTTAATATAGAGTAGATGTACTGAAACAGCAGAAGCTTTTCTTCTCTATATAAATGATGAAAGGCAAATGAGGAGACTACGGCATCCAGATTAGAAAAGGTATTTCGTTTATTATACAGTTCCTGAAAAGTGGCGGCATGGAATGATACCTGTTTCAGATGGTTTTGAAGCCTTAATTTCGCTTTTTCCATCATAAGTTCAGCGGCATCTACGGCCACAACCGAAGCATTGGGAAACGCCTCAATGATTCTGTGGGTTAAATACCCCGTCCCTACACCAAGATCCAATATGTTTAAGTTCTCACTTTTCTGGAAAGGCAGTATCTCGCACATAACTGACGCCATTTTCGCACGGTTCGGATGCCAGACATCCATATCAAAATCATACGTATCAACAATATCGGTATTATTAAAGGCATAAACTGTTTTTCTTAAAGTAGCTTTTTCCACCAAAAAATCTCCTTTTCTGATCTTTAATGATATACAATTCAAACTCTATATGATAAAGTAAATATTTTATAAGTAAATACACAAAAATACAGAAATAATTTTACTTTTATACCTGAACTGTAACAAATACGACATTAATACTGAGTAATTTTAGTATATGTAAACGTAATCCGAACGAGTCGAAAGAGAAATGCAGGGCGAGGCTTTAGCCTTGCATTTATTCTTTAACCTCGCATTTTTGCAGAAAGGCAAACCTAAAGGTTTGCCCTACATGCCGATGGTAAAAATATTTTTCTACAAACCGCAGATATTGAGAAGGAAATATGGATATGCCGTTGCTGAAGAAAGCAAAAGATTTATGGGAAAAAAGTATTATATACCGGGTTTTTGTAAAGAGGTACAGGCGTTATTTCATCATAGGAACACTATCACTTATTGCCGTGGATATCATTAACATCTTCCCGCCGCTGGTAATTAAGAAAGCAATAGATATCCTTTCAAAGGAAGTTAACCTTACGAAAATAGCGATCCTTTCCGGAATATTTATCCTCCTGACTTTTTCTCAAGGTGTGTGCCGTTACCTTTGGAGGATCAATTTTATCGGAACATCTTTTCGCTGTGATTACGATCTCCGCATGGCCTTTTTCGGCCATATCGAGACACTTTGCCAGAAGTTTTTCCAGAAGTACAAAACAGGTGATCTCATGTCAAGGGCTACGAATGACATGAGTGCTGTCCGTATGGCTGTTGGCCCCGGTCTTTTAATCGGATTGGACGCCATATTTTACTTTTGTGTGATACCTCCTATTATCATTTATCTGTCACCAAAGCTGTCGTTTTATACCTTTTTACTAATGCCATTAACGCCTTTTATTGCATACAAGATTAAGGACCTGATTGACAAGCGGTTTCGTGATGTCCAGGAACAGTTCTCAAGGATCAGCGAAAAGGTGCAGGAGAATATATCGGGAATCCGCATTGTTAAATCTTTCAATATGTCCCGGCAGGAGGAAACGATACTCAGTAAATTATGCAGGGAATTTATGAGAAAAAACCTCTCACTGGCCATCCCTCAGTCCCTACTGGGACCGGCGTTCGAATATATTACTTATATGGGCATCATAATATTACTATTCGCCGGCGGGAGGATGGTTATTGAGGGAGATATTACCATTGGCACCCTCGTCGCCTTTCAGCGGTATATCTCGATGATGGTCTGGCCTATGACTGCGATTGGATGGTGTTTATCACTTTTACAGCGCGGGAACGCCTCTATGAAACGGGTCGATGAGGTAATGAATGAAAGGTCTGAAATTATTATAAAGGGTAATGCCGTACAACAGTTTATTCCTCATGGTGAAATCGAGTTCAGGGATATTAATTTTCGATATGATTATAATAAGAGCTGGACACTTAAAGGTATAAATTTAAAGATCCATACTGGGCAGCGCGTTGCCATTGTAGGTCCGATAGGAAGCGGCAAGACAACACTGATAAGCCTTATCCCCCGGCTCATCCCTGTACAGGACAATAGCCTTTTTTTAGATGGTATTGATATTAATACGATAGATATCAAGTCACTGCGACGGCATATTGGTTTTGTCCCGCAGGATACGTTCCTGTTTTCAGAAACTATTATGGATAATATTTTATTCGGTAAGGAAACGGAAAAAGAAAACGGTTATGCCAGGGAACTTGCCCGTATGGCTGTAATCGAGTCAGAGATTGATGAGCTTCCCCGTCAGTTTAAGAATTATCTTGGTGAACGGGGGGTCAATTTATCGGGCGGACAAAAACAACGGATTACCATTGCACGCGCATTGGCTATAGACCCGAAGATTATTATACTGGATGACTGCCTTTCTGCTGTAGATGCACGTGTTGAAGATGTTATCATCAGGAATATACTAAAAAATTTCCCGGACAGGACACTCTTGATCGTAACCCACAGGTTACCCGCTGTAAGGAACTTTGATATGATTGTAGTTATGAAAGACGGCATGATTGTTGAAAAGGGCACACACAAGCAACTTATCAAGCTAAATGGATTATATGCTTCTCTATATACGAAGGAAATAATCGAGGAAAAATTAAAAACTAATGGTAATAATTTAGTTTTTTGAAGAATTCCAACGATGTATTATATACCGTGTATGGGCAGGTTTGAAACCTGCCCATACTTGTGTTCGCCCTTGCCCAGCACAATTCAAAACGTTTATGTTTATTTCCCGTTTGGGCGAACACAAGGTTCGCCTAGGAGTTGGTTCAATCGTCCACGATTGAACCGGAACGTTTAGCATGTCTCATACGCCTGGAGCAAACCAAAACGTACAGACCAATGCTAAACGAATGGTTCAATCTACAAGATTGAAC
>CAZPUD010000408.1:0-2844 GCA_964589115.1 uncultured candidatus Brocadiaceae bacterium | reverse complement strand
CTAACAATTCTTTCTCCCTTTTCTGTTCCATAGCCACTATATGTGCCGGTGCCCTTGCAACAAAATTTTTATTATGGAGTTTCTTTTGTACGATATGCAGGTGTTCCTCAAGTTGTTTCAGGTGTTTTAGTTGGCGTTCTTTTTCTGCGGCCGGGTCGATAATACCTGTAAGTGGCACAAATACTTGTATCTGTCCACCTATGGTCATTCCACTTGATAAATCGAGGCCACTTAAGAGGTCTATCTGTCCAATAACTTCGGAGGCAGAATTCTCTGGTTTGGGAAGGTCTTTACCAATATTGATATGTTCAAGGTTTGCCATTCGTTTTAGAAGGTCTGAATGTCCTTCCAAATTGAGTTCACCATCTCCGGATATAGAAACTACAGCATTAAGTTTCTGTTTTTCCATGATATTCATTTTACTCCGTATATTGCGAATTGCCCGGATGACATTCTGCAGGACGGCCATGTTCTTTTCGGAGACCTGACTCTCATGCCGTTTTTCCAGCGTTGGCCATGTATTGCACATAAGACTTTCGCTTCGCATATCTTCCTGAATATCAATTTTGTTATCAAAAAGAACTTTTTTCAGATTTTGCCACAGTTCTTCAGTAATAAAAGGGATAAATGGATGCAAGAGATGTAATATCTGATTAAAGACCTTTGCTAGTACTGTTTGTGCAACTTTTTTATCCCTTGAACTTACAGGCTGATAAAGACGTGCCTTTACGATCTCAAGATACCAGTCACAAAAGGAATGCCAGGTGAAATCATAGATCCTCATGGCGGCATCGTTGAACTTGAACTGTTCCAGATATGTAGTACACGTCTCAATCGTTGAATTTAACCGGCTTAGAATCCACCTGTCCTCGAACTGATAGTCGGAGAATTCGCACTTAATTTTCTCAGGGTGCTCTTCTTCCAAATTCATGAGAATAAATCGTGTGGCATTCCACAACTTATTGGTAAAGTTACGTCCCATTTCAAATTTACTCTCAGAGAGCCTTACATCCTGACCTTCTGTAGTCAGAATGATGATAGAAAACCGTACGGCATCGGCGCCGTACTTGTCGATCATGACAAGGGGATCAATACCGTTACCCAATGATTTACTCATTTTTCTCCCCTGCTCATCCAGGATCGTACCATGGATGTAGACATTAGAGAAAGGAACCTGATGCATGATCTCAAGTCCCATCATAACCATCCGTGCAACCCAAAAGTAAATAATACCCCGGTCGGTAACAAGGGTAGACGTCGGATAATAATATTTCAGCTCAGGGGTTTCTTCAGGCCAGCCCAGGGTAGAAAAAGGCCACAGGGCAGAACTAAACCACGTGTCAAGCACATCCTCATCTTGTTTCAGTTTTGTGCTGCTGCATTTTGAGCATGCTGCCGGCGTTTCACGAGCCACAATAATTTCACTGCAATCCTGGCAATACCATGCTGGGATACGGTGCCCCCACCAGATTTGCCTTGAGATGCACCAATCGCGTACATTCTCAAGCCAGCTCAAATATATCTTTTCCCATCGGTCCGGGTAGAACGTCACCTGTTTTTTTTGTGATGCGTGTATGGCTGCATCTGCAAGGGGACGCATCTTAACAAACCACTGATCAGAGATATATGGTTCAATAACTGTATGGCATCGATAACAATGTCCTACGGAATGTTTGTGCGGGGTAACCTTTTCGATGTGCTTTTTTAATTTTAGCTCTTCAACTAATGCATTTCTGCATTCAAACCGGTCCAAACCCTCATAGTCTCCTGCGTTCTCGTTCATGATTCCGTTCTCCCGCATAACGACAACGGATGGCAGGTTATGCCGTTTGCCCATTTCAAAATCGTTGGGGTCATGTGCCGGTGTAACCTTAACTGCCCCTGTTCCAAAAGACGGATCTACAAATTCGTCAGCAATTATTGGAATATCACGTCCAATAATAGGCAGCGTAAGGATTTCTCCTATCATATCCTTATAACGGTCATCTTTTGGATTGACGGCTACCGCTACATCGCCCAGCATGGTTTCAGGCCGGGTTGTAGCTACGATAATATAGAGGTGTGGGGCATCCTTAAACGGATACATAATATACCAGAGGTTTCCTTCGTGTTCTTCATGTTCAACCTCATCATCGGCCAGCGCTGTTGAGCAGCGGGGGCACCAGTTAATCATGTATTTGCCTTTGTAGATGAGACCTTTCCTGAAGAGACGTACAAAAGTTTCCTTTACAGCCGCTGAAAGACCTTCATCCATCGTAAATCGCTCCCGCTCCCAATCACAAGAACTCCCTAATTTTTTCAATTGTTTGATAATAGTCGAGCCGTATTGGTTTCTCCATTTCCAGACCTCTTCTATAAAGCGCTCTCTTCCAAGTTGTTCACGCTTGATATGTTTGGTCGCCAGCTCCCTCTCAACCACGTTCTGAGTAGCAATGCCAGCGTGGTCTGTACCGGGCATCCATAGGGCGTTGAACCCCTGCATGCGTCTCCATCGGATTAAGATATCCTGGATGATATTATTTAAAGCATGTCCCATATGGAGTACCCCTGTTATGTTTGGCGGAGGGATTACAATTGTGTATGGTTTTTGGGAAGAATCCGGCTCACTGTGAAAAAAACCTTTCTCTTCCCAAAATTGATACCACTTGTCATCTATTTCTTTTGGATTATATTGCGTCGGTAATTTTGTTTGCATAGTTTTTTAATTTAACGTATAGGAATTTCAAAGTTTTTTCGTTATTTTGTTAACACACCCCTAACCCCTCTCAAGAGGGGAATTGTAGAAGTCACCTCCTGGGAGGGGATTTAGGGGTGGGTAAAAAGTCGTTGGGTTTTGTCTTTTAA
>CAZPUD010000407.1:0-2860 GCA_964589115.1 uncultured candidatus Brocadiaceae bacterium | reverse complement strand
CCCCTTTGATTAACGTGCCAATTAATACTTGCCTGCCATCAATGTTTTTCAGCATCCTGGCCTTCCCATCTTTCAGAATGTAGATATAATACGCCCATGTATCCTCTTTTATAATGGCTTCTCCATTTTTGATTTTTTCGATTCTGGTATTGGTATCGATTCGTTCCATAATATACACCTCCATGTTAAAGTTTTAGATTTTTTAATTATCACAAAATATTATATCCCCCAAATATTAAGGAAGCTTTAAGGGGTTGTTAATTATGTATTAAGATTAAAAAACCTTGTACATAAGAATTTCGTAACAATTTAGTTTTTGAAAAATTTATAACAATAACGGCGTATTACATGCCGTGTAGGGGCAGGTTTGAAACCTGCCCCTACAATAAATGCTATTCACCAGGGATTTTCAAAAAACTAAATTGTTACAGAATTTCGTAATTTTTGTTCTTGACGATTTTCCTTCTTGCGGAGGGATAGAAAATGAAATATGGCAGGGTGAAAGAAGACTTCAACTAACGTAGCCACATCAGCATGGTAATCCTCTTATGATTTTTTGTATCTCCGTATTAGTTTTGATCGACTCAAAGGCATACTCTATAAATTCCATAATATTTACCGCATCTGGTTCATATTCAATGATAATGCTTCCAGTTAATGGGTTTGGCTTGATATTTTTTATTCCCTCCGGCAAAGAAATAAAAGAAAAGTTTTTGATATTGTCGGGGATGTCCATGAGAGTCACAAAAGCCAGTTTCCTGAGAAAAGGCACCTTTAATCGTATCCGGCCAGAAACGTGATGGACAATAGAATAAGAAATCATGTATTTGTTTATGTATTATTTAGGTTTATCTTTTGATGTGCATTTAGGTTTTATCTTTTCAAAAAGTATTTCTTTCACCTCCTTTTTGACTAAAACAGGGAAGAAATCCTTAACTTTTGCGTGATCCTTAAATCTTTTTAATACTGCCTCATAAATCGGAGTAACTTTATATACAGGGATTTTCACCTCCTTCGCGATAGACTGGATGGTATTTTGATGAAGTTTTTCTTCTGCCTTATTTTCATATAAAAGACCGGCGCCCATAGTACTCTCCAAACAATGAAGTTTTCATTTATAGAAACTATGTCAAATGAGAATGGTCAAAAATGAAAGCGCCGAACCTTCCAGTACATTACTTACGAACGCTCCAAAAAAGGCCTTATGGGCAATACGTGCAAACTTTGTAACGGCAGATTGTATATAGTGGTCATTGGTAACTGCCTTTGATTCGTCAAAGTATCCGTTAATTTTCAGAAAATCCACGATCTCCCTTTGAGTAACAACGGTCGGATTGTATGTTATGGTAAGGCTTCCGGTCAAAATATTTGCGGTAACTGATAGTATACCGCGAACCACTCCCAAGAGAAGCTGTACCTCTTCAGCCTTATATTCGTTACCTCTGATAAGCGGGGTCTTAACCCTTAATCTTCCGGGAACACCATGGATATAATACGTCATAAATTTATTCCTCCTTAATTTGTTTCAATATGCATGTACGTTTTGCATGTTGGATACCATGAACACCTGAACCGTATCATGTTTTTTTTCCTCATAAATCTATCTCAAAATTATGTGTTTCCTGCAATCGTACAACTGCGAAGGGATTCCCTTTCATGGCAGCCTAATCGCTCTTATCAGCAGCCTAAGCACAAGGTATTCTTTGCAAATAATAATAAACCTTGAATATTAAAGGAATTTTAAGGAATTGTTAATTTTCCGTTAAATTTGTCAACGTCTTATGCTGGGAGGATATTTATCTGTTGGTAAATCCGAGTTTCGAAACAGGATACTTCACAAAATACATTGGATAGGTGTTTGGAGAATGAGTAAAGTTCTTTTCTTAACCAAGGCATCTTTTTCTTTGATCTACTAAAAAGATGCTTCCCTGAATGGCTTTGGCTTTTTTTTTCACTTCGGATGCAATTGTGCTTATTTCAAGGAGCGAATTAAACCGGGAGGTTTCATTCGATGTAACAACTGATATAGATATCGACATCAACGGGAATCTGCATCTTTCATTTTTTCTATCTAATGTTTCTATATAACCTTTTTTTATATCGCCCTCGGTATAAAATGCAGGAATCATAGCATCAAATTTATGTATAAATTTTGTACACAGCTCTTCAATTTCTTCAGGGTGGATAACAGCAAAGAAATCATCTCCTCCAATATGTCCAATATATCCAATCCTTGAAAGTCTAAACACCTCGGCGATCAAGTCAGCAGTCCTTTTTATTACCTCGTCGCCCTTACAAAACCCATAATAATCATTATATGCCTTAAAATTATCCAGATCTAAGTAAACACATGAAAAATTCTGATTGGTTTTTATTCGGTTTTCAACAAAGTTTTGTATCGATATGTTTCCGGGAAGTCCCGTTAATGGATTGGACTGAGACGCATATCGTATCTTTAAAGTAGTCATTTTCTCAAGCAGCGCATGAACCGTTGAAACTCCATAGTACTTGCTGTCTTTTGTTATAATAAATACATCATAAAGTTTTGAAAAATTTCTTGCAAGTACTTGCTCCGAAACAGAATCAATGTTCTGGTTTATATCAACGACCAAGAAATTATTGTTCATTATGTATGAGACTGGACGATAATAAAATAAATCGAAGCCAAACTTTTTACCGAGTTTCGTAAAAAGCTCAGTTCTCATGACAAGTCCTACTGGGATTCCGCCATTTATTATTGGCATTCCAAGAATTTCATGATTTCTATTAAATACCTTCACCAACTCATTAACCGGAGTATTCGAATGAAAAACAGGAATATCAAAAGATGCTATGCTTCCAATTTTGGTTTCATCTGAGA
>CAZPUD010000406.1:0-2874 GCA_964589115.1 uncultured candidatus Brocadiaceae bacterium | reverse complement strand
TTCTTGCCACCTGGTGCAAGGTTTATATCTTTTATATCGTAGTTCATGAATTCTCCTTTTCTTCTTTCCAAAAGCTTGCTGGCTAAAATATTTATGTCTTTACAATAAAATTTGAAATATTTTTATAAATGCCTTCGTCTTTATGTTTATCATATTTTATGAATAATACAGTCCTTAAAGGTCTTGTATCTGTATAATTATTATCTTCAATTTGATAAAACGAAACTATTTATATCACAAGCCACTTCAACTATTAACTGCAAAAGCCTTTCGATTGCACGACGTTTTATTTTATCCTGTACGTATTGATTAAAACTCAGGGATTCAAAACATTTCAGTTCTTCATAATAGTTTTTAAGATAATTAAGCTTACCTACAAAAATCTCTTTATCGTCGGGAAGCCAATTCATCCTATCCTTTCTATATAATCCTTTAGCATGCGTTCTTTCATCTTTCTGAACTTTTTCGTCTCCCAATACTTTTTGATACCGCGAAGCCTAAATTCTACCAATATCGTATGACTCTTACAGGCCATAGGTTTGCCCTTTTTTATAACCTGATACAAGAGCAGCGGAGAGGCCTCATTTAGAAATGCAACATCTATTTTTTCAGTCTGAAAGAAATCAAGGATGGCATCGTAAACTGTAGTTTTATCATAGCGCCGATTCTCAAAATAAACGCCGATATCAATATCACTATCTGCACGAAAACTGTCTGAAAGAACAGAACCGAACAGAAAGATTATATCTGCTCCGGTAAGGTACATGAGTCTTTCATAATCTTTGCTTAAGACAGCGTCTTTTGTTAACATTTTAGAAAATCTAATTCACCGGGGCGTGGCGAAGCCACAACCAAAAGGGTTTTAACCATGAAGAACGCAAAGTTCACGAAGAAAAACTTTGCTAAAAAAGCAAGGTTTTACAAATTTGTAGTATAGAGAATGCGTAGGGTGATAGATTTACAATCCTAATTACGAATTCAAATTATAAGTTATAATTCGTAAATTAAAATTTATTTCTTTTCTCTGTGCTCTTTGCGCTCTCTGCGGTGAACAATTACCGCTTAAATACCTGCGGCCTTTCTCAATGCCTCTACCATATCTGTCTTTTCCCATGTAAATGTTTCTTCAGAACGGCCGAAATGGCCATGGCGGGCTGTAATCTTGTATATGGGCCTTCTCAGCTTCAACCGCTCAATAATTCCTTTAGGAGTCATATCAAAAACCTTTTCACAAATTTGAGTAAGTTTTTCATCAGGCAGCTTACCGGTACCTTCTGTTGAAATATGAATTGCAAGCGGTTTTGCTACACCAATAGCATATGCCACCTGGGCCTCACATCGGTCTGCCAATCCGGAAGCCACTATATTTTTTGCAACGTGCCTGGCCGCATAACAAGCGCTTCGGTCGACTTTCGTCGGGTCCTTCCCTGAAAAGGCACCGCCACCGTGACGCCCCCAGCCTCCATAAGTGTCTACAATAATCTTTCGTCCTGTCAGGCCGCAGTCACCCTGAGGACCGCCAATCACAAAACGCCCCGTTGGGTTTACATGATAAATCGTTTTACTATCTAATAAGTTTGCCGGGATTACTTGCTTTGCAACTTTTTCAATCATGTCTTCACGAATAGTCTCATACTTAACATCCGGTGCATGTTGGGTAGAGATAACAACGGTATGCACCCTGACGGGTGTATGGTCTTCGTATTCCACAGTCACTTGCGACTTTGCATCAGGACGCAAATATCCGAGTATATTTTTTTGCCTGAGTTCAGCATGTCTTATAATAATTCTATGAGCCAGCATAATAGGAAGCGGCATCAACTCAGGGGTATCGTTGCATGCATAACCAAACATCATACCCTGGTCTCCGGCTCCATGTTCTTTATGCAACCCTTCACCACTTACACCCTGTGAAATATCCGGTGACTGATTGCCAATACTTGTAAGTACTGCACATGTGTTATAATCAAATCCCATTGAAGCATCAGTATAACCAATTTCTTTTATCGTATTCCTTACTATATCAGGAATATTTACACTAGCCCTTGTGGTAAATTCTCCTGCAACAAAGGCTATACCTGTTGTTACTAACGTCTCGCATGCCACCCTGCTCATATGATCCTGATCAAGCATTGCATCCAACACTGCATCAGATATTTGGTCTGCAATCTTGTCTGGATGCCCCATAGACACCGATTCTGAGGTAAATAAATGCCTTCCCTTCTTCATACTAATACTGCCCTCTCCTTTGATAAAATTTTTCTCAATACTTCTACATTACGTTCTGTAGCACCTCGTTGTTTTATTACAACAAACTGCGCCCTTTTACCCATTTCTTTAGCCTCAAGTGGATATTCTAATAAGTAGATCATTTCTTTTAACAGGAATGATTCATCCTGAACAACTTTAATGGCATTAGCCTCGCTTAATAACCGGACTTCTTCGAGAAAATTAAATGTGTGCGGCCCGACAATAACCGGCCTCGCCATCCCTGCCGGTTCCATCATGTTTTGTCCACCTTGTGGGATAAGGCTTTTCCCGATAAACACGCAGTCAGCAATACCATAGAGAGTGATCAATTCCCCGATGGTATCGAGAAGAATAACAGTCTCATATTTACGTTCGCCTATTGTACCTCCCCTGTCGAGTGAAGTTTTCGTTAGAGAACGAAATCCCATAGACTCGATTATTTTAGCAACTTCATTTACCCTTTCGATATGGCGGGGCGCCAGTATTAGCCGCACCTTATGAAACCTTGCTTTTAATTGTTTAAGGACGCTGAGAATGGCTGCTTCTTCACCCTCATGAGTACTGCCGCAAACAACTACTTTATCGTCTTTATCAATCTCAAGCAGGTCTAAGAGTCGTTTTTTT
>CAZPUD010000405.1:0-2895 GCA_964589115.1 uncultured candidatus Brocadiaceae bacterium | reverse complement strand
TCTCTTTTTGATATTGTCTTACCAGGGTATCCACAGACTCAATAAGTCTCGATGAAGATTCACTGAGGATATATCGAAAATTGGCATTATTAGTACCTATGTCCTGAGCGTGTACAAATGCCCTTATCTCAGAAACAAAGCCGTGTATTTGCTTATACAGGAATATTGGTGGGTTAAAATAGAGTGCCCGTACTGCAGGCGAAGGGTTGCCCGGCAGGTTTAACTCAGGATTACCTTGTATCAGACCGTTCAGACAATCTTCCATGCGATTAGCTATATGTAACAACTCAATCCTGTATTTTTCACGTTCACTATTTTCGGTGCTATCTACGAAAAGGTATGAATATACTGCTGCCCGCTGCGACAGCATACGTAATTTTCCGCTCGTATTTATAACAGCCGCGCTGCTTCCATGAAGTTTTATGGTCTTACACAGCATCAGGCAAGCCACAATACTCAGGCATGCTACGAGCCCCAAAGCGAATATATACCTCGAGGTCATACCTCTTGTAGAAATCTTATATGCAGTATGCTCTTGCATTACTACGTTTTTCTCACATATAAAGCGCTGATTGAATATATTATTGTTTGCTTTACCTGGCTATGTGAAGCCTCATACCAGTGAAAGAAAATGAGCTCTCGGCCGTCGGCTATCAGCAGTCAGCATTTGACAGAAGCTGAAGGCTGACCACTGATAGCTGATAGCTGACAGCTTACCTTATACAATCCTGAAATATTAAAAATCTTTAAAATCATCGGATATGGGAATTACACGATTTGGGCTGTTGTCTGTTGTATCAAATTCTTCTTCCCATTCATTTACTATACCTCTTTCTATATCTTTCGAATGGTTGTTAATGCCTCTAACTCCAGTTGTTCTTCTCATACCTACCAATTCTTTTTCTTTATGGAGATGTGGCCTCTTTTTCAGAGGGACAACAATTTCTCTCTTCGTGAGATATTCAGTTTCTTTCTTTTTTACTCCATGGGTATCTTCGTCACTTTCTACATTAACTTCAGCAGCTATCTTATCGACAATAGCATTGAGGCCTTGTGCCTGGGAGGATAATTCCTCACTTGCTGCTGCTGTCTCTTCGGCATTTGCAGCGTTCTGCTGTATGACCTGATCCATCTGTTGAATAGCCTTGCTGATCTGTTCTATTCCATTGGTCTGTTCTTCCGAGGCGGTAGCAATCTCGTTTACCAGATCAGTAACTTTTTTTACCTGAACAACTATCTCAGAAAAAGCCATTTTTGTATCTTTTACCAGTGTCGTTCCGACATCTGCCTTCTTTACGCTGTCGGTAATTAAGGCTGTAATATCCTTTGCAGCCGTAGAGCTTCTCTGAGCAAGATTTCTGACCTCTTCCGCTACAACGGCAAAACCACGGCCATGTTCCCCGGCACGCGCCGCCTCTACTGCTGCGTTTAATGCGAGTAAATTAGTCTGGAAGGCAATTCCCTCAATAATCTTGATAATATCCGCTATCTTACCGCTGCTTTCAGAAATATTCTTCATTGCATCATCCATCTCATTGACGGTAGTGTTACTCTTTTCAACCGTAGTATTACATGCCTTTGCCAGCTTAGCTGCCTCAGCGGCGTTATCGGCATTTTGTCTTGTCATAGAGGCTATCTCTTCCATAGTCGAAGAGGTTTCTTCCACGGAGGCTGCCTGTTCGGATGCCCCTTCGGAAAGGCTCTGGCTTGAGGCAGAAATTTGTTCCGATGCTGATGCAACCTGAGAAGAACCACTGGTAAGGTCGCTGAGGAGATTTCTGAAGAGTGTGGTAATCTTTGTAGCCAATCTGATGTTAAATATAGCAAGAAATACACCTGCAGCTACACTGATTCCGATGGCCAGTATAGCAACAGACCACATTGATTTTTGTAATTCTAACGCCGTTTGTGAATCATCTTCCAGGAGTTTAGCTACATTAACCCCTATTTGGTCGATATTTTTTTGAACAGTTGCCACGAGTGGTGCAAGTTCTTCTCTAAGGTGTTTCAGATCTAATCGATAATCATTACCCTTTCTAATCGCAAAGATCTTTTCCGGGTGGGTATTGAAAACCTCTTCGTCTTTTATAAGGTTTGCTAATGTCTCCTGAAGCCCTATCGGCAAATCTTTGGATAACGATTGTAAACGCATTATACCGCCGGTACGCATCGTACGGGCGGACCCGTAGTCCCCGATATACCTCTCATCCGCACTTTCCATAAAACCCCGGATGGCCATACCGGAGCGTGCAGAACCCGCACGGTATTGCGCCGATGCATACAGTGCATCCCTTACGGCATTGGAGGCAGGGATCCTGCTTAACTCTTCCATGAAGGTATCTATCTTCTCATTGATGGATTTAAAGAGGGGAGCCATATTGGTATGAAAATAGTGTGCAGCCACATCGTTTTCCGGACTGCGTCTTTTTTCAATAACCTTATTGGCAGAAACATAAAATTCACCCAGGCAATCCCTTATCTCTTTCAATAAATCCTTATTCTCTTGTAAGGTCCAATGCTTTGATACTTCTTCAAGTTGTTTATAACTTTCCTGCATCCCTGATCTTGCCTTCTCAAAATCCTGTATATATTTTTCCTCACCCGATGCTAGAAAACCCCTTATCCCTCCAATTGCCAAACCATAATGCCTTAAAAGCTGTTCAGACCTTATTGCGGATGGTGTTCGAACATTTATTACTGTTTCTCTGGTTTCCGCCATTCCTGTCAACCAATACAGGATGAGTCCTCCCGAAACTGCCGATATAAGGATCAATATCACAAAACTACCGCCAATGTTCTTCCCAACGGTTAACTTCATTTTCCCTCCCTTTCTGTAACAGAATTGTTAATAATAGATTATATAGTATCTGTCATTGCGAGGGCGTTTTTCCCCGA
>CAZPUD010000404.1:0-2928 GCA_964589115.1 uncultured candidatus Brocadiaceae bacterium | reverse complement strand
CCATTAGTTGACACATCTCCGTCCTTCACCTGCCACCAAGGATTATTTGGAAGAGGAGTCAGGAATGAATAAATGGTACTGGAGGCAGAACAGGATGCGTCTTTATAATTTATCACTTTAGCATAGTAAACCGTGCCGGCATCAAGTGCGGGTGAAAAGACATATTTTCTCGTATTTGATGAAACATTTGCATTAACAACGCAGTTTGTTCTAACGCCGCAATTGTTTGTTATATCACTTTGGGTCTTAGAAACATAAACATACTGGCTTGTCCCACCAGTTCCGGCATTCCAAATTAAATTTCCACCTCTAAAATTTAAATTCGTTGGCGCCGTCGCCGTACACACAGGCACACAGTCGCACACAATCCGGTTTGACCGACAGGTAGTAATTACGTTATAAACCCACTCACAACCACTCTCGTTACAAGACTTATAACACCTGTTTGCCTTCGTTTCCGGCGCGCCGCGATGGCTAATGTAGGTGTCGCCAACGTTAGTACACCGAGTCGGCTGCCTACAATCGTTAATCCGCTCATAATTTGTCCCCTCCGGTCTACAATCCGCCTCCGTCCCCGTCGGGCAGCAGGTATAGGTGTAAACATTTTGACTCCGGCAATCCAAGTTCCCATCACCATCAGGATCCCACTCCTCACAACATCCGCCAAGCGATTGTGCGGTTCCCACTTTGATAGTCCTTCCGTCCCCCTCCTTGCACGCCCCCCTAATCCGCACGCACGCTGTATTCGTAAGCTCTTGTGTCTTTGTCCCCGAGGCACAATTGACAATATAATCGCTATTACACTGTCCCCCACCACTGCATGGCTTACAAGTCCCATCTGCTCTCGTTCCACATTCACAAACAACCGGAGTTCCCCCAGAACAACTATTTGAAATTTCACAATCTCCACAGCCTCCTGGATTGCAACCATTTCCACAGCCGGTGGTGTAACCACGATCTGGGTCACAAAAATTTTTTTGCGGATCCCATGCCCCACAGAGCGTAAAACCATCGCATTGGGCAGAAGCGGGTTTAGGTAGATTCAGGAAAAAGAAAAAGCCGACAAGCAATGCAATGGATAGTTTTAAAAATTTATTTGTCGTTATCCTCATTTTCTTTTGGCTAAATTAAATAATTCCGATTTGGTAATGCCGTATTTGTAGGGCAAGCCACTAACCTGCTTTACATCATCCAAGCCTCTGCCCACAAGGGTCTGCCTTAACAAAAAGTAGCCAAGAGTTTCATTCATTTTAGTTTGGTCCAAGCTTTCAATTGCCTGCTTATCCAAGTAAACTGTTATAAATGATACGTCAAAAAAACTTTTATGTTTTTCATACATAAAAACATTGCCTTTATAGCTTGCTCCCGACTTTGTTATTTCCAGAAAAGGTGAAACAAAAATTATAGTTTCCCCCCCAGGAGCAATTTTTATTGCTTCATTATTGAAATCATCAAGAATTTTTTGATTGAGAGTCAATTTGTAATTGGGGTTTAGATTAAGAATAGTTATCTGATTGGGTCTGAACATCAAAAAGATGTTAACGGTAAGTACAACTAATAAGATTACGGGAACACTAATTATTACTATTTTTACCCAACGATGCATACTGTAATAAATATGACACAAAATGAGAACAACTTCAATAGTTTACTGGAGTTCAAAGTAGCTTTTAGTTAAGTTGGAAGCGTTTTGATAATATCTTTCATCCGTAATTTTGTCTTTATAAATATAACGAAGGTTGTAATATGAAAGCAAAACAGGAGGAGTGATGGCTTTATTAATTTCGGTATGTTTTGGTAATAAACTGGCAGTTAAATCTAAACCTGTTTTTGCCAGCACTGTAGCCCCCAAAAGCTTATCAGAAGGCAACTGTTCTTGATACAAAGTTATTCTACCTAGAGCCTTATCTGCGTGTATTTCATAATCAAATATGCTATTAAATTTCCATGAAAGAATGGCTTGACTGTCTGACAATTTAACTGCTTCTACAAGCAATCGCTCTGGCAGACCCCCAAATTCAACATAAGGTGAATTTATAGCCATTGGAATATATGTATCAAATGATGTGATTCCAACTAATTCACTTTTAGGTAAAATATCAAAACCTATGATTATTTTGGATAAATCAATATTTTCTATTTTTTGAATCATTGCGGTAGGCAAATGTCTGGCGCTTAGGGCTTGGGAATTATTTACAGGAATATAGATAAAATCAACTGGTTCTCCGCCATCCTCCACATATTTAATCAAAGCGTTTGCGGTTGGGAATTTTTCCAAAAATGCTTTACGGTCATCAATTATTTCTTGAGGAGTGTCATTAATGTATGCAGGGTTGACAAGGGCATTATTGACAGCCCAAAGAGCTTTTAGGGTGTCGTTTATTAATTCCTTTGCTTTTTCATCCTTTACCCTTAATTCCCCATTTGCCATGCCTTCTTTGGTCCATAGAACAGTACCGTCTGCCGAGCTTAGATATTCAGAGAGTTTTTCACCATCAAAGACCCAAATTCCGCCTTCAATGTCTTTGAAAGTTATGGTTTGACCGTCTATTACAAGAGTTTGGGTGTCGGCTGAGTAAGTTTGCCCTTCGTAAGTAAAGGTCATTGTGCCGTCAGGCTGGACTTGGATGTCTGGGATAATTTTTGTTCCCCCATCACCTATGTCCATTGTTATTTCTCCCAGTCGATTTAGATTATATACAGGGCTACTTGTAAAAGTGTTCTCCAAACCTTCGAAAACTGCTGAAACAGGCACAAGCGAAGCTAATACATCTTTTGGTTTTTGTATATCAACTGGATTTTCTTCAACATTGAGCTCCATTTCTTGAGCAGTATAGGGATCGTATATTTTTAATGTTTTGTCTTTTAATGAATAATTAAATATAGGGATAGCCATATCGTATTCATTTTTCGTTCCTCTGTATTTAC
>CAZPUD010000403.1:0-2965 GCA_964589115.1 uncultured candidatus Brocadiaceae bacterium | reverse complement strand
GCTTCGGAAAAGACCCTCGCAATGACATGCTATACCTCTTTTGGATATTCACATACCGTTACAAATTAAATTGACTGTATACTATAAACCTGTATGAAGGATATAAGAGAAACACACAAGAACCTGCATTAAGGTATTTTTGATTTTCTGCCTTATACGGATAGGGGAAGAATATGCGAAAGATACAATTCCTTGCCTTATCGTTACTGCTGACTATTGCACCGGCATGTGGAAATAAGCAAGACACCAGCACAACAGCGGCTTATATCAGTAACAGGGAACGCATAGCCATCAATGAGATACCACAAAAAGAGAAGGCAGGAGTAAGGATAGAAGAAAAGAAATTTAAAATTATCATAAAAAAGGCATACTTCAATGAGAATCAACTTGCAGAACTTGAAACATTTTCTTCTCAAGCTGACATAGTATTTACCGATGACAGTACCCCTAAAGAGAAACTTATAAAGGAGATTACCGATGCCGATGCACTTCTCACGGACGGGCTAACGCAAGATATAATCCGGCATGGGAAAAAACTAAAGTGGATTCAGAGCTATGCCGCCGGTATAGATGATATACTATTTCCGGAATTAGTAAGCAGTGATATCGTACTCACCAATTGTAAAATTATCCAGGGGCCGGGAATTGCCGATCATGCATTTGCCCTCTTACTGCACCTTACCCGGCGCCTGAACGAAGCCATTTCTCTCCAGAAGGAGGAAAAATGGCACATGTGGTATTATCGTGAACCAGTACACTGGCCAATAGAACTCAATGGCCGAACAGCCCTTATTGTCGGCATGGGAGGGATCGGACTTCAGATTGCCCAGCGTGCCCATGCCTTTGGAATGAGAGTATACGGAATAGATCCAAAGGATATCCCTTATTTGTTCTTTATCGAATCAATTCAAAAACCAGATCAGCTCCATAAACTGCTTCCTCATGCCGATGTAGTTTTTATGACAGCCCCACAGACACCGGAGACCGAATACATGTTTGGTTATCACGAATTCAATCTTATGAAAAGTGATGCCTACTTTATTGCACTCTCACGCGGTAAAACTTTTGATACCGATGCACTGATTAAGGTAATTCAGGAAAAGAAGCTGGCCGGGGCCGGATTAGATGTTATAGATCCATACCCGCTTCCAAAAGGTCATCCACTATGGAAATTGGGAAATGTCATTATTACACCGCATATGTCAGGACAGTCTGAAGGCTCATGGAATCGCCGTTTATCTTTACTAAAAGAAAACATACAACGCTTCATAGACAGCAGGCCGCTTTTAAACGTGGTAGATAAACAAAAGGGATATTAAATGGATTCGGACGTTTTATTATTCCAGGTGGGTTGTAAACCGCAGTCAGATTAAAAATTGTAGCATTCACACTTTGTGACGTCACACTTCTGTAACATGTCACATCTTACCACTCCATTCCTTTAATTAAAAATCATTACAAAATTTTCGTCAATACCCCAAAAGTGGATTCAAGCTCCAAAACTATTACAAAAAACATTTTTTCACATTTATGGCATATTTTTTGATCTTAATGACCTGTAACTATCTGGTTTCTTGAGAAATTTAGTGATGGCATTAAAAACATTGATACAATAATTTAAATTAAGCATAGTTAATGAAAAATAAACCCGCCAATCGTAGAGACTTTCTGAAAGGTACCTTCGCTGTTGCCCTGAGCCTGGGCTTTGCAAAAAATTTCAGCGATATATTGGATAAAAATCTAGTGTCTTCCGCGCCGGTCAATGAAAAAAAAGAGGGTGTACCTAAGCGCCGTTTGGGTAAGACGGGGCAAATGGTCTCCATGCTCTGTGTAGGAGGCTACCATATTGGCCGAATGCAGGACGAACGTTATGCCATTCGAATGGTCCATGCTGCTATTGAGATAGGTGCCGTTTTTTTTGATTCAGCATGGAGTTATAACGACGGTGAAAGTGAGAGACGATTGGGAAAGGCATTAAAAGACCGTCGTGATAAAGCATTTATTATGACTAAAAGCCGCAAGCGCAGTAAAGCAGAGGCCTTGAATGAACTGCATGAAAGTCTCAGGCGGCTTCAGACGGATTATCTAGATTTATGGCAATTTCACGATTTGCAAACATGGGAAGAAGTTGAGACGACATTTCAGGAAGGGGGAGCCATTGAGGCAGCTATTCAAGCCAGGAAGGAAGGAAAAATACGGCATGTTGGATTCACCGGGCATCGTAATCCGGAAGTGCACTGGCGAACCATAAAAAAGCATCACAGCTTCATCGAGACAGTTCAAATGCCTGTAAATCCTGTAGATCCTCATTACCTGAGTTTTGTCAGGCAGGTTATTCCCGAAGCTGTAAAATATGACATTGGTATCCTCGGGATGAAAACAACGGCAAACGGTGTATTGCTGGAAGATAAGGTGGCTACCGTAAAAGAGTGCCTGTCATTTGCATGGAACCAACCCATAAGTACTTTGGTCTCCGGTATGGATAGCATTGAACAGTTACAGGAAAATGCAGCGCTGGCCCATCGGTTTGAAAAGCTTACGGAAAAAGACCAGGCCCGGCTCCTTGCCCGCACAGCCTATTTTGGTGGAATTAAGAGTGAATTCTACAAACATCCCTCCAAGAACTGGCGTATTTACCCTCTCCGCCCGCTCCACTAGTCTTATGACTTCTTGTACTTTGCCATCAGTCTTCTTTTTGTTTGTAATATTTTATCTCTAATTTACCCTGTTCCTATTCCAAAGCTTACGTATAGGAAATTCAAAGTTTCAGAGTTGGTTCAATCGTCCACGATTGAACCGGAACGTTTAGCATGTTTCATATGCCTGGAATAAACCAAAACGTACAGGCCAATGCTAAACGAATGGTTCAATCTACAAGATTGAACCAACCATAGTCGCTGCCAAAGGCAACCTAATTTAATCTAAAACAGGCAATAAATTGCCTGCCTACTATCAACATCCCTTA
>CAZPUD010000402.1:0-3021 GCA_964589115.1 uncultured candidatus Brocadiaceae bacterium | reverse complement strand
CTTTTTATGAGAGGTGCTCCTCTTCCTTCCTTAACAGCCATTATCTGGTCAGCATAAACATTTCTTGCATCCTCAACACTGCGTTCACCTTTGACAATATTATCTGCAAGATTTAGTGTTAATATATTCATTTCCTCTTTATCACATCTTGAAGACAATTCTCCCTTTGTTCTGTCTATAATAATGCTTCCACCGAAAGCGATAAGATCATCGGCTTTTCTTGGAGGTACATGATAATCAATGGTTTGCATAAGTACATCCACATGTTCTTTTGGGAAATTGTGTGGTATTTTTTCATTTATTACCTCTGTCCTTTTCCATGGGTCGTTGTTATGCCAGATAAGTCTGGTTTGGGTTACTTCATCAGGGGTACCATACTTATCCATCATTTTTTGAGCTGCCTCTTTCGCTGTATCGTTCCACTTTGATATAACGCGTTCAACAGTTGATTTATCAATCCCTTTCCTTGCCATAGCGGTCTTTTCTGTGTTTTGTCTAGATTGGTAAGATTGTCTCTCCGAATTTTGATGATATGTACTTTGTGAACGTGAGCCTGAGTTTGTTTTAAATTGTAAATTCTTTGCAAGAGGCGCTCTTTTTCCTTCCATAACATCGGCTGCCTGTTGCTCAAAGGTATTCCTGGCTCCTCTAACATCGCTCTCGCCTTTAACGATGTCATCTGCAAGGTTCAATGCCAGGATATTCATCTCTTCACTTCCGCACTGTGATGCCAGCTCTCCTTTTGTTTTCTTAACGGTGAGGCATTCATTGTATTTAACGAGGTCATCCGCCTTATCATCCGGCACCTCGTAGCTGACCGTCTGTATAAGGATATCCTCATGTTCTTCTGGAAAGCTGTGGGTTATCTCTTCATTTACAACCTCCGTTTTTTTCCATGGGCCGTTATCATGCCATATAAGCCTCTGCTGAGTTGCTTCATCGGGCATCCCGTATTTACTCATTAAATTACGGGCAGTTTCTCTGGGTGTATCATTCCAGTTTGATATAATCTTCTCAACAGTTGACTTATCGATTCTTCCCATTCCTCTCTGTCTTTCAGTCATTCTTCTATATTCTACTTCTCTCTGGCCTCTGCCATCTTCATAATCATATTCATATGACCTTTGGCCGAATTCACCATACCTTTCTCTGGTAAACCCATCATTTGTGATACTAAAAAAGAGTGTGCCCGTTGCGACAATTGTAAAAATAAATCCTTTAAGCATGTTATTCTCCTTCTAATACTAAAAATATAAAGCAATATTAATTTTTTAAGAATATGATCACCAAAGACATTGTGTGTTTCTTATCTTTTGCGCTGTGAGCCAGAATTCGTCTTAAATTGTAAACTTCTTGTAAGTGATGTCTTTTTTCCTTCCATAACATCTGCTGCCTCCTGTTCAAAGGTATTCCTGGCTTCTCTAACATCACTCTCTCCTTTGACAATATCATCTGCAAGGTTCAGTGCCAGGATGTTCATCTCTTCACTCCCGCATTGTGATCCTAGTTCTCCTCTATTTTTTTCAATGATAATACTCTCATTGTATTTAATGAGGTCATCAACTTTGTCAGGAGGCACATCATAGTTAACGGTTTGTATAAGCACATCTTCGTGGTCTTCAGGAAAACTATGAGATATTTCTTCATTTACTACCTCTGTCTTTTTCCATGGGCCATTGTCATGCCAAATAAGTCTATTATGGGTTACTTCATCAGGCATACCATATTTGTCTATCATTTTTTGAGCGACACCCCTTGATGTATCATTCCAGTTTGATATGACCTCATTAACAGACGATTTGTCGATTCTTCTAAATACTCTTTCTCTTTCACTTCCCACAGTTCCCCCAACTATATACCCATTTACACCGCTTCCTCCTCTACCATAAGCTCCTTCTGCACCGGTTAACCCGTGTGTTTGTGGACTATGTTCCCGTGAATGTGTTCTTGGCATTTTGGTATATTCAGCATCATCATCGTATTCTTCTTCATATTCATATTCATACACTCTTCGGTCTCTGTCGTACCTCTCTCTTGAAAATCCATCGTTTGCAATACTAAAAATAAGTCCGCCTGCTGCGACGATTGTAAAAATGAATCCCTTTTGCATGTTATTTTCCTCCTTGCATTTAAGATTATGAAAACAATACTAACTAAGCTTTTAACATTAAACTCAATAGGGCATTACGGTGTAAAAATCTTATGAGGTATTATTGCGGCTTTTTAGGAAGCAATGGATCAATGGAGCCATGGTAACCTGATTTATGCTCTTCCTGAAAGTACAGAAAAATTCAGTTATAAGAGATTACCATTACCCCATTACTCCATCCATTTTTGTTGAGGTTGCACTACATTAAGATATTATTTGGTTTTTAATTTAGTACTCTTGAACTTCTGAGCTTCTATCTTCCTTCTTCTTTCTTAGCCTTTTTCTCTTCTTCATTATGTTTGTGCACTCCCTTCCCACCTTCTTTCCTGTATTCCTCTACAGATTTTTCCTTCTCCTCCTGTCTTTTTTTATCTAACTCTTTATCTTCTATTACATCTTTTCCCCCTGGTTTATCATATGGATAAGTTGGTGAATGTTGTGCTATAGATAGACCTGTAAATCCAGTCATAATACTAAAAATTGCTGCTCCAACAATACCAATACCTGATTTCTTTAGCATGTCTTCTCCTCCTTCTTACAATGTAGAAATTAACTGAAAGCTTGCTACAGTGCACTAATTAAATATTTAATAAATTCAATGTTTTATTGTAGGGCGATCCTTTAGAGTTGCCATCTCACTATAGTTATTTTAGCGGGGGGCAAGGCTAAAGCCTCGCCCTACATATTCATATTCATAAAAGATAAAAGTTGCAAAGGCCTAATTAAATGTATAGGAATTTCAAACCAAGTGTTCCCGGAGTCGGTTCAATCGTCCACGATTGAACCGAAACGTTTAGCATGTCTCATACGCCTGGAGTAAACCAAAACGTACAGGCCAATGCTAAACGAATGGTTCAATCTACAAGATTGAA
>CAZPUD010000401.1:0-3034 GCA_964589115.1 uncultured candidatus Brocadiaceae bacterium | reverse complement strand
GAATCAGTACCGTATTTATCCATCTTTAATATATAGATGGCGTATTCAAGTCCGGCACGTGCTGCCATTTCCGCCTGAAGGTTGTTAACGTGATTATTGGCAGCATTGAAATCTATGCTGGTCAGATTTATAAACGTCATACCCAGGAGAGAAAGGGCTACAAGGATGACGGTCACTGCAATAATGATAAAACCAGCATTCTTTTTTTTGTCCATAGTAACCATGATAAAAATTAAAATTACAAATCAAAGACTAAATTATTATAAAACCCAAATTAATTTTGGCATGGTAACATGATATTACTGGTAAAAGTACCTGTTTGCAGAATCTCTTCAGTACCTTTACCTGATATATATCGGGTGTTAGTACCATACATCTGTAATGTTACTCTTACCGTATCAGGCAATTTACCTGTTCCTGTAGTAGTGCCATTTATACTTAGATCACCTGTACTGTTCCATGCGGTTGCCTTCGATCCTTTCTTATAGTAATCCAGGTTAAAGAAATTTGTATTTGCTGTAAGTTTATAATAGGTTGCCGAACCCGGCGTTATACCGGATACAGTACCATACACATATGAGGTATCATAATATTCAGCCCTCATTAATTCGTCCGTGTTATTTAAATAATAAGCAACAAGTGTGGCCGGCGTAGACGAACCATTTGGCGTTAACGTCAGGAAAAGGAGTATACTTGTGTTTGCTGCAGGTGAAAGACTGCTAGCGCTTTGGGTTCCAAAAGAAACAAAAAAATCTCTATCGTCTTTTAAGACAGCACCCTTCAGATCCCTTGAAATACTATCCATGGCTATCCTTGCATGTTGATACATTTCCAGCTTATTATTACATAGGGAAAATACCCCTTTTGATTGATAAAACATGGCATAGGCAACACTCCACACGACACCCATCAGGGCCATAACGATTAACAATTCTATTAAAGTAAAGCCATCCCTGCATTCCCTCATTCGTAGAGATTTTTTATTTTGTTCAGAATGACAACTCATTTATAAAAATAAACCGATTATAAAGTTTTTAAAGTGCCCTTAAGCAACTAAATACAATTTTTGGATATCTTTAGCGAGAGGTTAGTATAGTATTGTATAGTCCTACTATAGTTTTTGTAACGAGATAAGATGCAGATGTAGATGTTTCGTATTCATACGGTTGTTGTAGCGTTACACTATTGGCTGAACTATCGACCCTTATCACGCGGTACCAGATGCGATTCTCCGTATTGCAAATGAAACTATTTACTGAGATATTACTGATATCTGAAACGTTAGATATTATTTGACTATTAAAAGAGAAGTCTGCTGTGCCGTTATTTGTTGTGTAGTTTTTATAGATAGCCGTTTGCTGCCTGAAGAGGTAGGTTTCTTCAATAGCTGTGGCTGTGCCGTCGTTATTTATCATGTCTATAGGAACAATGGATGAGCTCCATCCATAATTGTCCGATACCGTAACAGTGCCAGTAGGCATATCAGGAAAGGAATAGCAGGTGGTTGATCCTGTTAATTTATTAATAATATCCTGAATATTGTAGTCAGGGCTATTTGTATCATTTGGTGGATATTTATATGACGCATAAGCAAGAGGTATTTCCGCTGAAGTGGCGCCTATGGTTGTCTTTGCAATCCTGCCTGTTTGATGTATTCCCACGGGAAATAATGCCATAACGCCAAAGATGCCAATTGCAAGTACAAAGATGGATATAAGGACTTCAATAAGTGTAAATCCCTCTTTTGTATATAGACGATCCCTTTTAGAAAAGGGGGGCAAAGGGGATTGTAAAAACCCAGGAAAAGCACAATCCTCTAAATCTGCCTTTATTAAGGGAGATTTTATGGGACTAACCCGGATTAAATTTTGAGTAATCATTCTTTTATTATCTGGCATGTATTACCTATAATTGTGCGGTTTATTGTTACAGGAGAAACTTTAGTTCTTGTTCTTTCATCAATTAAAGTGATTTTTGTATTTTGTGGGTTATTACTATCTTTTATATAATTTGAAATACCATTAGGTTTAAAATAAACTGTTTTTGTTCCGTTTTCAAAGGCGGCATCATTATACCGCCAAAACCGTATATATTTGGGAAGGCGATACAACTTTACAGTTTTCGTTCCATCAAGACCTTCTATTACAGACAGCGTGCAGGGCATGGGATTTTGGTCGCTATAATAATCAGCGTTCAATTCCAGTTTATAAATTTTCCGTTGTGTTACGGCAAAATTTTTTGCAGAAAATACACTGCTCTGAAAAGTATTGACCCCTTCATCAAGTCCCCCGTGTAAAAAGACAGGCAGGATTATACCTGTGAGCATGCCAATGATAGCCATCGCTATGATCAATTCTATCAGAGTAAACCCATAATTTTTCATTTAGATACCCGTGTATACCTAATCCGAATGGATTGGAAGAGACAACTAAATGGGATTTACGATTTGGGATTTTAAAAAAATCGTAAATCTAAAATCGTAATTCGTAAATTTTTGCCGAAAATGTCAAAAATACGTTTAAAGGCATTAATTAGCCCCTATACTCTGCATTAATTTTATCAGAGGTACAAACATAGCTATTACAATAAAACCAACGGAACCGCCCAAAAATACAATCATCATAGGTTCTATCAGACTGACCATTGCCTCTACAGCGCGGTCTACCTCATCATCATAATTATCCGCCACCTTGGTAAGCATTTTGTCAAGTTCTCCGGTTTCTTCACCAACCTCTACCATATTGACTACAATTGCACTGCAAATTTTTGAATCTCTAAGAGGTTTTGCAATACTCTCTCCGCCTCTTATACTATCGTGGATACGATGAATTGCGTGTGCTATAGAGGCGTTTCCTGTGGCATCTTTAACGTTGTTGAGGGCATCTAGTATAGGTACTCCGCTCGATGTTAATGTTGCGAGGGTGCGGGTAAACCGTGAAATGGCCGATTTATTTATGATATTTCCCATAACGGGTATTTTAAATTTTGTTTTATCAATGAATAATCGTATTTTTTTTATTTTTCCTAGGAGTTT
>CAZPUD010000400.1:0-3034 GCA_964589115.1 uncultured candidatus Brocadiaceae bacterium | reverse complement strand
ACCTTGACATCGGGTCTGGCAATTTTCAAAAGATCATTGTTTATTTGATAGTTCTTAAAAGCCTGTTTACGTATTTCTATTTCTGTCTCTTGTCCCATACTGACCCATGTATCGGTATAGAGAATATGTGCATTTTCTGCTACTTCCAGGGGGTTTTGATATAGATGTATTGTCTCCTGCCCATCTGTCATTTGCTTAGTTTTAGAGATAAAGTCCTGAGTAAGTTCGTATCCCTTTGGTGAGGCGATGTGGAAGTGAATGCCCAGTTTTGCGCAGATATGTGCCAATGACCGGGCAACATTATTCCCGTCACCAATAAAGCCGATTTTTAAATTTATATAATTATCAAATTTTTCTTTGATGGTATAGATGTCCGTAAGCGCCTGGCATGGATGAAGATAGTCTGACAGGGCGTTAATAACCGGTACTGTAGCGTACTTTGCCAATTCCTGGATAGTTTCATGTCCGAAGGTACGAATGACAATTCCGTTTACATAACGTGATAATACACGGGCACCGTCTTTTACCGATTCCCTTTTACCTAGATTAACGTCCTGCTGGGTTAGGTAAATGGCATGACCACCTAATTGTATCATTGCCACTTCGAAAGAAACACGCGTGCGCATAGAACTTTTTTCGAAAATCATACCTAATATTTTGCCATTTAGACATTTCTCATCGTATCCTTTATTATGCCACTCCTTGAGTTCCTTCGTGATATTAAATATCTCTTCAATATCAGGTCTTGAAAGTTCTGCAATTGAGATTAAATCTTTGCATTTCATATACGTCTCTCATAAATTAAGTTTTAGAAAGAACAGATTTTAAAATATTCAATCCCTCGTCAATGGACTCATTTTTAACGTTAAGAGGAGGCATAAACCGGATAACTTTGTCGTGAGTACAATTAAGGAACAGACCTGCCTGGATGCAATTCTTGATTATATCAGCCCCATTTACCATAAGTTCAATTCCGATCATAAGACCTATACCACGTATCTCATGGATAACCTTGCACATCTTTTGAAGTGATTTTAACTGATCTAAACTATAACTGCCAACTTTTTTTAAATGATCAAGGAGATTTTCCCGTTCAATCGTTTCAAACACTGCAACACCGGCTGCACATGCCAGCGGGTTTCCACCAAAAGTAGATGCATGACTGCCGGGTATAAGGCTTTTTGCAATCTCTTTTTTCGCCGTCATGGCCCCTATGGCTACGCCGCCGCCAAGTGCTTTTGCCAGTGTCATAATATCAGGCTCTATATCGTAATGCTGGTAGGCAAAATATTTCCCTGTTCGCCCCATACCACACTGTACTTCATCGAGGATTAACAACAATCCTTTCTCATCGCATAGTTTTCTAATACCTTGCAAAAAGTCTTTGGTGGCGATGTTGATCCCTCCTTCGCCCTGGATGGTTTCAAGCATGACAGCGCAGGTCTTGTCATCGACAGATTTTTTTAGTGCTTCCAGGTCATTGAACGGGACGTAGGAAAACCCCTCGATAAGCGGTGCAAATCCTTTATGGTATTTTGGTTGTGCAGTTGCCGTAACGGTGGCGATCGTACGACCATGAAATGAATTTGAGAAGGTTATAATTTTATATTTACCGGTATTGGAATTATGAATGCGGGCTAGTTTAATTGCTGCTTCATTGGCTTCGGCACCACTGTTACAAAAGAAACACTGCCCGCCAAAAGACTTTTCTGATATGTGTTTTGCGAGTAATCCCTGCGGCTCGGTATAGTAAATGTTAGGGGCATGCTGAAGTTTTTCTGCCTGATTCTTAATTGCAGTGACAACGTTGGGATGGCAGTGCCCTAACAGGCTTACTGCCCAGCCAGAAAAGAGGTCCAGGTACCGTTTCCCTTCGGCATCCCATACATCAACACCCCTGCCTTTAGTCAATAAAATAGGATTTCTAATATAATTGGGTATAACATAGCGGTCATATATTTCTTTAATTTCATTCGTGTTCATATTTTTTATTTTCTCCACCTCCTCAAAATGAAAAAGGGATTGAAATTTTATCCTGATTTCAACCCCTGGAAAAGAAATTATAATTATACAATATTTATTGCAATATACAACAATTAAAAGGCACTGAATACTATACTCCCAAATGCCCCAACCGGAATCTGCTCACGGTAGGCTTGTATCGTTTGTCTCGCATCATTAATGAGCTTTTCCAGTTCCACATAAAGCTCATCATCGGTGATTATTTTTGTTAAGGAGCCCTCACCGCGCTCTATCTTTTCAGTAATATTAAGTGCTGAATCTATTAACTTACTAAATTTGGGACCTGCTTCTTCCAGTGATTTTCCGGCGACTTTCAGTGAATTCACAAGTTCCTTGATATCTTCAAGTGGTTCAGTTATGTTTTGCAACCCTGTTAGTGCGTTGTCTAATTTAGATACCATATCGGTGAAGTTTGGTGATTCAACGGTTTTTATTACTTCGCCAGCATTATATGCGGGATTGGAGGTTGGTGCAAGGGTAATGTTAACATGACTCTTTCCCAACAAGAAATCGGAGACAATTGAGGCTTCTGAGCCTTTTCGTATATCGATACCTTTTTCGATAGATAAAACGACTTTTATTTTATCACCGTCAACGGAAACACTTTTCACATATCCGACTTTTGTACCTGCCAGGGTAACGTCATTCTTTGCCTCCAGACTCTTCGCTTGGTCAAAATATGCTATGAGATCGTAATAGTTCCACCACTCACTAAATCTTTCAATACGAAATGTCAAGACAGCAAGTATTGCCATGCCTATTAAAAAAAATATACCTACCTTCGTTGCAGATACCGATGTTGATTCCATAATTGTTTACCTCCAAAAGATATACAGTGTTTCCTAACCCGAATGAGTCGGAAAAGACAAAATACGAAATTCGAAATGTGAAACAAATTCGAATGACCAAAATTCAAAAAAGAGAAACCACAGATGACACAGATATAAAATATGAATTCGAAATCCGAAACAAATTCGAAAATACAAAATCTCAATGACAAAAACCTCATTTC
>CAZPUD010000399.1:0-3053 GCA_964589115.1 uncultured candidatus Brocadiaceae bacterium | reverse complement strand
TTTCCGGTATAATATGTGTATCTTATATCAAAAGGTCTATAGAGAATTGGAACTATTTTCTTTCTATCCAGACCGCTATCTATCAAATCTTTTTGGGCAAGCTCAACTTTCCAGTCTCTTGCATCTTTTCCTAAGTTATAAACAATACGTGCTTTTTAATGTAAATTTCATTAAAACTATTCATTAAGGACTGTCTCATACCTCTGAAGGTTGGATTATCAAGGTAGCTATGGTTTGTGATAAATCCCATGACTCCCTCCCCTGCATTATCGATCTTCCACTGGGCAAAACGTATAAATTTTACATAATCATCTTGCAGCCACTTTGGATTTTTCTCCCCAAGAGGTTTTCCATCAACCTGATAGTAAACCTTGATTTCACGGGAAATCCAATCACCAATGTTAGAGGAATGCCCTGAATATGGGGGATTACCAAGAATGACCAGGATTGGCTGTTCTCTTTTTACCTTACTTGCCAAATGAGATTCCTCGGAAAGTGATGCCATGCCTGGAAGTTTGGTTTGGACAAGTTCTTCCATTTCCAGGGTATTCGTAAGATAAAGCTTAAACCTGTCATCGTCTTTTAGCATATAACCAATTTCTTCTAAAAGAAAAGACATCTTCAAATGGCCTATGGCATACGGAGCCATCATGAGTTCAAATGCATAGAAGTTCTTAAGGATATGTTCCTTTATTAAACGTTCCTTGCCACCTTCGCCATATTTCACTACAAACTCTTCCATTGCGATTTTTGAAGCTTCGGCTAAAAAGGTCAAAGTGCCAGCCGACGGGTCAAGTACTGTAACCGATTCGTTTGCAAAACCGTCACTCTTGTTAAAAGATTCTTTTAAAATAGTATGCAGGGAACGCACAATATAGGAAACTACCGGCTCAGGAGTGTAATAAACTCCCCTTTGTTCTCTTGTCTTCGGGTCATATTCAGCAAGAAAAGTTTCATAGAAATGAACAACAGGATCTTCTCCCTTGCCTTTATGGAAATATTGGTGAAGAATATTTTTAACATCGGTAACTGCCAGCACCTCTGCAATGTCATCAACGATCCATTCCATTTGTTTGGGAAGTTCTTCAAGCGAAATAAACTTGAAAATGTCCCGTAAAATACCAATCGTGTGTGGAATGTTCTTGTGAGCAAGTTCTCTGTTAAATCCGTTCTTTGCCCGAACCCTTGAGGCGAAAAGCCCATAAGTAATAGTTTGTGAATAGATGTCGGCAAATCCTTCTTTTGTAAGATCACTTATGAGGTATTGTTTAAACGCCTCGTAAAACCCTGTAATACTTTTTTGTTTCCCTTCCTCCTCTTCCCGTAATTCCTGTGTAATTACTTCGTCCCTGAGAAAGCGTGTCTTATCTGCCAGGGCTCTTGCGAGGGATTCGGCGTCATAGAATTTTGGAAGTGAGAAGGAAAAGAATTTTTCAAGTAGTTTAAAGAAATCTGATTCGTTTTCAACGGGAGGAACTGTTTTAAGCGTCTGCATGATGAACGGCCTACCGATACGGATTTTGTCAACTAGATAGCCGTTGCGATAAAGCCTGAATTCAAAGAAGTTTGTTAGTATTAGGTTAGGGAATGTCTTTAAGTAACGTTTTAGCTGATCTGTAGTTTCTATCTGATCTAAATATTCGGTGGTAGGGGCTTTTGCTTCAATATATCCTATAATATGCTGTGTCCCATCCCAAACTCTAAAATCAGGATTTCCAGCTTCTGTTTTCTTTGGTAAGGTAGTTATATGGATATGTTTTTTACCTCTGGATTCCGTATATTTTTGTAAAAATTCTGCAAGCGCATAATAGTAACTTTCTTCTGTGGCATCTCCACGGTTGTAAGTACCATATATTTCTTTTAAGTATAATTTCAACATTTTTTATCTAAAATACTGTTCGGCTTATTCCTTGAATATTATAAAAGAATCAGACGCGTTTGCTTCGCTTGACCCGTCCCACTCTTTGTACTATCAAAATGTTGGCCCCAATTCATTCCACACAGCGGCTCTTCGGTAATGTCCGGGTTTTTGCAGCCGCATACATAGGCTGAGATACCAAAATCCTTTGCCAATCCCGAGATTCGTTCGTAACTTCGTTTCCTGTATCCTACATCCAGGGCAAATACGTGAGAATGTTCTGCCAGGAGATTCATAAGCCCGCCTGTCTGATAATATTTCATGACCTTTGGTAAGAGGGATGTATTTCCAAGTGCTTTATGTAAGTTCTTCTTTATCTGCGGCCTCAGGAATAGATAGTTGATACTGGTAGAATTAACACCAAATCCCTGAAGCTTATGGAACAAAGCCTCCAGATTAGTCTCTGTATCTGTTACACCCGGGATCAAGGGATCTAACTTTATCTCCGGCAAAATGCCTATCGAGAGTAATTGCTCGATATTGCGTATCCTTTCCATGGGTGTTGAGGCATAAGGTTCTATTCTCCTTTGAATATCCCGGTTTAACGTTGTAATGCCAATTTGAACATGTATCAGGTTTCTATATTTACAAAATAATTGGAGAAAATTTGCAGGAATTCGACCTTTAGTAAGCAGATTTATACCAATACCATCTTCAAACAAGACAAGCATTAACTCATAGGTAAGCTCAAGTACCTGTGGTACAGGCTGAAGGACATCGCATGTTGGACTAAAGAATACATAGGCAGGAGATTTTCTACGGCTGGCTAATTCTTTTTTTAACTTTTCCACCATATTCCCGTATAAAAGTACTTTTCCATCACCGGGATACATCGAGTAACCTCTCACATAGCAGTAAGCACATTGATGAATACATCCAAGAACTGGATTAAGTGAGGCAACTTGACTAAGACATTTTAAAGTAGATTTGGTAAGTACGCGGGCCTTACGTTCTATATATCTTATGTCCATACCATATACCTCAAACACCTATTAATTAAAGCCATATGCCGACCACAAGAGATCGGCGCTACTGCGGAAAGGAAATCCGAAATACTAAGCACGAAATTCGAAACAAATTCATTAGAATTTAGGATTTGTTTCGTATTTCGATATTCGAATTTAGAATTTAAACG
>CAZPUD010000398.1:0-3054 GCA_964589115.1 uncultured candidatus Brocadiaceae bacterium | reverse complement strand
CAGATCCGCACCTGACGCCATTAGCATCATACCTATTGTTGAAAACAGGATCAGGGCGTAATACTCTCCGTAATTAATCTCCTCACGTTTTATATAATTATGCGAGATTAAGATAATAAGCCCGGTACTAAGAAGAAAGATGAAATTGAAAAACAGGGAGTAATTGTCAATTGCAAAGGACTCATTAAATGAAAACAATGCCGTTCCCGTGGAATTCCTTGTCAGGACAGCCGCAATGACAATTCCTATAAGTGAAATATAGGCAAGAAAATTCTTATCACCAGGTCTTCTGGGGGATAAGAGATCTGCCAGAAGCACAATGATACCGAAACCTGCCAGGGTCAGGATCGGTAGTATACTCAGGATGTTAAATGTCATAATAGAAGTATTCACCATTTATTCAAGCCCTTAACCACGAAAAATCTTTATTAAAACCACAAAGCTTTGTGGTTCATCTCTTTCAGTTTTACCACTCCGTTTTATTCTCAGGAACTATATCGATCTTTGGCATTGCATTTTTCTGTAAATGTTCGCCTTTACTATGCCCTTGTGAGTTGTATGCAATATTTGCCTTAACTCCTGCCTTTTGTAAGAGATGATTTACCGAAGCATCCATCTTCCTGAGGAACGAGTTAGGATAAATACCTATCCAGAAAATCAGCAGGACAATAGGAATCAAGACAGCAAGTTCACGTTTACTCATGTCTTTTAATGTCTTATTTTCTTCATGGGTTATTTCCTGGAACATAACCCTCTGGAACATCCAAAGCATGTATACGGCCGCAAGGATAATTCCCGTTGCTGCTATAGATGCGTAGAGAATACGCGACTTAAACGTGCCCACCAGTATAAGAAATTCCCCGACAAAACCGTTTAGCCCTGGTAATCCAATAGATGATAGGGTAACAATCAGAAAGAAAACAGCAAAAACAGGAATTTGTTTCGTTAAGCCCCCGAAGTCAGCAATCATTCGCGTATGCCGGCGTTCATAAAGCATTCCAACAATAAGGAAGAGCGCACCTGTGCTGAGGCCATGGTTAATCATCTGGGTAATACCACCTTCAATACCCTGAATGTTAAAGGCAAAGATTCCAAGCATGACAAAACCCAAATGGCTTACACTCGAATATGCAACGAGTTTTTTCAAATCATCCTGCACCATGGCGACCAGTGCACCATAAATAATGCCTGCAATGGCCATCCAGGAGATTACCGGGATAAAGGCGTGACTTACCTCCGGAAACAGAGGCAGACAAAACCTGATGAAACCGTATGTCCCCATTTTTAAGAGTACGCCTGCAAGGATTACACTTCCTGCCGTAGGGGCTTCGACATGGGCGTCCGGCAGCCATGTATGGAATGGAAACATTGGTACTTTAATGGCAAATGCAATGAAAAAAGCCAGGAACAGCCAAAATTGAACGGCATATGAGAGGTCAAGACGATAAAATTCCAATAAATTGAAGGTATATTCTCCCGTTGCCCTGTGATTTAAAAAATACAGGCCAATAATGGCCAAAAACATAAAAACACTACCCGCTGTTGTATAAATGAAGAATTTTATCGCTGCGTAAATTCTCCTCGGACCTCCCCAGATACCAATGAGAAGGAACATAGGAATAAGCATGAGCTCCCAGAATACAAAGAACAAAAACAAGTCTAATGCAATGAATACACCAATCATCGCAGTTTCAAGCACCAGCATGGCAATCATGTATTCCTTAATACTCTTCGTGATATACCATGAGGCAAGAATAGAGATAGGTGTAATAAATGTCGTTAGGAGTATTAGGAATAGACTGATTCCATCAATACCAATGTGGTAATTGATCCCGAATGAAGGTATCCACCGCAGCTTCTCAACAAATTGCATATCATAGGTATGTGCATTGAAATGGAAATAGAGCGGAAGGGAAATAAAAAATACAACGATTGAAATTAGCAGGGCAGTAACCCTGATAAGCTCGCTCCGCCTCGAATCAATCGAAAGGATAAAAAATACCCCTATGATTGGAAGAAAGGTTATCAATGAGAGGATAGGCACGGACATCACATACTCCAAGATTATAATTTACACCGTTTCATCATGAATTAACATAAACTGTTACTGATATTACCACTCTGCAGCTGGGTTAAGCGAGGTGAACCCGTCACAAATTATTAAAATTACTGCATTATTTCCCAGTCTCCTGGTTTTAAATTACGGAATATATCTCTGCTTCCGTGCATTATGGTCACTATGTAACATCTGTTTTTCCGAATAACGTAAAATAATTCGGTAAACTTCATAAATTAGCTCACGGATGATTTCATTATTAAATTCTGGAACTACACGTCCACAATAGGGAAATAGTTCAAGCCTTTTCACTGCAACAACTACACGATTAACAAATTTTTCTGCATAGGTTAAAGAGTCTCTGGCAATATACTCAAAAATACCACGAAGTCGATCAGCGCTGGCTCTGTCCAGATGACTTCAACCATTTTCTCACCCTTTTCTCAACTTCTTCTTGTGGTACAACACGCCCTTCATCAATGGCACGTATACCTCGTTCTACCTTTTCCAGTACATAAAGATGATACTGAATGTCTTCAATTGTGCAATCATCCGGAAGCGATTTAATCACTTTAATAGCCTGCTTCTTAGCGATAGACATTTTTACTTTCCTCTTTCAGAAATAATCAGTACTGTATAAGATAAGCAATTAGCTATCAGCGGTCAGCATTCAGCTTCTACCGAACTGCTGACAATAGTTCACCGCAAAGACGCAAAGTACGCAAAGAAAAAAATTAAAGAGAAGAAATGTCTTCAATAACAAAATCACAAGATTTTTCAGAAACTTTCAGCATCTATTTTCTAAAAATAATACCTTTGCGCTCTTTGCGGTGGGCTGAGTTGCTACAATTGCTGACAGCCGGCTGCTGACAGCTTATTGTCACTTTTATCGGATTAAGGCTTTATTCACCAGTACACTGTCAACATAATTGTTAATAATAGATTATATGGTATCTGTCATTGCGAGGGCGTTTTTCCCCGAAGCAATCCCTTTATTT
>CAZPUD010000397.1:0-3058 GCA_964589115.1 uncultured candidatus Brocadiaceae bacterium | reverse complement strand
GAATGGTTCAATCTACAAGATTGAACCAACCTTAGTCGCTGCCAAAGGCAGCCTAGTTTAAAGAATACATCGACGAACATTTTTAATTAATAGAATAACAAGTTTGTATATTATATCAATTGCAGAAATGAAAATCCTACAAAAAACGATTATCGCCTGTTTTTTAAGTCTCTATTTCCTTTTGTCCTTTCCACTCCCTTTCAAATTCCCGAAGCAATTTGAATTGTACAGGCTCGTTGGTATATAGATCACGTTTCTGATCTGATTCCCAGCGGGGAGCTGACCTTCGGCCTTCTTCAATAAACTTCGATGCCCGTTCACCGTGGGTAGCGATCTTATAACAACCTGCCATAGTCATATCTCTTCCTATACCTCGTAAACAATGTTGAAAGACCCGTCCTTGTGAGTTCCTAACGGCCTCGATCATCTGGCGTGCCTGCTCAATATTTGGTGCCCGCTCATCAGCCCATGGTATATGTATATACGTCATCCCGAGGCTCTCCACGATGTGTTTTTCGTGTTCATTGGGAAGGCGTAAGTTTATTATCGTAGTAATGCCCTTCGACTTTAGCCATCTGTATCCTTTTTCTGTAGGCTGGGCGCCAGCCATGTATTTTTCGTCTATTACATGGATATTGTGGGAATCACGATAATGAAGGAGGTCATCTTCCGTTTCGATCAGACTATTCGGGTTTTTGTGTCCGGTACGTGCGCTTATGAGATCCTTAAGTTTACATTACTGTTTTTGTGTATTTCATATGAACCTCCGACCCTGACTTAAAAATGAATTTTAGAAAATACGCATAACAAATTGCTCTCAAATAAACTATGGATATTATTTTAAGGGCTGATAATCGCTCTTTCTTCGAATCAGCAATATATTGAGTATATACATTTATGGTAGTCTTTCGACTGGAATCTATGTAACTACGGATTATGATGGGAAGTGATCTATGATACGATAAAGTTTGCTACAGGATAATAGGCAACAACGACCACATCAGTTTTTAATTAAAGAGAGGTTTCCTGTATAGATGGACATTGAACTGTCCCATATAAACAGAATACACAGCAGTGCCCTTTTTTGTGATATTCAGGAGATTGCTTCGGAAAAGGTCCTCTCAATGACAATCTCCACCCCTTTGGACATCCCCATACCGTTACAAATTATGTTGACTATGTACTATTCATGCAGGGACGATTGAGTTGCACCTGTTTCTATCGTCCCTACGGGATTTATATCATTGATGTAATCTAAAACAGGCAATAAATTGCTTGCTTAACAACATCCGGGTCCGCACGGTGTCTTTCCGTCTGTACTCTGCACATCCGATAGGATGAACATCCCTTTATATGGGGCATTTGAAAGCTTCCATGCCGTGTCAGTACAAACCTCTACAGGAATCCCGGCTGGATATGTATGACCATCGTCATCAGAGACACTGCTGAATGGCCCCTTATACGTGGCATACTGGCCAATATACTTGCATTCCTGGGATTTTTTATATTTATACGCCCTTACCGTTATAGAGTAAAAGTTAAAGCCATTCACTTCTTTGTAAGGATAACGGTTTACTACCTCCAATCCATAAAATCCTATCGTCTTTATTATTTGAAAAAACTCTGCTTCTGTAATCGCCCCTGATATACATGCACTCCATAATCCCTTATCCTGCTTCATTCGTAAAGGGACTTCTCTATCAGAAACTATATCGGAAATAACGAATCTGCCCCCTACACTTAATACCCTGAATATCTCCTGGAAAATCTTTTTCTTTTGAGATGATAAGTTAATAACGCAGTTGGATGTAACCAGATCGATGCTATCCCCTGAAAGAGGTATTTCCTCAAGAAAGCCTTTTATAAAGCGTACATTATCATAACCAAGATTTCGCACCACAATTTCCCGTGAAGTATTGGCATTGTTCAACATCTCATCGGTCATGTCGATACCGATAACGACCCCTGTTTCGCCGGTCATTTTGGCGGCAATGAAACAGTCCACTCCACCGCCCGAACCTAAATCCAATACACTCTCTCCACGTTCAATTCCCGCTAATGTAACAGGACTTCCACATCCATAAGAGATATCCAGGACTTCCTGGGGAATATGCGATAAATCAGCATGATTATAACTTGTTGGGCAGCATAACTCCCTTTGTGGTTCATTAGCAGCGGCAGCATAAAATTCATGAACTGACTTCCTGACGGTATCAATCCCGACATCTTTTAGCACCTTATCTTCCTCAGGGGCGTTTCTTTTGTATAAGATAGTAGCATCATTTTTACATGTTAATCCGGACGTTCTGCAGGTGTAACATGCATGGGATTCCAGTGTATATGGTCTCATGGATTCTTTTAAACTCCGTCCCATCCATGCCTTGGGGTCGTTAATAAGTATGGGGCAAACAAATACCCCTTCGCTCGTTACAATACGACTGGCAGCGCACTGCAAGTCTTCCACGGGAAAATTATCAAAACATTTCACGGTAACCCGCTCATCCTCATGATAAGGTCTGATTAATTCCGCACACCGTCCAAGCAGAATCATGGGAAGTTTTTTGAGTCTTAATTCCGGAATATTTAAAGAATACGCTAAAGACTCAAATCCTTCGTCCATATCTTTTGTAAACCTTCCGTACTTCGACCAGTCTGCAACCGTAATAATAGGATTAAAACCGGCGTTTACTAATGACCGAATACCGCTTACAGCCTTCTTAAATGAACCCTTACCTCGTATTTGGTCATTTTCATCTTCTCTGGAACTTTCAAGGCTTATTCTAAATTCCAGTCTATACCGGGATACACGAGATATACTGGTAAGTGTTTGGGCAAATTCCTGTGTTATCAGGGTTCCGTTGGAAAGGACTGTAGTTGTACCGTAGTTTAAGGCATCTTTCAAAATATCTGCAATCTCATTATGTAAAAACGGTTCACCCCCGGTAAAATAGAATTCTTTTATACCCAGGGTTGATGCTTCTTTTAAATAACGCCGGATAGTGTCTCTGTTAATCACATGATGAGTATTACTTTTTGGCCCACAGGAGATAAAGCAATG
>CAZPUD010000396.1:0-3075 GCA_964589115.1 uncultured candidatus Brocadiaceae bacterium | reverse complement strand
CGCAATGACAGATACTATATAATCTATTATTAACAATTATGTTGACAGTGTACTAAAACAGGATTGTACTAAACTTGCTGTAAAAAGGAAAGCATAATCATTATTTGGACGTAAATTTGCGGAGATTTTATTTAAGCTAACTTTCAGGGGTGGCACTGACAAACTTTGTTTGTCAGTGTGGTATATTTCATACCCATGTGGTATTCAAACAACACGGACAAATGATCCCCGTTCAAGGCGTACGGGGACATGGTTTGTCCGTGCCACCCCGCCTAAAATACTGTCCGGTTTCACCCCTTAAATAATAGTATAGTGTAGGGGCGAAACATTTGCTATAAACTGGCATAAATACGTTCATACCTGAACTGGCAAATGCTTCGCCCCTACTTTTTCAATAAACTAAATTGTTACCATATCTTATTTTTTGTATTTTTTGCTTTTCTATGGTTTAATATCTTTGATTTATCTTTTAAAAGAATTGAGAATAGACCATATTTTCTTTTTTGGAGGAGAATAATCATGGATATATTAAAACAGGTAGCTGAATTGAAGGAGTTCTTAGGAAGGGTTTACTGCTTTATTGAAAATAATGAAGATGCATTCAAAGACGGAGTCGAGGTTGAAGAAATGAAAAACGAAACATGGAAATGGATGCAGGAACTGGCCAAATTTTTACCTGAGATATAATTGAAAGGGAATAATCTCTTATGACACGACCGATGTTTTATGAATACAGACCGCAGGCGCCCATAAAAGCGCCGACAGGAACAAACTTAACATGCAAAAACTGGGACAGCGAGGCGGCACTGAGGATGTTAATGAATAACCTCGATCCGGATATTGCGACCCAGCCAGAAGAACTTGTAGTACACGGTGGCACAGGCCGTGCCGCAAGGAACTGGAAGGAATATCAAAGGATCATTACCGCCCTTAAAACACTGGAAAAAGACGAGACTTTATGCATTCAGTCAGGCAAACCCGTATACGTCGCAAAGACCCATGAATGGTCGCCACGCATTATCTTCGCCAATTCAAATCTGGTCCCTGCATGGACTAAGCATGAAGTATTTGACAGATACGACGAAACAGGTCTTACCATGTATAGCCAGATGGCGGCAGGAAGCTGGATTTATACCGGCGCACAATGCGTACTGCATAGCACCTATGAGACCTTTGCTTCCCTGGCTAAAAAGGCATTTAACTCGGAGGACCTCAGAGGGAAATTCGTACTCACATCGGGTATGGGAGGTATGGGCAGCGCACAACCTCTGGCTGTAACGATGAACGGCGGTGTGGTACTCTGCGTAGAGGTACGGCGGGAACGCATCGGGAGGAGGGTCAGGGAGGGCTATTGTGATAAGATGACTGATAATCTCGACGAGGCACTTCAATGGATTTCTGATGCCAGGTCTAAACAGATGCCGCTGTCGGTAGGTTTGACCGGAAATGCTGCTGTTGTTTATCCCGAACTGGTAAATAGAAATATCACTCCTGACGTCGTAACGGATCAGACCCCTGCCCATGACCTTATGTCTTACATACCGGCTGGTGATATAAATGATCTGGATAAGCAGAAGGCGAGGAACAAGCGTGTCTATAGAGAAAAAGTACTGGATGCCATCATTGACCATGCGAAGGCCATTCTCACAATGCAGAGAAACGGGGCCGTATGTTTTGATTATGGCAATAATCTGAGATCGCAGGCAGAGATGGCAGGAGTATCAATGAGAGATCCTGACGGACGTTATTGGTATCCTGGTTTCGCATCTGCATTTCTGCGGCCTTTATTCTGTGAAGGAAAAGGGCCTTTTCTCTGTGTGTCGCTGTCAGGTGACAAAGCAGATATCGAAAAGATCGACGAAGCCGCCTTACAAAATTTCCCTGAAAATACAGCACTTGTAAGGTGGATAAGACTAGCGAAGGAAAGAGTACCTCAATCCGGGCTGCCTGCAAGGGTATGCTGGCTGGGGTATCATGACCGTGCAAAGATGGGCCTTATAATAAACGATATGGTAAGAAAGGGTATAGTTAAGGCGCCGATGGTCATCTGCAGGGACCATTTTGAGTGCGGATCTGCAGCTTCTCCTTATCAGGAGACAGAGGATATGAGAGATGGGAGTGATGCGATTGCCGATTGGCCGCTAATAAACTTCGCATTGAATGCTGCAAGCGGTGCCAGTTGGGTAAGTTTTCATCAGGGAGGCGGGACCGGGATCGGCAATTCACTTCACGCAGGCATGGCTATTGTGGCCGATGGTACTGAGGAGCGTGATAAAAGGATCGAAAGGGTTTTAACGGCAGACATGGGGATTGGAATTACCAGATACGCAGATGCAGGCTATGAAACTGCCGCCAGGGTAGCAAAGGAAAGGAATCTCATAATACCGGAATAAGAGTTTATCTGAGAAAAACCGCCAATTATGATAAAAGCTGACAGCAGTCCGAGTTGGTTCCGAGTTGGTTCAATCGTCCACGATTGAACCGAAACGTTTAGCATGTCTCGTACGCCTTGAATAAACCAAGACGCACTGGCATATGCTAAATGAATGGTTCGATCTAAAAGCTTGTCTCGTACTTGATACAAGAATTGAACCAACCATTTAAGCGTTCCATTTTTCATAAAATTCTTATGGAGGATACTTCTGTGGTTGAACTAGCTGCAAAAAAATGCGTACCCTGTAAGGGAGGTGTACCACCTTTAAAAGGTGAGTCATTACAGTCGTTGCAAAAACAAGTAGAAGGCTGGAGCGTAGTGGATGAACACCATCTGACAAAAACCTTTAAATTTCCGGATTTTCTTAAAGCGCTTGATTTTGTAAATCGGGTAGGCGCTGTCGCTGAAGAAGAAGGTCACCATCCCGTAATAACTCTAACCTGGGGTAAAGTAGAGATTGTCATTTATACGCATAAGATTAACGGACTGACGGAGAGCGATTTTATCCTGGCTGCAAAAATCGATACCATTCGTAAGTGATTAGTTGTACCAATACATCACACGAGTTTGAATTTCCTAAACGTTAAATTAAGCGGCTTTCAGGGTGGCACGGACAAACTTGTTTGTCCGTGTTGTTTGAA
>CAZPUD010000395.1:0-3127 GCA_964589115.1 uncultured candidatus Brocadiaceae bacterium | reverse complement strand
CAGCTCATTCGGAAAACTTTTTAATGCACTGATTATTCGATTTTTGTAAAGAAGATATTTATTTATTTCATACATTCCTGCCGCAACCTTACTTAATAACCCTGAACGAATTTTATAGACTTTCTCATCAGTAGGATGGTAAGTAGTCCCTGCATTTCCTACCCCTAATCTTCTTAGAATGTCTAAAATATCGTTATACCACGCAAGCTGTTGTCCTGCTCTCTCAATAATCCATAAATCAGCGTTATATTTAAGTATAACCCGAACCGTTTCTTCAACTAACCCTTTGCGTCTTAACCCAGCCATCTCTTCATCAGTTACAGCTATAATAGGAGGGCGAACTGCACCATCTTGGTATCTGTCACGATTGTCATATTTACCAACTCTTAAATCATGAATTCTTCGCTTGCCATCGGGTGCAACGGCAGTAACCGAAATAACTGCATCTGAGCTTTTCTTATCTTCCGATATAGCAGGATCAACTGAAACATAAAATTTATGAGGAACTAAGGTCTTCGAACCATCAGGATTAAAAATTTCTAACCAATTTATCCCTTCCTGTCTTATGTATCTCCCCTCATATTCTTTCATAAAATAATCTTCATCAGCTACAAATTCGTTATAATATTCACGCCTAAATAAAGCATAGTCTCGTTGCTTTATTTTATAAAACTCTTCTAATCCTTTTACATAATTTGCATCATATCTTTCTTCCCAATCTGGGACAATAATCCTATCACCTGATTCCGTATATCTGTTATAGCTTAATTTTCTGACTATTACATTCCAATTATTTACAACACCTTTTTTAGCTGATTCGATTATCGTAGTTCCTGCTGCTTGTGGATGGACATAGTTAAAGATAAAAATAAAAAGACCGTCATCCTTCAATCCACCAAATTGTTCCGCCATAATCTCATCCCAGATATATTCACGAGTTGAGACAGTCTTTGTATTAGAAGTATTTTCAACATCATCTACAACATCCATATCAGGTCTTCTACCGAGAATATTGTGTCCTCTTGCAGATTGCTCAATACCAAATGGAAGAAGAATCTCTTTCTCATTAGTAATAAGAATATGGATGTTATCCTTACTAACTCCCTTTAACCTATCCGAGTAACTTGGTTTTCTTGCCCCAAAGACTTTGACTATATCTTCATCTTCCATTAACATCTTAATCGTATCTACTTTTTTACTTGCATCGTTAAAGCTTTTTCCCCTATACCTAATAAACTTAACACGGGGCAATAAATTATCTTCCCAATAGATACCATATTTCCCTACATACATAAAATATAGTATTAGAAGTTGAACAAGAATAGTTTTCGCACCATCACGATAAGTCGCAATCGCATTAGCACGATTAACCTTACGCATTCCAGGATGGTATCTTAATATCATATTTATCGCCGCCTGCCACCAACCAGGAACATGATATTCACGAATCAATAATTTTGTACTCTTCTGCTGTTTATTCTGAGTATTAAGATCTATTGAAAAGAAATCCCATGCCCATCTTAAGAATCCTGAGTAGGTAGATGAATTATTCTGCCAATAAGGAAGCATTTGGCGAAGTATAGGAGTATCCCCCTTCTCATCTTTCAGAGAAAGGGGATGGTGTGGAGTTACCGTCTTATCGGGGGTAATTAAATTTTCTATTTTCATTCTTTAATATCAATGTAAGAGCGAAATCCTTCTGATAAAGGCGTACCCGTTTCTTTCTCAAAATTTTCGATATCCTCATTCTGAATTTTATGAAGTTTTGGTATAGACTTGATAGCTTCTTCATTCCCGCTAACCATTGATACTTTAGCACCAGGTACTAAAGGATTAGCTTGGAAAGGTGAAATCATAGCTTCGGCATTTAAAGCTTCAAATATTGTTTTTAAAGCTTTCCGTGTAGCATCTACATTATATTTAGAAGAGTCTACATCTAAAGTTTTTTGAACCATTTTTTTCATATCACTTGCTAATTCATCAAGAGGATAAATCTTTTGAAGAATTTCATCAAAGTTAGGTATCATTTTTCGTATCTCCTTTATTATTGCTTGTTTAATTCTTTCGGAATTAAGTAATTTATTGACATACTCTTTTGTTATCCACCCACCATAAGCACCGTGTGCCGCCTCATAGATACTTTTATAAGGCGACATTGGTAACATTAAATAATAGACGAATCTTATATCACCTGCACTGAGGGTTTTCCTTTTGAGAAGTTTCTCTAACTTCTTAAGACGATTTGCTGGTGAATTAGTTGTTGGATTAAGACTTACCACATCAAAATTCTCTTTCTTCGCAGCAGTAATCCATTTACCGAATAATCCAAGCATAAAAATTCCCGAACTTGTCGCAACTAAAATTCGATTAGTAACAATATTAAAAGAAACAAATTGCACATAGCAGTTATCGGTTGGAACAGGTGATCCCTGCTCATCAGTCTGATATAAAATTACTCCATTCATCCAGAGATCAGGTTTATAGACTTCATTCGTTGCTATCCAGACATTCTTATCTTGGATGTAATGTGTCTCATTGCGAGGATATTCTTGTATAAATTTCAACATATCATCTAAGGTCGAAATTACCTTTGGTGGCGATATAGCTTCTTTATTGCATTCATTAAATTCCTCCGTCGAGTAACAGATAAATAAAGGAAACTTTATCCCGTGATAAAGTTTATCAATACGACGATGTTCCTCAAGTGTAACAACTCTCATCTTATGCTACCTTTGGCAAGGATATTTTAAGAAAAATATCACGGTAAGCTTCCTCTAAAGAAGTATATACAGGGCTCTGATATTCAATATTATCTTCTTCTAAAGAAGCTCCATTACGATATAGAGTACTTTGGAAAAGGCATCCATAATATTTCCAAATAACGCACACCTTGTTCTTAACGAAAAAAGATACAGCTATATTATTGATATTCTTATACATTTGCCTCTACCTTTGTATTCTCGTTAGAAAGAAGATTCAAATCTTCAAACAATTTTTGAATTGTTTTAAAGAAACTTGATGGCAGAACTTTTTTATAAAAGTTTATCCGTTTAATTGCTTCTTTTTTAGCCAATGGGGTCATTGTTAATTTGTTATTTTTAATAACCTCAAGCCGATGTATGAAGAC
>CAZPUD010000394.1:0-3146 GCA_964589115.1 uncultured candidatus Brocadiaceae bacterium | reverse complement strand
AAATACGAAACAAATACTAAATTCTAATATTTGAATGACCAAAACACAGGAACCACAGGACGAATGTCGAAATCCGAAACACATCCAAAATCTTAATTTTCAAATGTTAGAAACGAGGTTTTTGTCATTGAGATTTTGTATTTTCGAATTTGTTTTGTATTTCGTGCTTCGGATTTCGTCTTTTCCGGCCAGTTCGTGTTAGGAAACCTGCTTTTCAATGTAGGATGATGTGCCACTTCGCCCCGAACGAAGCAATCGCTTCGTTCTACATTTAATTAAAACTGATAACTTAGCCCTACAAAAAACGTCCTCCCCGGTCGCGGCATGTCTTCGGGCATAACGGATATGCCTGGATCGCTGTAATCCTTATCCAACACGTTAAATACCGTACCCTGTACCTCCATGGTCTTAAAAAAGTTTTTTCCAATAAGAGAGAGATTAAGGAGCGCAAAGGCAGGCAGGTCGTCACGGGTGTCATCCTTTTCCCTCGAACGACTCCCGCTGACAAAGGTGTAGACGTTGGTATTTATGTATTTCCAGTAAGAGACGTTCACACCGAAATTACCCTTATGTTTAGCAACAAATGGCAGGTCGTCTCCTTCGTCGTCTTCCGTATGCTGGAAGGTATAGTTCATAAAAATGTAATTACCCTTTGAGATATCTACCCTGGCTTCCCACTCTATGCCCTGAACGCGGGCATTTCCCGCATTCGCTAGTACTGTACGTTCACCTGTTTCGCCGGCACCGGTGAATTGGATGATATCGCGGATACGATTGTGGAAATAATTAACACTGCTTGTAATATACCTGTTAAACCTATAGCTCACACCGGCCTCGTACGTCCTGATGGTCTCAGGGTCTAAATCAGGCCACTGGCCGTAAGAATATATTTCAAGAAAGTTCGGGGCGCGAAATGCCTCACCATAGAGCAGTTTTAATGCCCCATTCCTTGTGAATGCCCACGTGAGACCCGCACGCGGATTCGTAGTACCGCCGAAATCATTGTAGTTATCGTGTCTTACGCCAAGTGTGAGGTTTACGGTATCGGTAATATCCCAGGTATCCTGCAGGTAAACCGACCATATACGGCGTGTAAGATCCTTGTGATAGTGATATTTTTCAGGTACGTCCTCCATAGAATCCAACGCAGCCAGTGTTTCAAAGTCTAAATTAGTCTTATAAAAAATATGTTTCTGGTTAATGATGCGGTATTCTGTCCCCAGGGTCAATATGTTTCCATCGAATAACTCATAATCGAATGGGATCTCCGTACCAACCGTCCTGAGGATGCCCTTGCCTTCAGCCATAAGTCCGTCGGGGAAATATTCATATGAACCGTCTCCGTCTGCATCGAAAGGAAGTGTTGTACCTTCCGGGTGAGTCTCTACAAATTGATAATTCTCAAAATGGTCGTAATAAATCCTCGGTCTCAACGTGAATTTCTCCTCAAAGGTCTTCTTATATCCGATCTCGCCAAAGGCGTAGTCAACTTCGTCTTCCATTTCATCACTCAGGTTTAAACCGGAACCGTAAAAAGAGGCAAGCCTTTTATTGCGGTACCACCCATTGAAATAGATATCGTTGTAGACTGCCTTTAGATTCAGGTCATATATCTGCTCATCATTATCTATCCTGCCAGGCGCCTCCGATGCGGGCGGGATGCCCAAAGGGGCGAGGGAGTCGTCAAGGTCTGATTGAACATCACGGTGAACCATGCCATTAAATCCATTTGTCTGCACATAATGGGCTATTCCGGAGATTTCCACCTTTCCGTATCTCTTGCCAAATACGATATTCCCTTCGTAGGTATCGAAGCTGCCATAGCCGCTGCTTACCCTGACGCCGTCGATATCATCTGCACCCTTCGTAATGATATTGATAACCGCAGAAAATGCATTCTCTCCGTACAGGGCGGAGCCGGGACCCCGGATAATTTCAATCCTTTTTATATTCTCCACGGGAAGGTCGTTAAAGATAAGAAAGGCATCACCGTTGTTCGGGTTGCTGATGAAATGCCCATCGATCATTACCCTGACGTTGTTCGCCAGGGCTTTCCAAAATCCACGTACGGCCACCATCTCTTCCCCTTCAGGCAGGGTTTTTATGAGCTCAAATCCCGGCGCCATCCTCAGGATTTCTGCAAAGGTACGGTACCCCGAATTTTTGATCTCCCCATCGGTGATTACCGTAACAATGCCTGGCGCCCTGCTTACCGGGGTTTCGTGTCTCGTTGCGATGGTCACTTCCCTTTCGGAACAAATCCAGAAGGTCTCTATTGAATGGAAGCTTTCTACGATATTATCCGTAAACGGAGTAATTCCGGGATCCGTTGCCAGTGGCCCGTGATCCGTGACCCGTGTAATTCCCTCATCGTTGTCTTGAATACCCTCTTTTGTATCAGGCGTTTTCTCATTTGAGGTTGATACTACATCTGTTTCTTCAGCATGGATTGTACCTGGTATGATATTGAATAAAAAGATTACGTAGAGGAATGATAAAAGTAAACCGACCCCAAACTTTCTCCATTTCCTATTCATGGTAAGAAGATATCAAGAGAAATTCTATTTTGTGTTTATACTGTTTCGGCAGCTTTTACATTGTAGAGCGAAGTGGTACTTCGCCCGAACGAAGCAATCGCTTCGTTCTAGAATTCTGAAATTCCTTAAATACGGGATACAAATATAGCATTTTGAATCTTGCAGGGCAAGGGTAAACACAAGATTCGCCCCTGTAACAGAACATTTCTATATTATTTTCGGTGAAGAATATATCACATAAAGATATAAGAAAGCAATCGAAAATATGTAGACTGGTAAATGGGAATGGACGGTAAATTAGGCTGCCTTTGGCAGCGACTTTTTATGTATACAACAAAACTGGCCAAAAACAACCCCCTAACCCCCTTTATTAAGGGGGAATACCTCAAGTCCCCCTTAGAAAAGGGGGATTTAGGGGGTTGTCTGGCATGATTTGACAAACTATGAAATTCCTATACGTTAAATTAGGTTGGGTTTTAAAAGACAAAACCCAACGGCTTTTTACCCACCCCTAAGTCCCCTCCCAAGAGGGGAATCAAAAAGTCCCCTCTTGGGAGGGGTTAGACATTCTATGTCAAGCACTTTTTTTCTAAAAGAAAAAAGTGCTAA
>CAZPUD010000393.1:0-3150 GCA_964589115.1 uncultured candidatus Brocadiaceae bacterium | reverse complement strand
ATTAGAATTCCCGTTTTTTAGAAGAAACCTATAGACTATCCAAGAAAATGAGTTTTATAGAAATAGGAGGGAACTTGGATGGTCACAGACAAGCAAGTGAGGATGCTGATGAGACTAATAAAAACGGAAAAGACACTAAATGTAGCAGCAAGTAAAGCTGGCATGGATGAGAAGACAGCACGGAAATATCTTCGTAAGAGAGCACTGCCGAGTCAACAAAAGAAAGAGCATACATGGAGGACTCGTGAAGATCCCTTTGAAGAAGTATGGAATGAAGTCAGAGATTATCTTGAGGCAAATCCAAGCATTGAGGGTACCACCATATTTTCCTATCTTCAAAGAGAGTATCCCGGGAAATTCTCTGATGGTCAATTACGGACACTTCAAAGAAAGATAAAGATATGGAGGGTACTGGAAGGTCCCGGCAAAGAGGTATTTTTTCCTCAAGAGCACAAACCGGGTCAGCTTTCAGAATCAGACTTCACAGACATGTCAAAATTATCGATAACCATAGGAGGTCAACATTTCAAACACTTGTTGTATCATTTTGTGGTGACATATTCCAACTGGGAGCATGGGACAATATGTTTTTCAGAGAGCTATGAGAGCCTGAGCGAAGGGTTACAAAATGCACTATGGGAGCTTGGAGGAGTTCCGGTTGAGCATCAGACCGACCGGTTAAGCGCTGCGGTACATAAAGTCGGCCATCCTGATGAGTATACGCGGGATTACCGTCGATTGTTACAGCATTATGGTCTGAGAGGCAGGAAGACCCAGGCAGGCAAGGCGAACGAGAATGGAGATATAGAGCAAAGGCATTTTCGTTTCAAGAGAGCGGTAGATCAGGCATTAATGCTCAGAGGCAGCAGAGATTTTTCAAGCAGAAATGAGTATAGATCATTTTTAGATCAACTCTTTCAGCAGTTAAATGCCGGACGTCAAAGCAGGTTGATTGAAGAGATGAAAGCGTTTAAGCCATTACCTGTAAGGCGGCTGAATGATTGTAAGAGACAAAGGGTTAAGGTTGGTCCGAGTAGCACGATTCATGTTCAGCACAATGTGTATTCGGTACCGAGTCGTCTGATAAGAGAGTGGGTGGAAGTTAAAATATATGCGGAGTATTTAGAGATATGGTATGCGCAAAAATATATAGAGACAATACCAAGGTTAAAGGGGGAATACCGGCATGCCATAGAATACCGTCATGTTATAGACTGGCTTGTGAGAAAGCCAGGAGCTTTTGAGAATTACCGTTACCATGGGGACTTGTTCCCTACAAGCCGTTTCAGGATGGCATATGATTATTTAAAGAAAAAGAATCCTGCAAGGGCAGACAAGGAGTATCTGGAGATTCTTTACCTGGCATCGAAGGAGACTCAAACGGGAGTGGATGAGGCGTTACGGTTTCTTTTTGATCAGGAGAAAGACATTTCTTCGGGTTCCGTAGAGGAAATAATCAGACATGATCAGGTCATACCAGCGGTTACCGATGTGGTAATAGGCAAGATAGACCTCTGTGCATACGATGAATTGTTAAGCGAAAGAGAGGTTTGCCATGGTTGATATAAAATGTCAAATAACGAATTATCTGAGGGATCTCCGTTTGCCGACAATAAGGAGGCTTTACGAGGACCATGCGGTAAAAGCGGTACGGGAATCGTTGGGTTATGAGATGTATTTATACGAGTTGTTGGAGAGGGAGTGCGAAGTGAGGCGTCATAAGAAGACAGAGCGGTTATTAAGAGAATCAAGATTACCGTTAGAAAAGACGTTAGATACGTTTGATATGAAAAGACTGCCCCGAAAAGTTGCTCAGGTAGTAAATAGTCTTTTAGATGGATCATTTCTTGAGAGGAAAGAAAATATCCTGTCATTTGGCCAGTCCGGGAGTGGGAAGACACATCTTTTATCAGCCATAGGTCAGGAGTTAATTCAGAGGATGGGAAAAAGAGTATACTTTAGCCAATGTTCTCTGTTAGTGCAGGAGTTGTTGACTGCAAAGCGGGAATTGAAACTTGCACGTATATTGAAAAAATTCTCAAGGTACGATGCTATTATTATTGATGATATTGGGTATGTACAGCAGGACCGGGAAGAGATGGAAGTGCTCTTTACCTTGCTTGCGGAGAGATACGAGCGAGGCAGCATAATGCTAACGAGTAATCTTCCATTTTCAAAGTGGGAGAAAATCTTTAAGGATCCGATGGTAACAGCGGCAGCAATTGACCGTCTTGTGCACCACTGTGTTGTGCTTGAGTTAAATATCCCAAGCTATCGAATGGAGAAAGCGAAAGAATCAAAACTACAGAAAGGAGGTTAAAATTTTTTGCACAGAGGGTACCCTCTGTGCAAAACAATACCACAAAATACTGGTATTGTGCTTAATGGATAACGGGAAAAATAATTGTCGTTAGACAGGAAAAATAGTTGACGCCAGACAGGATAGCATCATATATGATGTTATCCCTTGTTTTTTATTGTCTACTATACAAAAACTATACAATACGGCGGGTTTTATAGGATAAATTTATAAATATTTAATAATTAGTAACTTAAATTTTAATACCCTAAAATGGCACTTCCCATCTCTTTTAATTACCAATACGGCCTTTGTAAAAAGAAATAAGGCAACACAAAGATAAATCAATAGTATAAGAATTTGTTAAAACACTATTCTTGGATAACATAGAAAGATTCGCCCGTTCTCTCCCCAGAAAAACAAAAAAAGCTTGCATTCTTCTTCATTTTTGTATTATCATCCTTTTCAAAGAAAAACAATTTCCTGTCATCTCTCCATTCTCCATTTAAAAGAAGTTTGTCGTTGCAAAAAGGTAAATGATAATCTCTGATTGTCTTCGCCGAGATGGGAAGATCATGCAGGAGCTCATTCCATTCCTGGGCGACCTGATGACGTGATCGTGACCCAGACAATGACGTTCTGGAAAGAAAAATGAAAGAGAAGACCGAACCAAAGAGTCTAGTTTACAAATGACAGCGAGCGGATGCACTGCCATTTGAAGCTTACTCCAGATGTTATGTATACGAAGTGAGGTAAACAATGTCGATGTCATATGAGGAAGCAGCCTATGAACAGTATATGGATAACCTCTATGAGGAGCATAGAAAAGAAGCCATAGAAGAATTCACATA
>CAZPUD010000392.1:0-3154 GCA_964589115.1 uncultured candidatus Brocadiaceae bacterium | reverse complement strand
TCAATCTACAAGATTGAACCAACCATAGCCGCTGCCAAAGGCAGCCTAATTTAAACCCCAAGTTTTATATTGTTTATTCAGCTGTAGATTGCATATGGTACTATTATTCAAATAAACTTATGGGTTCAGGTTGCAAACCTGAACCCGCCGAAACTTATGAATTTTGTTGAAGAGAGAAATCTAATTCTAACATCAAAAAGCATGGAATTTCTTTCCATGAAGCATCAACTGTATTTGGCGATCCACTGGCAATAAGCTTTAACGATCCTGACCATTCTATACGAGAGCACAGATTTTTAACTTTCGGCCATTCCATAATGGGTAATTTATTGGTTGTTGTTCATACAGAACGGCATGGAAGGACAAGAATAATAAGCGCAAGGCGCGCAACGAGACAAGAAAGGGAAATATATGAAAACGGTTAAACATAAAGAAATGCGTAAAAATTACAAGCGAGAAGATTTAGGCGAGGGAATAAGGAGCAAGTATTTTGAAGAGTACAAAAAAGGAACAAATCTCGTTCTTCTCAGTCCTGATGTGGCTGCTGCATTTCCTGATGATGCCTCGGTCAATGATGCTTTGCGCAGTTTAATGAAAGTAGCCCAACAAACAATTGGTCTAACAAAGCGCTCCAGCCGACGTGTAAAAACCGAGCGATTGAAGATGGGAGAATAACAATTGTTCTATCAGCAATTTATTATAGTAAGTAAGGATTGGTTAAGCAAACTCATCACTGGTTATTTTTCTGAGGTGGGGTCTCTTTTGGTGTAAAATGTGAAAACAGCAGGACGTCTTCCTGAACTACCACACCCCTGGCCTTTGACTCCGAAGTGAAATCTTTCATTACATCACCGGTAAACCAGAGTTGGGTTCTTTTTGCACCCTGTGTTTTTGCAAATTTCACAACTTCATCGAGAAATTTCTTCATCTCAGGGGTACTTCCAACAATATCATAAGGAATAATAAAAAATAATTCCTTATTGATAATATCCCCTGATATCTTTCATCTTTATTCCGAGGAGATCCTTGAACATCTGAATTGAGTGTTTTACCGGACTAACCTTGCTTAAGGCGGAGTTTTCCCATCGAATAGGAATTTCCTTTATCCTGAAATTAAATTTCCGTGATAAATAGAGCGCCTCCACATCGAAGGAAAAGCCGTCGATTTTGCATCTTTTAAAGACCTCTTTTGCAACCTCTTTCTTAAAACCTTTAAACCCGCATTGCGTATCGACAATCCCTTTCAGCAGTACCATATTTACCATGAAATTAAAGGTTTTTCCCATTTTTTCTCTATACCACGGCTGATGAATAACAATATCGGAATCCGGCATACTCCTTGACCCGATAACTACATCGCAGTCGCCGTGGATTAGATATGGTAAACACCTTTCTATTTCTTCAATAGGGGTAGAAAGGTCTGCGTCAGTAAAAAAAACATATTTTCCCTTAGCATGCAGCATACCTTTCCTTACTGAATAACCTTTCCCTTTATTCTGTGTATTTTCTAAAACAGTGATATGGTTATCAGAGCTCTTAAAATTCCTTACTACCTGTATGGTGTTATCAGTAGAGCCGTCATCCACGATGACGATTTCAGAACAAAAATCTTGTCGTGAGAGGTACGTATATACCTTGTGGAGGGTCGGTAATAGCCTTTTTTCTTCATTATATGCAGGAATTATTATTGAGAGAAAACATTCTTCATGTATCATCGTTAAAAACGTAAATCATTTACACTAAGGATTGCTGTTAACATGGAGATTACAATTACACCGATAACCGCACCCATAAGCAATATAAGTACGGGTTCAACCATAGTTACAAGTCTCTTCATTCGCTGTTCCACATCGGCGTCAAAATTGTCTGCAACTTTCAGGAGCATCTGGTCTAAATTTCCTGTTTCTTCACCCACTTTCAGGAGATGGACAGCAATTTCCGGTAAAAATCCTCTCTTTGCAAGCGAGACTGTAAGACCTGCGCCTTCCTTTACATTTGACTTTACTGTATATAAAATATGGGCAAGGTATTGATTTGAAAGTACATCTTTTACAATATCCATTGATTTAAGAAGCGGTACACCGTTTTCCAGCAATGTGCCAAGTGTTCTCGCAAATCTTGATATCTGCATTTTCCATAAGAGATTTCCTATAAGAGGCATCTTTAGCTTTTTCTGATCTATTTTAATAGATGTGTCCTTATCCTTCATTGCCCTTTTGTAGAAAAAGAATAAAGCCATAGTAATAAGAATAAGAATCCAGCCGTATTTAATAGAGTATTGACTCATACCCATAAGTACCGTTGTAGAAAAGGGGAGGGAGATACCCATTCCCTCAAAGATTTGTGAGAATTTGGGAATAACATAAACAATAAGCGCGCCTACTGATAAGAAACCGGTGCTGCTAAGCAGCATCGGATAAATCATTGCTGAGATAATCTCGCCCCTGACTTTTTGTAATCTTTCCTGAAATGACCCTAATCTTTTGAGCACCTGTGGTAATACTCCGCCTTCTTCTCCTGCCCGTACCATATTTATATAAACACCGGAAAACAGCTTTGCATGGTTTGAAAGTGCCTCTGCAAAGGATTTACCTGATTTAATACCATTTAATAAATCCTCAATGACATCTTTTAGTGAAGTGTTGTCCTGTCCGGTTAACAGAATAGATAAACTTTTATCAATAGGGATACCGCCTTCAAGCAGTGTTGCCAGTTCCTGAGTAAAGGGTAAAATGGCTTTTTTATTTGCACGGTTGAGAAAAAATCCGAGTCCCTTGTTCTTGTCTACCTGATGAATATTTAAAATGATATGTCCGGATTTGCGGAGGTCGTTAATAAGTTCCATTCTGCTGGCTGCATCTTTTTCCCCCTCGACTATACCACTAGAACTCGTCAGTAATCTGTATTTATATGTACTCATAGGCTGTTTTTTTGTAACAATTTAGTTTTTTGAAAAATTCCAACAATAACAATGTATTACATACCGCGTAGGGGCAGGTTTCAAACCTGCCCCTACAATAAATGCTATTTATATCATACAGAGATTTTTTTCAAAAAACTAAATTGTTACTTATTTTTTTATATTAGATCTTAATGTAAAGACCTGCTCTTCACCATACCAATCAAGTTTAACAAGGTCAGGTTCTATATTCTT
>CAZPUD010000391.1:0-3160 GCA_964589115.1 uncultured candidatus Brocadiaceae bacterium | reverse complement strand
CTTCTCTCCTGAAGATAACCGGGATTGCCAACCCTGATTTAAGCCCGGCCTCTAAAATGATTTTTGTACGAGGAAAATTTGTATCAGAGGCAATATCTTTTATCCACATGGGCTGTTTCGATAACCATGCCCGACCGATGAGCCCAACACCGGGAAGGAAGGTAAACTCTTTGCTGAGGATATGAAATTTATCCAGATTATTGACAGGATAATGCCATTCTGAACAAAGCTTAAGAAATCCACCATCTGGCTCAGGTATCCATGCCTCTCCACATACCCATCCCGTAGCCTCACATATCTTAAGCAGGATATTGTTTAGCGCAGTAGAAAAATCCTCTGACTCACCAATCGTCTGCGTTATATTTTGGAGGAACCGGATCTCGTCTTTTGCTTTCTTCTGTTCCGTGATGTTAATAAACGCAATTATAGCGCCGTTAATAACCTTCTCTTCAATAAAATAAGGGATGATCCGCATTAAATACCAGGTGTTTTCTTTAGTCCTGAATTCCCTCTCTTTAAGGATAGAGGTCTTTAATACGTCTTTTACATCATTTACTAAATTTTCATTTATAAATCCTATGGATATATGGTTGATGGGCCTGTTGATATCCGTTTCTATAAGATTAATTATCCTTGTTACTGTTGGGGTGTAACGTTTTATTAACAGATTTTTATCTAAAAAGATAAATCCAATTTCTGTTGTACTGAGCATATTATTGATATCGTTATTGGCTTTTGATAATTCTTCTATCTTATTCTGCAGTTCTGAATTTACTGTAATCAATTCTTCGTTTATTGATTGTAACTCCTCTTTTGATGTCTCCAGTTCTTCTCTCGTACTCTGCAGTTCTTCGTTGACAGTTTCTAACATTTCATGCGCAGCCCTGTATTTATCGACATAAATCTCTAATTCTTCTGCCGTGTCCTGAAGAGATTGCTTAATGACATCTAGTTCATGCTCAAGTTTTTGTATATATTGATTTTCTGGTATTGATTGATGACGGCCCGCCGGAATGTCAATCAGATAAGCAGGCGGTGTAACATCATTAAAGAGTACAAGCATAAGCCCCTCAAACGATTTTGGTTCTAAAAGGGGTCTGACTTCTATATTCACGATTCGTATTTTATCATGATTTTTAATCTGTATACCATTTTGTGTAATGGTCTTTTTTGTTTTTATTGCTTTATGAATTGCCGTCATAAGTTCGACATGCAGATCTTTATGCACCATTTTCATAATATTCAAATTCGGCTCCCCGATGGGTAGTTCCAGATACATCTTGGTCTTGCCCTGAAAATAAATGATATTGTGTTTTTCGTTGATAACTACACAAGGAGGGATATAATCTTCAAGTAGTATTTTTTTTACAACATCACTGACACTGATTCCCTGCATATTCTCCGGCTGCTTATCCTTATGCATTTCCAGGCTAAAAGGTACTAATGGTTCTGCAGTAAAGCTTCTTGCAAAAGCGGAAGAAAAGTCTTTCTTTTGAAAGATATTACACTTAACGTCAATGGTTGAGAAAAGATTGGTAAATTCACCAATATTTTCTGATATTCCGAGAATGAGAAATCCGTTTGGATTTAGCATGTAATGGAATAGAGGTAATATCTTTTTTTGTAATACAGGGTCTAGATAAATGAATAAATTCCTGCAGCTAATAATATCTAATCGGGAAAACGGGGGATCTTTGATAAGGTTATGGTTTGCAAAGATTACCATTTCACGGAACTGCTTCTTAAAAATGTATACATGATCTCTTTTATCAAAAAAATATTTTAATCGCTTTTCTGACACATCTGCAGCAATACTTTCCGGGTAGGTGGCTGTACGGGCAAAAGCAATGGCATCATTGTCAATATCGGTAGCAAAGATTTGTATTTTATAGTGCCTCTGTATCGTATTCATGTATTCCACAAGGAGCATAATATAAGAATAGACTTCTTCGCCGGTAGAGCATCCAACAACCCAAATCCTTAACAGCGATTCCGATGGTTTATTCTCAAGTAAGCATGGTATTACCTCCTTCTCAATAGTATCGAAGACGTTTCCATCTCTGAAAAATTTTGTAACCCCGATAAGTAAGTCTTTAAAAAGGGACTGTACTTCATTCGGGTGTTGCTGAAGATACAAAAAATAATCAGTCAATCTTTCTAATTGATTGGTTATCATCCGTTTTTCAATCCTGCGGCAAACGGTAGCGTGTTTATAATTGGTAAAGTTATGACCGGTCACGGATTGTAGAACTGAAAATATCTTTTGCAGATAAGGTGAATCTTTTGATATAAGATAATTTTCCGTTTTCCCGGTCTGCCCGGTGCATGCATATTTCACATACTTTATAAGTTCATAAGGTATCTTTTCCACCGGCAGGATATAATCTACATAACATGAGGTAATGGCACTTTCAGACATACCACTGAATTGAGCATACTCCTTATCCTGAACAATAGTCAAACCTCCTGCGTCCTTAATTGCCTTTAAACCAATGGCACCGTCTTTCCCTGATCCAGAAAGGATAATACCAATAGCCTTATCTGCCTGGTCTTCTGCCAATGATTTGAGAAAAAAATTAATAGGGTACCTGGTTTCCTGCAATTCTCCTGACTCTACCAGGTGAAGTGTTGTATGGGATACAATTAGATCTTTGTCCGGAGGCTTGATGAATATACAATCCGGTTCTATCTTCATTCCATCTTCTGCCTGAAGGACATTCATTTTTGTGTATTGTTTCAAGGTATCCACCAATATACTCTTATAATCAGGGTTCATATGCTGGATAATAACAAAGGCCATCATGTTACCCGGCGGGATGCGTTGGAAAAGCTGTTCAAACACCTCCAGTCCATCGGCAGAAGTCCCTATGCCGACAACAAAAAAGATTTCTTCTTTTGGTGAACCGGAGGATGTGTGATCTGATGATATACGGGGAGTAGGTTTATCAATACTTTCATTACCTTCTTTTTGGTTTGCCTTTGCATTGTTTAAGTCTGGTGTAGAAGCCTTTTTTCCCTGAAACATAGTATATTCTCCTTTGGTATTACCCTGTAAAAACTTCTTTTCCCATTTTCCCTTTCTGCATTTCCTCGTTCCGAAGAGGATAAATTAGGCTGCCTTTGGCAGCGACTAAGGTTGGTTCAATCTTGTAGATTGAAC
>CAZPUD010000390.1:0-3186 GCA_964589115.1 uncultured candidatus Brocadiaceae bacterium | reverse complement strand
TCAAGAGTCCATTTTAAGCTGCCGTCCGGATTAAAGGCGTATACTTTTTTATCCCGTGAACCGACATAGATAATACCATCCGCCCCTATAGCTGGTGATGAGTGAACGGATGCCCCTGTTTCGAAAGACCACTTTAGTTTTCCCTGAGATGTAAAAGCGTAGAGATTATTGTCTCCTGAACCAAAATACACATTTCCTTCTGAATCGATGGCAGCGGAAGAATCTATATCGTACTGTGTATCAAACGTCCATTCTACATGTCCATCCTGGCGTAAGACATAAAATTTAGCATCCTCTGAACCGATGTAAATATTTCCATCAGGTCCAATTAAAGGGGATGCATCCAGGAGATATCTGGTACCATAGCTCCATATAGCCTTACCTTCGGGTTTCATGGCAAATAGGTAATAGTCCCCGGAACCAAAATAAATTATACCATCAGAAGCTACAGCAGGAGAAGAAACAATATGATCAGCAGTTTTCTGTGTCCATTTTACTTTCCCATCTCCTGTTATAGCGTGTAACTTCTTGTCCCAGGATCCAACATAAATTGTTCCGTCTGGAGAAATAGCGGGAGATGATATGATTCCACCATCGGTTTTATATTTCCAGCATATACTACCGTCGGGATTTAATGCATAAAGGTTTCCATCCCATGACCCAAAGAGAATGGTTCCGTCTTTTCTAATAGCCGGTGATGATTCGACCTCACCTTTAGTCTCAAATGCCCATTTAAGTTTTCCTTCCCTGCTAACAGCATAGAGTTTCATATCTTTTGAGCCAAAATAAATCGTACCATCTTCCCCAATGGCAGGAGAGGATGTAATATCATCCTCAGCCTGAAACGTCCATTTAAGGGCAGGTTTTTGTATGCTTATATAAGAACTTTTCCCGGTACGTTGCAGGTCATGCCTGAACATGGGCCAGGGTGTATCGGCAAGTTGTGCATAGGTCACAGTTGACCTTAATGAAAGTGGCAAAAAAAGTAAGAAAATTAGTAATATAAAAATCTTCGGATGTTTTTTTAACATAAGAATTTCCTTTTAAAAATAACGTAGTAATACTACTACATAGTCAACATTATTTGTAACGGTATGTGAATAACCAAAAGATGTATAGCATGTCATTGCGAGGGTCTTTTCCGAAGCAATCTCCTAGAGTTTGGAGTTTAGAGTTTGAACTCGAAACTCTAAACTAGAAACTAGAAACTCTAAACAAAGGGATTGCTTCGGGTAAAAACGCCCTCGCAATGACAGATACTATATAATCTATTATTAACACTTATGTTGATAGTGTACTAGTTGTTGTAATAATTTAGATTTTTGAAAATTCTTGCACGATTTAGTATTTATTGTAGGGGCAGGTTTCAAACCTGTCCCTACACGGCATGTAATACATTGTTAGAAATTTTTCAAAAACTAAATTGTTATTAATTCTTTAATTAGAGCATCCCTTTTGTGGATGGTATATCTTTTCTCCGTTCGTCTCTCCTTACAGCATTTTCAAGCGCTTTGGCCAATCCTTTAAAAATCGCTTCTGCCATATGGTGTGCATTATTACCATATGGAACATTTACGTGAAGATTAATGCCTGCATTTGTACTAAATGCTTCTAAAAATTCTTTAATAAGTTCAACATCGAAATTCCCGATCTTCTCCGTATGGAATGCTGCATGGAATACCAACGCCGGTCTTCCGCTGATATCTATAGAGACATTGGCAAGAGACTCTTGCATAGGAACGCTGGCATGCGAGAAACGCCGAATCCCTTTCTTGTCTCCCAGTGCCTCTTTTATCCCCTGCCCTAAACATATCCCCACATCTTCTACGGTATGATGACCATCTACAACAAGGTCTCCACTTGCTTTAAGATTCAAATTAAATAAGGCGTGTTTTGCTAGTATATCAAGCATATGATCTAAGAAACCAATGCCGGTACTGACAGCACTGCTGCCTTCCCCATCAATGTTTATAGACAATTCTATATTTGTTTCTTTGGTCTTTCTTTGAATTGTTGCCGTGCGTTTTATCATATGTATTATTATTTTACTAGTTCAGTGGCTGCGAGTTCTCTTAAATTTTTTAATAAAATATCAATTTCTTCCCTTGTTCCAACGGTTATACGCAAACAATCGTCCAGTCGCCTTTGATTAAAATATCTCACCAGTAATTTTCGTGATTTTAACGTTTGGTATAAGGCACCGGCAGAAATTCCTTCCATACACCTTGCAAGCACAAAATTGGTTTGAGAAGGATAGACGAAGAATCCAAGATCTCTTAAAGATTTTGTAAGATACTGTCTTGTTTCTTTTATTTTTTCAACATGTGTTTTCATGCTTTTTTGATCGTCAAGTGCAGCTACAACGGCGGCGATACTAAGCCTGTCAACATTATACGAGTCCTTTACCTTCATCAGCCCTTTAATCAGGGATTCCCGGGCGATACAGAAGCCCAATCGAATGCCGGCAAGTGAATAAGACTTTGAGAGTGTTCGAAGGATAAGGATGTTATCGTGTTTTTCGACAAGAGGAAGGCAATTATCGTTTGCGAAATCGGCATATGCTTCATCGACAACGAGTACACCATCCATCTTGGAGGCTATTTTTGATATTTCGTTCGATGGTATCATGGTTCCTGAAGGCGAATTCGGGTTTGCAATAAAAGTAACTTTTGCCCCTTTTACTATGAAATCCTGAGGAAGAGAGTAATCGTCACGGAAATCTACGGCACATGCATGTGCATCCTGTAGTTCAGCAAGTGTTTCATATAGCATGTAAGAAGGATAAGGAAAAACAACCTTATCACCTGGTCCTGAGAAGCTTCGTATAATGATATACAGCAGGTCGTCTGAGCCGTTTCCAGCCAAAACGCATTCCGGTTTTGTGCCTAATATTTCTGCGACTTTTATCCTTGCCGCAGTTGCTACCGGGTCTGGATAAAGACGAAGATTTTCATTTACTGCATCTTTAATAGCATTCAGAACGTTGGGAGGAGGTGGATATGGATTTTCGTTTGTATTCAGTTTTATATAGATACCATCTTTCGGTTGTTCACCTGGTACATAGCCTGACATCCGTTCAATATTACTTCTAAAATAACTCAATTCCGTGCTCCTTAAATTCATTTCTACAATTCTCAGAGTTGGTTCAATCGTCCACGATTGAACCGAAACGTTTAGCATGTCTCA
>CAZPUD010000389.1:0-3204 GCA_964589115.1 uncultured candidatus Brocadiaceae bacterium | reverse complement strand
GCTAAACGTTTCGGTTCAATCGTGGACGATTGAACCAACTCTGAAACTTTGAAATCCCTAAAAATTAAATTAAACCTTTGGCGACTTTTTTATACACCTGTGTAGGGGCGAATCTTGTGTTCGCCCTTGCCTTGCATGATTCGAAACGTTTATGTTCGTTTCCCATTTGGACGAACACAAAGTTCTCACCTACGACAAAATTATGTTAAAATGATTATTTAGTTTATATAAGAAAATGTATTTAGGCAAGGATAATATGATGAAAAAACTCAGGATTGGCGTTGTTCCTTACATGAATGCCAAACCATTAATTTATGAATTAAGTCAACATGCAGACTCGATCGAATTAACCCTTGAAGTACCCGCCCTTTTATCAGATATGTTGAACCGTGACCGCATTGACGTTGCCCTTATTCCTTCTATTGAGTATTTTAGAAATGGAAATTATGCAATCATTCCTGATATTTCAATCTCTTCAACTGGAGCTGTTGAAAGTGTGAAGATATTTTCAAAAGTACCAATGAAGGACATTCGTACTATAGCTCTGGATAAAAGTTCCCTGACATCCAGTACGCTTACAAAGGTTATCTTTCACGAGCTATATCATATCAATCCACAATATACCCAATGGAACAACCAATATAACATTTCCCATACCGGTGCTGATGCAGCCTTAATTATTGGGGATAACGCCATGAAGGTAAATGATAATGGATACATAACATTAGATTTGGGGCAGGCGTGGTTTGAATATACCGGACTACCATTCGTCTATGCTGTCTGGGTCGTGAAAAAAGACCATCACATACCGGGTTTAAATAATTTATTAAAACGTGCAAAAGAGGCAGGCGCTCGCCTCATAAATACGCTGGCTGCCGCTGAATCCCAACGCCTACAATTGCCGAAAGAGAGATGTCTCTATTATCTCACAAATTCAATCCGGTATAATTTAAGTAATGATGAAATAAAGGGCCTTCAGGCATTTTACCGTTACGCTGTATCTCTGGCACTAGCCCCTAAAGGAGTGGAGATTATCTTCAATGAGACCTAACATAACTTCCCTGTCCGATGATGTTGAAGACATCTTTGAAAAGTCTTTAAATAATGAGAGATTGTCTTCAAAGGAATGTTTAACATTATTCACGGTAAAAGACCTTACAAGTCTTGGCATGGTTGCGGATGAAATATGCAAGAGAAAGCATCCGGAAGATTACAGGACTTACATTATTGACAGAAATATCAATTACACCAATATATGCACGTCAGGCTGTAAATTTTGTGCCTTTTATCGGGAAGCGGAACATAGTGACGGATATGTCGTTACTAAAGATGCTTTATTAAAAAAAATAAAAGAGACAATAGACCTGGGAGGCAGGCAGATACTCATGCAGGGAGGTCTCCATCCGTCATTAAAACTAAACTTTTATATCGATATGCTAAAGTCCATTAAGGAAACGTATGATATCCACATACATGCGTTTTCTCCCCCGGAGATTGTCCATTTTTCTCAATTAAACGGAATCCCTGTTCAGGACGTTATTCGAAAGTTAAAAGAGGCAGGATTAGATTCAATCCCTGGCGGTGGTGCCGAGATTCTCGTTGACCGTTGCCGCAGCTTCCTAAGTCCACACAAGTGCACTGCACAAGAATGGCTCCATGTTATGCGCGAGGCGCATAAGCTTGGGATGCGTACAACAGCCACTATGATGTTCGGTCATATAGAAACAATTGAAGAACGCATTGAACACCTTGAAAAGATTAGACAACTTCAGGATGAAACGGGAGGATTTACGGCCTTTATTGCCTGGACATTTCAGCAAAAAAATACCCAATTAAGTATATCTTTCCATTCAGAAAATAAAGAAATAGGATCAATCGGAAGTTATGATTACTTAAGAACCATTGCCATTGCGCGCCTGTACCTCGATAACTTTACAAACATTCAGGCATCTTGGGTTACACAGGGAGCAAAGATTGCCCAGCTCTCGTTAAAGTTTGGTGCCAATGATATGGGCAGTACTATGATAGAGGAAAACGTGGTACGTGCAGCAGGGGTAGATTACCGTATGAGTAAAGAAGAGATTGAATCGCTTATCGGTGATCTTGGTTACAAGGCGGCACAAAGGGATTTATATTATAAAGTACTGGAAAATTTACCTATTTAGCAAAGGATATCAGGATTATAGTATCAAATTGTTTTCTAATCCCGAAGGGATGTCATGATTATAGCAAAAGACCTAAGAAGGACTTTAAACCCCGAAGGGGTGACATTAGTATATCGGAACAAATTCGAATATCGAAATTCGAAGCAAATCCTAAATTCTAATGTTTAAATGTCCAAAACACACAGACCAATACATTCAAGCAACAGATTTCAGTTCGGCGGACAAACTATTATTATCAATATCGACTTCGATATGCCATCCATCTCTGAACATACCAGCATTTAATACAAGAGTATCACCTATCTTATCTCTGTTCCTCGACTCATGAATATGACCTGTTATACACACATGCGGCTTGTATTTTAGAATAAAATCTCTGACAGTGCCACTTCCCACATGCATGCCGCTTCGAACGATATCGGTAGTTGTATTCTTTGGTGGAGTGTGACAAACCATGACTTTCCACCTGGCGTCTTTTACCTTGTTATAACCGTTTGTCAAATACTTCTCTATATCGGCCTCACTGATTTCTGAAGGAGTATTAAAAGGCGTTGGACTTGAACCACCACAACCAAAGATACCAACGTCACCAAACAGATATCCATTCCCATGCAGGTTTATACCTTCCTTGGTTAAATAGTCATTCACTTCCGGCATATCCATATTCCCGTACTGTACAAGCAGGTTTTTGTTGTATTGCTTAATAGCGTCAAGTACCTTTTTTGTCTCAGCTTTTCCATGGCAATTGGTTAAATCACCTGAAACTACGATTAAATCTGCCGTCTCAAGGATTGGTTTTATCTTTACAAGATTTCTTGTATCTTCATGAACGTCGCCAAAAGAAATAATCTTCATTATCCTTTTCCTCCTGTATGTAAGTTAATCTGCCTTTGGAAGCAACTTCTTTTCTTTCATCTAAAAAGAGTGGCCGGGGAGTGTGTTGAAGGCAAGTGAATAGTGGATAGTGAGTAAATGGCTAAATGTTACTAGTACACTGTCAACATTATTTGTAACGGTATGTGAATAACCAAAAGAGGTA
>CAZPUD010000388.1:0-3214 GCA_964589115.1 uncultured candidatus Brocadiaceae bacterium | reverse complement strand
AATCAGAGGAATTCATGATACAGGAAAAAAAACACCTTGTTATTATCGGCGGCGTGGCTGCAGGAATGAAGGCAGCAGCAAAGGCACGCCGTGAGTCCCCAACTATAAAAATCACAGTCCTGACAGATGAACAATATATTTCTTACGCAGGCTGCGGTATGCCATATTTTATCGGTGATCTTATTAAGGACTCAAAGAAACTTATTATCCGGGAACCTGCTTACTTTAAGAATATGCATGCGATCGATGTCCTTACCAGACACCAGGCAACTGCTATTGATACCAAATCCAGGCAAATCAACGTCAGGAACCTCGAAAACGGGCAAGACCTCGTTTTCCATTATGATAAGCTCGTCATCGCAACAGGGGCACAACCTATTATACCTCCACTACCGGGGATTTCTTTAGACAACATCTTCACCCTGAGAACCATTACTGATGCAATTAAAATAAGATCTGCTGTAGATACCGGAAAGATCAAAAATGCCGTAATTATAGGCGGCGGACTTATTGGTTTAGAGATGGCAGAGAACCTTGCAAGGAGGGGAATCAAAGTAACTATTGTCGAATTACTGGACCAAATCATACCCCCTCTGGATAAAGATATGGCAATGCTTGTTCAGGAACATATAATAGAGAAAGGGATCGAGATTATTACATCAGACGGAGCAAAATCCTTCGAAGGAAACAGTACCGGTATGGTGACAAAAGTCATTACCGGTAAACGAGAACTGCCAGCAGATATGGTTATTCTCTCTATTGGTATCAAACCAAATACCAGGTTGGCACAAGAGGCAGGAATAGAAATTGGTACTACACGTGCTGTCAAAGTTAATGAGCGTATGGAAACAAATGTACCGGATGTTTACGCTGTAGGTGACTGTGCCGAGAATATCCATTTGATAACAGGAAAGCCTGCATGGATCCCATTAGGTTCCACCGCTGCAAAAATGGGGCGTATTGCAGCCATTAATGCTACAGGTGGTACTGATGCCTTCAGAGGTGTCCTGGGTACTCTGGTTGTAAAGGTATTTGATATGAACGTGGGAAAGGTGGGTCTTTCCGAACGTGAGGCCATAAAAGAGGGCTTTAAAACCGAATCTACGATTGTTCCTGCAGTAGATAAGTCTCATTATTATCCGGGGGCAAAAGACATTATTATTAAACTTATTGCAGACGTTGCCACCGGGAAACTGCTGGGTGCAGAAATTATCGGCGAAGGCGCGGCAGATAAACGCATTGACATTCTTGCAACATCTCTTACGTTTGGTGCAACAGTTGATCAAATCTCTAAACTTGATTTGGGATATGCCCCGCCTTATGCCATGGCCATGGATGCTGTGATTGTAGCAGCCAATGTCCTGAACAATAAATTATCGGGAAAAACATCCGGCATCCTTCCACATGCAGTTATGGAAAAATACAACAGAGACGAAGATTTCATACTGCTCGATGTAAGAACAGAGCCGGAATATAAGAGCGGTCATATTAAAGGATGTAAACATATACCGCTCGATACATTGGCACTGCGAACCAGCGAACTCGAAAACTCAAAAGAGATCATTACCTACTGCCGTGCCGGCCTGCGTGCTGCACATGCTTACCGTATCTTAAAAAATGCGGGATTCAGGAATGTAAAATACATGGATGGCAGTATCTCGGCGTGGACTTACGGCCTGGAAAAATAACTATCTCGTGGATTCACCGCAAAGGTGCAAAGGACGCAAAGAAAAACTTAAAATGATAAATTGTAGCGCCGCTTCCTTGTGGTCAGCAGATGACGGGGGATGTATCAAATTTCAGATTTGGGATTGCGGACTGCGGATTGCGGAATGAAAGACCAAAGTGTAAAATCCGACATCTAAAATCCGAAATCCAAATTCCCGCTACCCTAAGGCAAAATTCACTATTTTTGCTTGTGATGATTTGTAGCAGCAAACCTTGTTTCTACCCATTCGTTTGGCCTCGTATAATGCCATATCTGCATGAGATACCAATTCCTCTTTGTCACTGACGTGCCCTGTATAAGAACTGACACCTATACTGACAGTTAAAGCAATATGGATATTTTTCTCTTTATCTTCTACTTTATGCCTTGATATAGCATCCCTTAACCTTTCGGCAAAATCCACAGCCCCTTTCATATTTACCTCGGTAAGGATAATAAGAAATTCTTCCCCTCCGTACCTTGAGATTACATCAGTTGACCGTATCATCCCTGATAAAAAGGAAGAAAAATAACTTAGTACTTTATCTCCGAAAAGATGTCCGTAGAGATCGTTAATTCTTTTAAAGTAATCAATATCAATCATTAAACAGGAAAGTGCTTTATTGTATCTTTTTGCACGATTATACTCACTCTCCAGAACCTCATATGCGTAACGACGGTTGTACAAATTAGTTAAACAGTCCCGGATTGACAGGTTTTCCAGTTTTTTATTCACCTCTCTGAGGCTATCCTCCATTTGTTTCCTCTCGGTGATATCCCTGATAATGCCTGTAAAATAGCACCGCTCGTCGCCCTTCCATACGGATAAAGACAGTTCTATAGGAAACTCGGTGCCGTCTTTTTTCAAAGCAACAAGTTCAATTGTCTTTCCTATAATACTCGGCGACCCTGTTTCCAGGTATCTTTTTATCCCCATCCGATGTGCCTGCCGAAACCGTTCGGGCATTAGGATAGTAATATTATTACCAATAATTTCATCGTTATAGCCGAACATTTTCTTCGCCGCAGGGTTACAAAAAACGATAGACTCTTTTTTATCGATGGTTATAATACCATCAATAACTGTTTCCGTAAGAACGCGGTATCTTTCTTCCAAAAAACTTACGTGACCCGACATTATTTCTAACGCCCTGTTTAAGGCTTTAGTATCTTCATCATTTTTATTCATGGAAGTTTTGACCAAAATAAATTATGATATTTCATTCGGATTAGGCATAAGTACCGGGATAAGTCGTTAATATACTCCATATTTATCTCCTGTCAACAATATTATTTTAAGAAATTTATTTTTAAGTTATTCAAATTAAATAGTTTATATTTACTAATAAAACATGGATAAATTAAAATTATTTAAAATTTATGATGAGATTTATGCTGCAAATTTTGGATTTATGCCCTGCATAGAAAAATGTGATGGTCGATGCGAGCAAAAACCACTGTCTGTATTATTACCCTACGAGGATGAATTTATTTTAAGACGAAGTG
>CAZPUD010000387.1:0-3233 GCA_964589115.1 uncultured candidatus Brocadiaceae bacterium | reverse complement strand
TCATCGAGACTTATTGAGTCTGTGGATACCCTGGTAAGACAATATCAAAAAGAGAGTGAAGTAAACAGTATACTGTTGAGGAGGATGGAAATAGGGGTCTTAAGTTTAACCTTATTCGTCCTAGCTCTGGAAGCTTTTTTTGTTTTTAGGCCAATGGTTGCCAGGGTTAAACGTGATACGATAAGGCGAATAAACAGTGAGATACGTATTAGTTCGGTTATTGAATATGCGATGGATGGGATTATTACCCTCGACAGACATGGCGGTATTGAGTCGTTTAATCCGGCGGCGGAAAAGATGTTTGGCTATACCTCCGCAGAAGTAAAAGGCAAGAATATCAGGATGCTGATGCCGGAGTTTTATTATAACCATTTATACGAATATCTCCGTACTGGCAGAGAAATAAGCCTGGATTTTAAGATTCACGAAACAAGCGGATGGCGCAAAGGTGATATTGCTTTTCCGATAGATATATCATTTAGTGAGCTGCGATTGGGCAATCAGTACCTTTTTATCATGGTTATACGTGATACAACTGAACAAAAGCATGCTGTTAAGGCGCTTCAGAAACAGCACAGTTTTATCTCGGCGGTACTTGGTACTACCGGTGCACTGGTGGTGGTTCTTGATACTGCGGGAAAAATTATTTATTTTAACCGTACTTGTGAGTGTGTAGCCGGTTATTCGTTTGAAGAAGTAAAAGGAAGATGCCTCTGGGAGTTATTCATTGTGCCTGAAGAAATGGATAAGGTTAAGGCTGTTTTTGAAAAACTCAAAGGGAAGGAATTTCCTTGTACGAATGTAAATTATTGGATAACGAAAAATGGCGACCGCAGGCTAATTGAATGGTCAAACACCACCCTTATTAACAATGATTCGGTTGAGTATATTATCGGTACCGGTATCGATATTACCGAGCGCAGAAAGGCAGAGGAAAGACTTTTAAAACTATCTCATGCGGTAGAGCAGAGTCCGAGTTCAATTATCATAACCGATGTCAGAGGAAATATTGAATACGTCAATGCCCAATTTACCCGGCTAACGGGATATAGCCCGGAAGAGGTTATCGGTAAAAATCCAAGGTTTCTTAAATCAGGAGATACATTACCGGAAGAATATAATCGTTTATGGGAAATGATCACTTCCGGCAAGGAATGGCGGGGTGAATTTCACAATAAGAAAAAAAATGGTGAATCGTATTGGGAATATGCATCCATCTCACCAGTCAGAAATCCTGAGAAAACAATTGCCAATTTTATTGCGATCAAAGAAGACATCACGGAACGGAAAAGCTTTGAATCACAGTTAGAATTTCTGGCTTCCCATGACCCTCTTACAAATCTTTTTAATCGCAGGCGTTTTCAGGAAGAATTAGAAGGCCGGCTTGCATATGCAGAGCGGTACGGGAACTGTGGGGCACTGTTATTTCTGGATATAGATAATTTTAAATATGTCAATGATACGCTGGGCCACGGTGAAGGTGACAGGTTGCTGGTAGGCCTTGCAGACCTGATGCAGAAGCGGCTTCGGGAAACCGATATTCTGGCGCGTATAGGTGGTGATGAGTTTGCCCTTTTCCTGCCGAATATTGACCTAAATAATGCCCGGTCTGTAGCAGAACAGGTCAGGAAATCCGTACAGCAGAGCATTGTGGCATTCAATAATCAATTCGCCGGTATTACGGTCAGTATTGGTATAGCATTATTTCCCGAACACGGGAATACAACTAAAACACTTCTCACCAGTGCGGACCTTGCCATGTATCATGCAAAGGAAAACGGCAGGAACCAAAGTTGTGTTTATACACCAGATCACAAGACAAAAATTGAATTGCGGTTAAGCTGGGAAGAAAGAATCCGTGAGGCCCTCAGACAAGAGAAGTTCGTTTTATACTTACAACCTATCCTTGATTTGAGGAATAACTCCGTTGCCGGATATGAGGCACTACTGCGTATGATAGATAAAGATGGTAAAATAATTTTGCCGGGAGATTTCCTGGACATTGCAGAGCAATTCGGGCTTATTCATGATATAGACCGATGGGTAGTCAGTCAGGCTATCGAAATTATTGCTAAAAGGAAATTTGCTGAGAATAATTGGAATCTTGAAGTAAACCTCTCCGGTATGGTGTTTAACGATACGGAAATACTATCATTAACAAAACAGAAATTAAGCAAATATTCCGTTGATCCCAGGGCTTTAGTGTTTGAAATAACCGAGACAGCAGTTATTCCAAGCATGGTTAAAGCGCAAAGTTACATTACTACGCTGAAATCTTTAGGTTGCAGATTCGCCCTTGATGATTTCGGCAGTGGTTTCTCATCGTTTTATTACCTGAAACATTTACCCATTGATTATATCAAGATAGATGGCAGTTTTATTTGCAACCTGCCAAACGACCGTGTGGACCAGCATATGGTTAAGGCAATAGTAGAAGTGGCACGCGGACTGGGAAAGGAGACGGTTGCTGAGTTTGTAAGCGATGAAGAGACGGTGCAAATACTGAAAAATTACGGTGTCGATTACGCACAGGGATACTATATTGGTGTTCCCTGTGAAACGCCTTTAATTCCGGTGAGTACATGTTAGTTAAATTAGGCGCTTAGCGCCTCAACATCGACAAAATTTTGTCGATATATAGAAGCGTTTAAATTCTAAATTCGAATATCAAAATCCGAAACAAATCCAAAATTTTAATTTTCAAATGTTCGAAACTGGTTTTTGTCATTGAGATTTTGTATTTTCCTATTTGTTTCGGATTTCGTACTTCGGATTTCGGATTTCCCTTTCACAGCACGGTAGGTTGGGTTGAGGCACGAAACCTATAGTTGGTTCAATCTTGTAGATCGAACCATTAGTTTAGCATGGGGCTGTACGTTTTGGTTTACTCCAGGCGTATGAAACATGCTAAACGTTTCGGTTCAAGCGTGGACGATTGAACCGAAACGTTTAATGTATAGGAATTTCAATCCTGGCTTCTCCTCTGGAAAGAAGGAACTAAGGGATGTTAAGAGAAACAGTGAATAGTTGAAGGTTACATGGTCGGGTGGTTAATAGCCATTTAACCACTATCCACTATTTACTATTCACTATTTGACTGGTTTTAAGAGCGGAAAAAGAATGACTTCTCTGATGGATATATTGTTTGTTAAAATCATAATAAGCCTGTCAATACCCACACCAAGTCCTCCTGCAGGCGGCATGCCATATTTTAAGGCAGTCAGGAAATCCTC
>CAZPUD010000386.1:0-3240 GCA_964589115.1 uncultured candidatus Brocadiaceae bacterium | reverse complement strand
TATGAAACATGCTAAACGTTTCGGTTCAATCGTGGACGATTGAACCAACTCTAGGAAGGTACCTTACTATACAAAACTATTTAAAAATGAGGTTAAACAATCCGCTCGCTAAATCCTTATCCAGATTCAAAAGAATTTTATACTCCTCCAATGCCAATTCCCTGTCTCCCTGGTTCAAGTATGTTATGCCCAGGCCGAGATGTGCTTCTGCAAAATCAGGCTTCATACCAATCGCCTGCATGTAGGCATCTTTCTCCTCATGGTAATGTCCAAGAATACCGTAAATCAGGGCTAAATTATAGTATGTATTGAAATCACCCTTCCCGATATTAACTGCCCGATTGAGAGCGTCAACAGCTTCCTTATACTGCTTGAGTTTAAAATAGGCCATACCCAGCATACGATAAGCCTCGGCATCGTCATCCTTAACAAAAATTGCCTGCTTGAACGCATCGATTGCTTCCGTATACCGTTTGAGTTTATAACACACCGAACCTAGTCTGAAATACACCTCCGCATTATCCGGTTTCATTTGTATTACCTGCTGAAATACATCGATTGCCTCCGGATAACTCTCTAAATTTTCATAAGCCATACCCAGCATGGTAAGCGCATTAACATCATCAGATTTATTCCGGACTGCCATTTTGAATGTATCAATAGCTTCCTGATAGTATCCTTGTTTATGGTAAATTGAACCCAACATGGAAAGGGCATTGGCATTATCTGGCTCACTATTGATTATCTGCAGGTAAACTTCTCTAGCCTCCTGGTAGCGCTCAAGGTTGAAATAGGCCAGACCCAGATCGAAATTTGCTTCAACAAAATCGGGTTCGATCCGGATTGCCCGTTTAAAGGCAGTTACAGCCTCTGTGTAACGTTCTATCATATTATAAGCCTTTCCTAATTTGTAGTACACTTCAGCATCATCCTTTGGTTGAATGCGCAGTATGTGCCTGTAAGCCTCTATTGCATCTGAGTAGTATCCCAATTTGTCATACACTGCTCCAAGCTTAGAATATGCACTGATAAAATCAGGGTCTATTCTGATTGCGCATTTGTAGGCATCGATAGCTTCTGAATATTGTCCAAGCCTGTCATTACAGTAACCGATGCAGAAAAGGGCGAGAGAATACCTTGGATTTTTTTTAATTGCTTCATTAAAAAAATGAAGGGCCCTCCTCTCATTACCCTGTGCAATGTAATAAAATCCGCGGTTACAAAATCCTTCGGGAGAAAAAAGCCATTCGTTCGTTTCACCTTCGATCCATTCAGGAATGACAGAGTTCCTGTCAGGTAATAGTCTTGTTACCCTCTTGCTGTAAATTGCAAAATTTTGGTTTTGACCTTCTATATCCTGAGAAATTACCAGTCCAATAACCTCTCCACTCATGTTTATTACAGGATTGCAGTTAAACTCACCGGATGCAGGCGTAATAATCCTGACAACCTTTCCAAATACCGGAATTTCACAGATACCTGATACAATACACTCAGAACTATGCTGATCAATTTTTGATGGACTGCCTACTATGAAAACCCGTTCCCCCACTTCCGGAGGAGAATTACTGAGTATTAAAGGCTGCACCATCCTTGGAGGAATGTCAACCGATATGCGGAGGAGGTCACCTTCCTTGTCCTGCGCTGAAACGCCGGTAACATCGTACAGCTTACCGTAAGCTGTCTCCACTTGAGCACTGGCTGCACCCTGAAACGTATGGATGTTTGTAACAACGTCACCGTTATCATCGATAAAAAAACCATCCCCGCGGCCGATAAGTTTACTATTTTTATCGTACAATAAGATGCTCACCATAGACGCCTGGACCTTCTTTATAATAACCCCGACATCCTCCTGTGCATGCGATAAAGAAGTAATCGGGGCAAAAAGAATAGAAACGATCCACGAAGTCAAAAGCCACTTACGTATCTTCATACACTTACAATAATATCAAAATTATAAACGTTATTCCAATTTTGAAGGAAAAATATGATAGACCGATAAATATATTTTCTTGATGCAACCATTACTGTATAATCAATACTATAACACATTTGGCATAAATATTTTTGCTAGTAACATGTAGGGCAAACCTTTAGGTTTGCCTTCCTGAAATAAACGCAAGGCTAAAGCCTCGCCCTACATTTCTCTTCCAACTCGTTCGGGTTAGGAAAACTATGAATAAGAAAATCATCTTAACAGGAATAAAACCCAGCGGTAGCCCGCACCTTGGTAATTACCTTGGTGCCATGAAGCCTGCCCTGGCTTTGGCACAGGATGCACAAAACCAGCCAATGTATTTCATCGCCGATTACCATGCATTGACCGCTATACGGGAGCCTGATTACTTCCGTAACTTATGCTATGAAGTAGCTGCAGCCTGGCTTGCCTTTGGGCTGGATACCGATAAGATAATTTTTTATCGTCAGTCCGATGTACCGGAGATCTTCGAGTTAACCTGGATACTTGCATGCCTGACACCCAAAGGACTGATGAACCGTGCCCATGCCTATAAGGCGGCAGTCGCTGAAAATCTTGAAATGGGAATTTCTGATGCCGATTCCGGTATCAATATGGGACTTTATAACTACCCCATCCTTATGGCTGCCGATATCCTGCTTTTTCATACTGACTTCGTTCCTGTCGGGAAAGATCAGGTCCAGCATATCGAGATTACGAATGATATTGCCCGGAGTTTTAACCACACATATGGAAAGGTTTTTAAGCTTACTAATTACATCGTTCAGGAAGAGGTCGCCTCGTTACCCGGACTCGATGGACGCAAGATGAGTAAAAGTTATGATAACACTATTCCCCTGTTTGTTCCGCCCGATAAGTTACGGAAACTTGTTTATAGGATTAAAACCGATTCGGCCCCTCCGGCGGAGCCTAAGGACCCGACCACATCTACACTTTTCCTCATATATAAGGAGTTTGCCAGCCCTGCACAAACGGAATCTCTGCGAAAGCGGTATCTGCAGGGTATAGCGTATGCAGATGTAAAGCAGGAGTTATTTGAGGTATTGGATGCTTTCCTGAAAGAACCGCGCCAATTATACAATCAGCTCATGGCAGACCGGTATAGAATAGACATCCTCCTAAGCGAAGGGGCTAAAAAGGCAAGGTCATTAGCCATACCCTTTATGGAGAAAATCCGAAAAGCGATTGGCCGCTCAAATTAGGTTGCCTTTGGCAGCGACTAAGGTTGGTTCAATCTTGTAGATTGAACCATTCGTTTA
>CAZPUD010000385.1:0-3274 GCA_964589115.1 uncultured candidatus Brocadiaceae bacterium | reverse complement strand
TAATCAGAACAACAATCTGTACAATAGCACAGATAGCAGTAGAAAGGGCCAAACCGCTTTCCTGCAATATCCATATAAGTGAAAGGTTTAAGATGAGATTTAAACCAACACACAATGCACCGACTTTTACCGGAGTAACTGTATCTTTTAGTGAGTAGAACGCCCGGACCAGTACATGGAGTCCGCAGTATGCCCATATCCCAAAACCGTAAAAGAGAATAACACGTGATGTCCTGTAAGCTGATTCCGCGTTAAATTGGTTTCTCCTGTAAAGGAGATCAATGACAGGATCCCTCAGCATGATAATTGCCACAGACGCTGGGATACCTATCAGGAGCATGAATTTCAATGCCTTATTAAAACTGACCGAAAAATTGTTCCAGTCTTCCCTTACCGCATGAGTGGAAAAAAGGGGAAACACAGCAGTCGCCATTGCAATGCCAAAAACTCCCAGGGGAAACTGAATAAGCCGGTCGCTGTAATACAACACAGATGCGGCTCCGGCCTTCATTGGAAAATGAATGACCGTTCCTGCAAGGTTGAAATGGTCCTGTCCCCCCTGGTGGGCTGCAAACCCGACCGCAATAAGGCTGTCGAGTAAAACATTGACCTGAACAACGGCCAAACCGAAGACGATAGGTGCCATGCGTGTTAATACTAACTTCAGATCGGGATGTGAAAACTGGACAGCGGGCCGGTAATATAGCTCCTTTTTTCTTAAGACAGGGATATGGATAAGTATTTGAATAATGCCTGAAAAAAAAGCGGAGACGGCAACTGCATAAATCATTTTTTCCAGGGTCTTTCCTGTATAAGGTGATAAAACAGCCCCTAAAATCCAGCAGACGTTCATAATAACCGGGGCAAAGGCAGGCATAAAAAAATGGCGAAGGGTATTGAGTACAGCGCCAATGAAGGCGACTAAGCATATGAATAAAACATATGGGAACATAATGATAAGCAATTTAAATATGAGCTGCCACTTCTCCTGTACATGGAATATTCTGGGAATGGCAAAAAATGATCCTTCCCCTATGAGTACGATTCCACCCAGGATAATTATGAGTAAAGTGGTAATAACGTTTACAAATTTCCATGCGTCTTCCATGCCGCGTTTTTCAATATGTTCCGTAAAGATAGGAATAAAAGCCGCACTTAGCGCCCCTTCTCCAAATAGCCGTCTAAACAAATTTGGTATTTTAAAAGCAACGGTAAAGGCATCCCAAACCATACCGGTTCCGAAAATGCTGGCACATATCATATCTCTGATAAGGCCAAGTATGCGGCTTAATAGGGTGCAAATGCTGATAATCCTTACGGAACGGAATATATTGTGTGATTCTGACATGGTTACTAATTGTAATGATATATTTTAGTGTTTTCAAAGCAATTTCCAGGATATATCCTGATGTTGATTTACGAGGCGGGATTTAGACTTGCTTTTATGTATTGAATAGAGAAATGCTTGACAAATAAAGACTTTGTTCTTAAAATGCTGGCATGCCAGGAATAGAAGAATTAGAACATAGAATTACAAGACTTGAGGCCCTGTACGAGGATGCGCTCAAGGAAAAAATAACACACATTTCCTTGAGACTGGACCAACTGTATGAAAAAACAGAGCGGGATAAAACTGAATTATTTGCAAAAACAGAAAAAGATAAATCTGAAATCCTCGCAAAAACCGAGAAAGACAAGAGGGAACTTATCTACTGGCTCGTTGGTCTGAATATTGGGTTTGTAACACTTACTATTACTGCAATATGGGCAATTCTGTCTTTCGCATTAAAACGATGAACTATCGTAAAATTACAGAAAGCTGCATTTGATGATTAAAATCGTCATGCGACAATAAGCATTGTAATTATTTATATAACCGTACCAGATGGTATAACACTGCCTTTTGGTATAATAACTATCGAGTCACGGATCATGTAATTTTCTGCATCAAACTGCTCTGCATTTCCAGCATTCTCTATAGTCACATTTTCCCCGATATGAACATTCTTATCGATAATGGCGTTTTTGATCCGTGAATTATTGCCTATCCCTATATTTGGTATTTTCTTAAACAGGTTTGACCGGATGTTCGATTCTGACTCGTAGTAATCCGCACCCATAATAATAGAATTCTTAATAACAGTGCTTTTACCAATAATGCTTCTGATTCCAATGACAGAGTGTTGTATTTCCGAATCATGAATAGAACAGCCGTCAGCAATAATGGATTGAGTGATTTTAGATGTATTTATAAGCGAACCGGGTAAAAAAAGGGGATTTGTATAGATTGGAGCTTTTTCATCAAACAGATCAAAGCTAGGTGTAGCAGAAGCTAATTCCAGATTTGCCTCATAAAATGATTTTATCGTTCCGATATCTTCCCAATATCCATCAAAGAAATAAGCAAATACACGCCTTTTTTTTATAATATCGGGGATAATTTCTTTACCAAAGTCTGACTTTTTTGTTTCTCTTAGCACCTCGTTGAGCACGTCAATATTAAACACATAAATCCCCATTGAAGCTATGAGATTACGGTTTTCAGCCTTAATGCCGTGCCGGTCAAGAGCAGATGTACTTATTGAAAAAGAGTCAATAATCTTTTCATCTTTTGGCTTTTCAACAAAATCATTGATGCGACCCTGTTCGTCTACCTTTAAAATGCCGAAGTGTTGAACTTTTTCTCTTTTAATAGGGATTACAGAGACAGTTACTTCCGCATTGGTTCTGATGTGTTCTTTAATAAACCCCTGGTAATTCATGCGGTAAAGCTGATCACCGGAAAGTATGAGGGCAAAGTCAATATTAGGCTGATTGAAAAATCGAAGATTTTGACGGACGGCATCAGCAGTACCTTGATACCAGTCCATACTCTCTATGGTCTGGGTTGCGGCTAAAATCTCAATAAAGCCCTTTGAGAAATTATCAAATTTGTATGCCCTGGTAATGTGCCTGTGAAGTGATGCCGAATTGAACTGCGTAAGTACATAAATTTTATTAAGATCAGAATTTAAGCAGTTGCTGATAGGTATATCTATGATTCTATACTTGCCGGCAAGTGGTACTGCAGGTTTTGACCTTTCTTTTGTTAAAGGGTAAAGCCTTGTCCCGCGTCCTCCACCTAGTATTATAGAAATTACGTTATCCATCGTTTAATCTTCAGATAAGTTGCCGAAGGGCTAATTTATTGCTTAGGAAATTCAAAGTTTTTAATTATGCCTTCAGAGTTGGTTCAATCGTCCACGATTGAACCGAAACGTTTAGCATGTTTCAT
>CAZPUD010000384.1:0-3276 GCA_964589115.1 uncultured candidatus Brocadiaceae bacterium | reverse complement strand
CAAATGACAAAAAACTCAATGCCCTAAACTTTAAGTAAGCCTCGTCTAATCAATGTCTTATGGCTATGTCGTTTAAAAAAACGAGCATAAAAAACAAGAAATTGATGGATAGTAGTACAGATTGAACACAGATAAAAAATGAATTGGTAAGGACGGTATAAAACCTGTCTTGGGCTCTTGCTGAACGGAAGCCAAAATACCCGTCAATGAATAATTTAATGCCAAGGCATAGAAAATAATAGAAAACTATGTACTATTCTGAAGTATTATAGTATACAGTCCTAACCCAAATGAATCGGAAGAGTAACTAAATGGGATTTACGATTTACGATTTGGGGTTTGGGATTTGGGATTTAAAAAATCGTAATTCGTAAATTTTTGCCAAAAATGTCAAAATTATTTTTGGAAGATACTATTGGGGTAAGACATCCATATGGGTAAATACATTGTTAAATTTATCAAATTCCTTATCTATCATCATCACGTTATCTCTAATAAGCACTAACTTATTATCTATATCTCTCATATAAATATCTTTGGTTTTACTTATCTCTAATAGTTTATCGCCGGCCTGTTTAATTGCTTTCTGTGTAATGATCAATTTTGAATTTAAGTTTCTGATGCGCTGACTCATTTGTTTAATAATACGAAAAGCAAGAGAAGGATCCATCTTTATCCTTTTAAGAAGCCCCTCATGTTCTATAGCCAGGATTCTTGCCTCCCCCATCACCTTTACTGTTGCCGAACGGGGATTCGCATCAAAAAGACTCATCTCACCAAAAATGTCTCCCTCTCCTAATACCGCAAGGGTAGTTTCTCCTTCTTTGGTGCTTTTTACAACCTTTACTTTTCCACTTTGGATGACATATAAAGTGCGGTTTTGCGTACCCTCTTCTACAATAATCTCACCATCCTTAAATAACTTACCCAATGATCTTTCTTCAAACATAGAATCGCTCCTTTCTATTTTTTCCTAAAAGAAAAAATTATTTCTTTTACATAAGATGCAGCTACTGTACTCAGTAACTTCATCAAAGGCCAAGGGTTAAGTGATTTTATAAGGATATCTTTGTAAAATCTGCTGCCTGTAAACATGTCCCAAAGAATGTTACTACAAGGGGTTTCCTTTTGCAATCCCTTTTGCTCCCACTGGATTATCTTGAAGTAACCTTTATTAAGAAATGGCGAAATTGAAATCAGATCATTGATAGAGAAAAGGAAGCGTCCAAACAAGTTGTCTTTATTTAACTCTTTACAAATGGGAAAATAATGTTCTGCAAAATCTTTTTCTCCTACACCATACAACAGCGCCGTATAGGCTGCAGCCTTGGAGGTAATATAGGCAGAACCTATTCCATCCTTAAACAGTCTGGTACTACTAGCATCTCCCACAAATACTATTCTGTCTGCAAAAGGTACTTTTGCTGACTTTATGTTTATTTTTGGAAAACAATGACAGAATTTCTCTGGTATTTTGAAATTTGAGGGAAGCATCTTTTTCATTATCAGATGGTCAAGAAAGGTTTTTACATACTCTTTATCTGGTTCTTTTACGAGCATACTTACGGTGATAAAATCTCCCTTGGGAATCACACTTACAAACTTTACTCCTGGAATTTGCAGGAGAAAAATGTGTATTGAATACCCAAAATGGTTTGTAATCCAATCACTCCCCAATTCAATCTCGGATTGCATAGCCTTAATGGTAGATGGAACCCTGTATCCTACACCTAACTTTTCATACATCTTACCTGTATCTGCTTTTACTCCAGATGCCCCTACAAGAAGTTCACAATCCTGAAGTATAGTTTTGCCTGAATAGAGAACAGGTTTATCTCTTTGCAGATGTACTTCATTTACAAGAATATGTTTTACTTGAACTCCGTATTCTGCCGCATTATTGAGAAGAAAATCATCAAAACTCTGAATACCTTTTTCCAGACTTCCCTTCGGTCCGCTACCCCTGAAGATAGTTGCTATGCCTCGCTGCTGAAGACGCGAGGATTTTATTTCGACTTTGCCATGTTGTGTATGGAAACAATAGGATCCTATTCCCTTTTGTACGATAAGATACGGTAAATTTATACCCTCCAAAGCGAGCAATTGCACTAAGGATTCAGAGATAACCCCAGCACACATGTTACAACCTGCAGCTCCCTGATTAAGAAAATTTTTTCTTTCATAAATAGTAATATTAAGCTTTTTACCCAGCTCCTGAGCTAGCCGGGAAGCAAAAATGCTGAAAAAAGAACCCGCCGGCCCGCCTCCAATTACAGCTATCTTTGCACCGTTTGTCAGATTCATTTTTTGCCCCTGTTGATGATGGTAAATCTACGTCACTTTTCTTTCTGCATAGCCATTCAAAATCTGGTTCATTTTTACCGCTTTTTGCAGAAAATTATCTTTTTCTAATAGACGGATAATCTTCTCTCCCTGCGAATTATTTTTTATTTCTATCAAATTGAAAGTTTCTATTATCATGAATTTTTCCTGTACCCGTAATTTATCTTCAGCGAAAATGTTCATTAGTGAGTTTAATATAGGCTCATAAAGTATCTCTTGATTTTTGTGAAGTGAGAGAAGATTCAATATTTCAACGGTTGCTATAAATAAATTAGCTGTATTTGGTATAAGCGTTGTTGTTTTTTGCAGACGTTCTACAAGCGTATAAAGTATTGTCGTTATTATCTTTGGTGAACTTCCAACAAAATCATCGAATTCTTTTTTTACAATCTCCACAACCTCACAATCATCTAATGCAGTAGCAGTTGCACTTCTCTTGTGATCTTTCAATAATAAGGCCATTTCCCCAAAGATTGACACTGGTTTTAATATGGTGATTATCTTTTTTGCTTTTTCCGTATTAATTGATATTTCTATACGGCCTCCCTGTAAAATATAAGCAGAATATCCTATTGCTCCCTCGTTAAAAATGACATGGTTTTGTTGAAATCTCTTCACTGGAAAATTTGCCATAAACACTCCTCGTATATTTAAGAAAACTCAATGTTTGTAGGGGGCAAATCTTGTATTCACCCAAATGGGAAACGAACATAAACGTTTTGAATTGTGCCGGGCAAGGGCGAACACAAGGTTCGCCCCTATATAGATGTTATAAAATAAGTTTTAAAACACAAACGCAAGTATTTGCACGTTTCTATTATAAATGGAAGATATCTTTTTTGTGAAGAAATGGAAATTGGGGTTACTCCCTATCTCCGAAGAGGTATTTTAGGTGATTAATTTCTTTTCACAATCTTATCATTAAGCGTCTTG
>CAZPUD010000383.1:0-3282 GCA_964589115.1 uncultured candidatus Brocadiaceae bacterium | reverse complement strand
GATGGCTAAATGGCTATTAACCACATAATCATTTAACTATTCACTAACTACTATTCACTTTCTTAATATGGGTTCTTTGTGGCTTAAAGGCCCCACTGCGGGTTCGGGTTTGTAACCCGAACCCTACGTTTTATATTGTTGATTACGTCACCACCCGTACATGGCGTATGATCCAAATAAACTCATGGGTTCAGGTCACAGACCTGAACCCGCCAGGGAAACATTAAATTATGGTTGGTTCAATCTTGTAGATTGAACCATGTGCTTAACATTAGCCTGTACGTTTTGGCTTACTCCAGGCGTATGAAACATGTTAAACGTTTCGGTTCAATCGCGGACGATTGAACCAACATTGAGCAAATCAAATTGAAATTTGGTTTATCATTTAAATTTTGTTTTTCTCCTTTTACATTCGCAAAAGGGGTATTTTATGTCCTCTGTTAAAAAGTTTATTTACAACAAATATTTTATTGTCCCCTTGTTTATTATCCTCAGTATTTTTTCCGGCATATACACGTATATGCCTGATAAAGCGGTAAAGTATTTTAAAGTTCTTCAAGAAGCTGAAACAGATTTTATTTCTTCTGTAAAAGCGGAGGAATCTGAGGAAGAAAAGGTACTTTACTGGACCTGCCCCATGCATCCATCTGTTAAGATGGACAAACCCGGTAAGTGTCCTATCTGCGGTATGCCTTTGGTTCCTGTACACGAAAAAGAAACAGGTATAAAAGAAGGAAGAAAAGACGCAAAAGAAGAAGTAAAGGAAAAAACAAAGGAAGAGGTAAAAGAAGAACCAAAAGAAAGGAAGATCCTGTATTGGACCTGCGGTATGCATCCTTCTGTAAAGATGGATAAACCCGGCAAATGCCCCATTTGTGCTATGGATCTTGTCCCTGTATATGAAAAAGGTGCAGGTATTGAGGAAGAGGGTGCGCTGGCTACCGTAGAATTAAGCGAACGGGCACGGAAACTGGCACAGGTCGAAACAGGTACCATCACGTTTCGGTCGCTTACCAAGGATATCTATACGGTGGGATTGATCGATTATGATGAAAGACTCAAGGCCTTTGTTTCAGCATGGATTCCGGGCAGAATTGACAGGCTTTTTGTAGACTTTACCGGTACTCAGGTAGTAAAGGATGAGGCCATGGTATGGATGTATAGTCCTGAGCTTGTGTCTACACAAGAAGAATATTTGTTAGCGTTAGAGACTGCTGAAAAAATTAAGGATAGTACTTTTGATGAGGTAATAAGCGGAGGAAAATCACTTATTGATGCTGCGAAAAGAAGGTTGTTATGGTGGGGCATGACAGAAAAACAGATTGAGAAACTTGCAAAAGAAAAAAAGGTAAGGCAGCATACCATTATTTACGCCCCTATCAGCGGTATTGTAACTGAAAAGAAATCTCTTGAAGGACAATATGTCATGCAGGGTGATGTAATTTACACCATCGCTAATCTCTCAAACGTATGGATGATGGCGAATATTTATGAATACGAAATGGCCTGGGTTAAGATAGGACAGGAAGTGGAAGTTACAACGCCCGCCTATCCAGGTGAGGCATTTATTGGAACAGTATCCTTTATTGAACCATTCCTGGATGATAAAACGCGTTCGGTAAAGATCCGTTGTGATATCCCTAACCCGGAATTTAAATTAAAGCCCTCTATGTACGTTAATGCACGAATACGAATACCCATTGAGGAGTTTGCTCAGGAAGGCGGCTATTACACAAGTGGACTGGATTATTACTGCCCGGATCACCCGGAAATAAGATCCAGCAGGCCAGGGATATGTCCAATAGATAACGTCCCTTTTGTTAAGAAACCTCTGACCGAAGACGAACCAATTTCTCCTAAGAGTGATGTATCAATCCAAAAAGAAGGAATTGAATATGAGTATATGTGCCCCATGAACTGCCATAGTTCTGATAAACCTGGAAATTGTCCTCAGTGCGGAATGAAACTGGAAAAGGTGCCGGTTCCCAAAGACGTTGATTATAAATATATATGTCCGATGAAGTGCTACAGTTCTAAAGAACAGGGAGACTGCCCTGTCTGTGGAATGGAGTTAGAAAAAGTTCCTGCCTCAGGAAAGACACAGGCAGTAAAAAAAGAACCTTCTGTTAAAACAGAAACGGTATATGTATGCCCGATGGAATGTCATACTGCAAAGACTGACGGTGATTGTCCAATATGTGGTATGAGTCTTGAAAAGAGAGAGATACCGGTTGAAGTATCTGGGGAAAAGTTATCATGCATTTGTCCACAGGAGTGGGATCCGACTATACCACCTAAGTTATGTCCCATGTGTGGTATGGTGGTACAGACAAGTGTAACGGTAACTACACCGGAAGGTGAGGAAAAACAGAAATTCGTATATATGTGTCCTATGGCATGTATGACCTCCGATAAACCAGGAGAATGTGATCAGTGTAAAAGACCACTGGGTCAATGGGAAGTTAAAGATGAATTGGAAGTAAAAGTAAAAAAAGCCGAACTCAAGAAACGTGTCGTTTATACTTGTCCCATGCACCCGGAGGTGACCTCTGATAAACCGGAAGATTGTCCAAAATGCGGAATGCGTCTGGAAAAGACGACTCAGGTACTTGCCATTCCTGCCACAGCCGTGCTTGATACCGGTATAAGAAAGATTGTTTATATTGATAAAGGCAACGGGCAATATGTAGGAAAAGAGGTCATCCTTGGTCCAAAGGCCGGTGATTACTACCCGGTTTTGGAAGGACTGGAAGAGGGTGATAAAGTTGTCACGAAAGCCAATTTCCTCATCGATTCCCAGAGCCAGCTTACAGGCGGCGCTAGTGCTTTGTATGGTGGGGCTATGGAGTTTAAGGAACATGAACATTGATCAGGCAAGATATGTGGAACCACAGATTTCACAGATTACACAGATAAAAGCAATATAAATATTCTGTAAAATCTAAAGAAAAAATCCATTTTAACACATGATAAAAGATCCAAGGACTCATGCAATTATTGGAGCTGCAATAGAGGTTCATAATTTTGTAGGTACAGGACATCTTGAAGCAGTATACCAGGAGTGTTTAGAAATAGAATTTGAATTGAAAAATATCCCGTTTATTCCTCAGCCCCGGCTGGAAATATTTTATAAAAATCAAAAATTGAAGAAATTCTATATTCCTGACTTTATTGTTTACAATGAGATAGTAGTTGAAATAAAAGCAGAGAAACTTCTAACAAAGGTAGATGAAGCGCAGTTGATAAATAGTCTTATTATTAGTCGGCATAATACAGGACTAC